>JAHDBZ010000001.1:0-28999 GCA_020630245.1 Candidatus Altimarinota bacterium
AGCGGGTGTGTGATTACATTGCGGGGATGACCGATCGTTTTTTGACGGAGTTTTTAGAGACATAGAAGAACCCCGGCCAACCCACATCACTGTGAGCGGCCGAGGTGGAGAGATCCCCTCGAGGGGGAAACTTATTTTTACGTTTTTACAAGCTGACGACGCGGTTTCAATTCTGGACTAAACATTATTTTGGCTTCATGCACGTCCAGAACAGTTACTTTGTAACTACCGCTATTTGCCGCTATTCCAGCCACAACCTTGTTTCCATATGATCGGTCAAAAAGAAATTTTCCAGGTCCTTTGGACTCGTCCTTGAAGATTCTTTCAATCTCATTCATCCCTCCGTTGCTGTAGAATGCTTTGAGTGTTGAATGATGGACAAATAGACTAACAGGCTCCATTTCTGGAGACTGATCATACCCAATTGATATTCTCCCAGGACCCGATTCAGAAGAGGTTTTTGCAATGATTGCGGTGGTAAGTGGATATTTAGACAATTTTAACTCCTGTCTTTTTAGTTTTAGTTTTCCCCCTGAGAGGATCGATCTGAATTCTGAGTAATCTCGAGGTGCGCATGGCCCTCAATACTAATCCCAAAATCCAGGTGTATCCCCTCTGGTAAGTCGAAATGTTAAAGAGCGAGTGATGACCAGCATCACTCATTTATTTCACAGACTAAGCTGAGTGATTTACCGGAGCGGCTGGCCGTTTACGAAGACGTTAATATTCTTAATGAGCCGCTTTTTATTTTGCGTACAAATAATAATCGTAATCCCAAATTCTTTATGTTTATAGGGTATTGAATGATGTTTCGGAGTTTCAGCAACGAATCCTTTGTCTTCTAGGATGTCTATGACTTCCTGGGGGGTGTGAGTGTTGTGCTTAAATCCAATGCTGTCGTAAAAGGCTTTTTTGTTGCTGATGTCGATTTCATTATCGTCTGTGTGTTCGGTTTTTGTATCTCTATCAGCCACAACTCGGATCGCGTTTTGGCGGCGGTCGATGATGTCGGTGATTATTGCTTCGTCAATTTCGGCTTCGTTTTCAAAGTAAAATTCAACACTCCTGTCATCCAATGGGCATGCGTCAACTGCGTCAGCAGTGATGGCCGCGGCATTTTTTCTTACTTGATTAGCATACTCTTCATCTTGGCCACGATATGCAGATGGACGCAACCATTCCCACTGTGGCAATGTCAGTACGGCACTGACTAGATCATTTACAGATATTTTATCTTCTAGAGTTGGAGCGACAGCCGGGGAAGAAGGAGTCATGAGGTGATACTATTAGGCAGCTTTTGATTCGGATACATCGGTCACTTTGGCTTGTGTAATCATTTTGTATAGAGTTCGACGCATAGTTACTTCTTGTCTTCGAAATAAACTCTCAGCTATTTGTGATGGAAGATCTGCTTGTGCTTCAAAGTCGCGCATAAAATCAGCAACTTGTTCTCGGTCTTGCCAATTTATTTTCCCGCAATGACGCGGGCTGTTGAGCGTTATTTTTATGAGATTTGGAATGGCTCTATTGGCTAAAAACTCTCGAGCACTTGATGTTGGTGATATGTCTTCGAAATTAATTTCCATAATATTATTTAAGGTTAGTTGAAGTAATTTTGTAGAGCCTCTAAAGCTCTGAATGAGAAATATTCTTGGCTTTTTTCAGTTACACCGGTAGTCGGAGCAATTCCGTTTATCGCCTGTCTCATTTTTTGCTGATGTTCTTCCAGCCATACTCTGTCTATGTAGATTTGGACAGTCTCTCCCTTCTCAGTTTTTACGCTTTTTAGATTCCAACAGTTAGATCTATCTATCTGAGAGTCTGGATGCCTCACAATTGTATTTCCTTGTCTAGCCATCATGTAAAAGTTAATGGTATCTGATAAGACGCTACCGGGAGGTATCTGATCGGTTTGAAAGATTGGAGATTCTGTCATGTTGTTAAAAGTTAATTTATAAAAAAATCTCACCGGTTGGAGCGGTGAGGTGCTTGTTGTAACTTGTTTGATCTATTTACGCATGCACTCTTACCGCCCGTGGGAGAACCACGAGGAGGCTAATCAGCACGAGTACGATAGATGCAAAGATCATTACAGTCAGGAACTTTAAGGTAGGTTTGTTTTATTGTCAAATTTTCTAGGAAAATTGATTGGCGTTGTTGCGAATAGTGTGAGCCAATTGAGTTACAAGGCTGTATTGGTTATTCTTAGGAGAGAAAGCTTCTGATTCACTTAATTCTGCATGAGGATCTGCAAGGAGTGTGCGATCGCGAAATTTATCAGTCTTTTCGCCAGCAAGAATCTTTTGCTGTAGAAGTTCAGCATAATAAGCCGAACTTTTTGATGCAGGAAGTGTAGGCTCTTCAATGTCTGCGTATTCCGTATCGAGAAAAACTCTTTGAACTAAAATTTCTGGATGATCCTCAATAAACTTTTGAAATGCTTGGAGATTAAATTTTAGAGTTGTGCCAGCGCTGCCGTTTTTTTCTTTGAAACGAGAATAAGATACTTTTCTTTGGTCCAGTGCAGTACAAATTAAGTCGAATTGCCCAACAGTTACATTTAGACGTTCCAGAAGATCGCCTTTGTTTTGCCAGTACAATTGGTCATCGTACGCTATGATATTTTTTTTCTCTGCGCTCATTGGTTATTTTTTAAAGCTTTATTAAATTTTGTCAAATAAATCCTCTTCTAGTACATTGTCTCCCGTGCAGATTAACTCAATCGGTATCATTGGTGGTGTGGGAGGCCTGGGGGCGCGCCTGGCCGATCACTGGCGTCAGCGTTTTCCAGACCGAGAAGTCCTGGTGTCGGGACGTGACACTGATGTTTCGAACAAAAATATTGTTCAAAAGTGTGATCTGGTAATCTTTGCCGTGCCGATTCAAGTCACCGATGCAGTAATCCGAGCATGTCTAGCGGAGAGTCGAGCCGACCAGATCTGGGCGGATATCACGAGTATCAAACAAGGACCAGTGGCGGCAATGCTAGAATCTAAAGCTCAGGTTTGCGGCCTGCATCCGCTTTTTGGACCATTGCCGGCGATCGCGGGTCAGCCGTTTATTTATTGTCCGGCTCGGATTAATGTATCGGCTTTAGACTCTTTGTTAGCCATGTTGTCAGACTTCGACCTGATCGAAATGACGCCTGAACAACATGATGACGTGATGGGAGTCGTGCAGTGTGTCTCGCATCTGTCGGATCTGGTGATGGGGGAGACATTACGCGACTCGGGCTTGGATTTCGAAACGATCTGGCGTGTGTCATCACCCTCGTATCGAGCGAAGTTGCAAGTGATGGGGCGGATGTTCGCTCAGGATCCCGGGCTTTATATCGATATTGCCACGCTCAATCAGAGTGGGCCGAAATTTACGGCGCGCTTTCAATCCGCTTTAGATCGTCTGAAGACCTTGATTGATAGTGGTGATCGTGAATTATTGATCAAAAATTTTGATCAAATTGAAGAATATTTAACTCCAGAATTCTGTGCGCAAGCCTATGCCGCTTCGCAGCAGTTTATGTCACTAAGTGACAATGAAGTTTCGGTAGACCTTTCGGCCCAGAAGGGCCAGGTGGCGGTCTTCGGTGAAGCCTTTTCTCACACCGATCAAGCGGTAAATCATTTCCTCGACACCGAAGACAAAGTTTATTTCCCACGGATTCGTGAGGTTTTTCAAGCAGTTGCAGAAGGGCGTTGTGAGTGTGGAATTGTGCCCTATGAAAACTCAAACAATGGATCGGTTCTCGACACACTAGATGCGTTATTTGCTTTCGAAGATCTACAGATAACCGCTAGTCGATCCGTGGCTATTGAGCAACATCTATTGGCGCTTCCTGGGGCGAATCTGACCCAGATCCAAACCGTTGCTTCGCATCCTCAAGCCTTGGCTCAGAGTCGTGCTAAATTACTCGAATTATTGCCTGACGTTAGTCTGCGCCCGGCTCGTTCGACGGCGCTTGCCGCCCAAAGATTAGTCGCCCAACAAAATCTCCAACAAGCCGTTATCGGTGGTGATTCATTGGTTCAAGGACTGGGATTGCAGATCTTGGAAAGAGATTTACAGCCAGCGGGAAACGAGACTCGATTTATTGAAATCAAAAAAAATCAAGCAGTGGTTTCGGATGCAAAATTTGTAAGTTTGGTGTTTTGGTTCGAGGCCGATAAGTCAGGAAATTTGGCTTCGGTATTGCAGTTGATGGCTGATCATAACATAAACCTGATCAAACTCGACTCGCGACGGAGAGGAAATGACTACGGAGGCTATCTGTTCTTTGTAGACGCCAAAGTGTCTATGTCTTCATTTGCTGATATCGAAGAGGCTTTTGCCGGGCTTGTGTCTGGTTATCGAGTTTTGGGAACATTTGATGCATAGTGAATGGTCAATAGTGATTGGTTAACAGTTGATGGTTGTTCAGTGGAAAAAAGATCTAATTTATGGTATAATTAAGGCACATGAGCACGGCTACACCCGAAAAAAACAATAGCTTTGAAGCCCAGATCAATGAACAACTTGGTTCATTGGATCTCTCAAGTGATGTCCTAGAAGAGGCTTCGCTAGAGACAGGTCGAGTGTCTGAAATCGTGGGTGAAAATGCTGGAGAAAACATTCCTCAGGCAAAAAAAACCAAGAAAAAAGGTCTCAAAATCATCTCTCATCAAGTTGCTGGTTTGCTTGCGGGTGGCGGAAAAGCAACCGCAAAGCATCACAAGCTGCCGGCCCCGGTTGTCCAGCGCAAAAAAGTTCGTAAAGCCCTTGAGAAACGAACTCGAAAACTCGTAGCAGAAGCCACGAAGATCCAAAACTCCAAGAATTTTTCTGCTTCACGACTCGAAGAGGTCCTGCTCGAGATCCGACACTTACGAGAAATCTTGGCAGATCTACTTCAATCAACGGTTGATCGAATCGAAGATCTCTATCGAAGGTATGTGATCGGTACCAAGTAACCTTGGCGACGCGACCGTTTTGACAAGCCACGAGGCTTGTTTTAGGTTTGGAACGTTATTTATCTTTTTTGATGCGAAAATTTTTGTTGGCAACGGTGGTGTTAGGGTTTTCATTTGCGGCGCAGGCTTCAGTTCTGGACTATCACCGTAGTGTGCTAGCTCCATCGATTGAAGATCGGGTGCGGGTTGAAGCCCCAAATGCCGAGGCAAAAATAACTAAAAAAACTGACATCCGAAGCCGTCTTCGAGCGCGTTTCTTAGCTCGAAGAGCGAGTGTCAGCAGTCTTCGCACCAATCAATCTCCCACCAAACAATTCAAATCCCAACGACTCGACTTTAGTGTGACAGTGCCAGCTGATTTTTCTCTGATGGTAGATCTCTTGGATTCTAATCAGGGAGAGTTTATCCTCGGGAGTGATATTGGAGATCGGATTGTGATCCGCGCCACCGATCAACTTTGTAGTGGGGGGCGAGTAGCCTTTTTTGATTGTTTTCGGCGTTACTGGCAAGCACAGCAAGCAGACATGCTAGCCAATCATCCAGGAGCGAAGGTACTTGAAAATCGTGATCTGCGTTGGCGCAACAATGTCGTGAGTGCTCAGCAGACGCTACCCAACAACACTGGACGATTTTTTCTCATCGAAAAAGGCACTATGAGACACGCACAGTTTTTATTCCAAGCACGGAATTCAGAATATTTATGGACCGCAGAGTTTTCCGGTCCAATCACTGGCTTGTTAGCAGAAAATAACGGAGCGAATCGAATCCTAAATACCATGTGGGCCGATACGACAACGGTTTCACAGCATCGAGACCGGATCAAATTTAGCAGAGCTCTGCGAGACGAAAAACGAGTCTCGATTACAGCACCACGTACTCAAAAAACACTTTATTCCCAGAAGGATGTGCGAGTCGTTGAGCCGGCAGGGGTTAACTTCTCAATCGAAGTACCACGCAGTTTTGTGGTGGAGAGTGACACGCTTACCGATAACGCTGGGGAACTTGTCATCGATGACCAGTTATCAGCCGCGGAGATCAAAATCTGGGCCACAGAAATGCAGTGTAACTCGCAATCTCCTAATGTAATTCAAAACTGCCTTCGCCCGCATCACCAATCAATCCAGTCTGAATTTGCCGAGTTTCGAGTCGGTCTCAGGCTCCTTTTAGATCGCAGTTATGGTCTCTCTCTTACGCCAGAAAAACGTGATCGGAGCGATTTTGCCTTTTATAGTCTCTACAGAGTCGATGGTAAATCTCAGCGTTATGGCTTCTTGACTTGGAGAGAACCGATTTCGGGTCATGTTTGGCACGCGCAAATTGCAGCACCGGAAGACTTCGAATCTTTGCTATCGAATGATCGGAAACTCAATGCCTTGATTACTTCTATGATTTATGGAAAGCAGTAAAAATGTTTGACATAAATTTTGATTTTAATTAAAAGAGTAAAGAAAATAAAAAAAACCAAGAGCGTCACAAAAGTGATCGTCTAACGGTTTATATTATTAATTGTTTCTCATTAACCCCCACATGAAAAAATTGGCTTTCGTTTTCGGCGCAATGTTCATGGCTACGTCACTTTTTGGTACGAGCTCTGCGCATTATTTTTATCAAACACATGATCATCACGATCTAGCGGTGCGTCCTCACACTGAGCGCGTTGCCCCTATCAAGTACTACCAACAGTTTCACCGGGATTACTACCGATGTGGTGCGACTGGTTGTCAATCACGCGAGACATTGCAAGCTCCTCAAGCTCCGCACGCTTTTGAGCTTCGTAATCAGCGACCGACAGATCCGGCCCTTATGACTCGTTACGCAAATACATACCAAGATCGATATCTGATCATCCAAGAGGGTGATTATGTAGACAGACTTGGTTATGATCCAGTCACGCGCAGCCAAAATGCTACTAATTACGCCACGGCTATGGCTTCATCAGGTTCTTACGCTATTGCTATGCCGGGTGGTTTTTCACAGACTTCAAATGGTGAATACCGCGGGAGCGACACAAGTTTGGCCTACCGAGTCCTCAGTCTAGGAGATAATCGATGTACGGTAACGAATTTCTGGACTTGTGGTCAGACTTACAACCAAGCATTCCGACAGTCTTCAGCCTTTGCAGCGGTTCAAAATGTGGTGACAGAGCCTCGTTGGAATCAAACGGAGCACGAAACTTTTGATTACTTCCCGACGATTACTGAGAGTTTTGACGCCGTCGTAAACGGAGTGCCGCTAACGTACTATATCTACACAGCGCTCAATCCACTTGATAATACGCTGATGCGGATCGAAGCGGTTTCTCAACGAAGCGAAAAAACAACGGCTTCTGAGCGTGCTTTCCAGATTTTCGAAACTTTTAGATTCCAATAAACATTTCACAAAACATTAATATATCTACCCCTAACATGAAAAAAACCATTGTCTTTAGTCTCGGATTTGCATTGCTTGCAGCTGGATTTAGCCTGCCGCTTATGGAGGCTTCTCCTCGAGCCTACCACGCCTACATCACCCAACCTCAAAATTTTGTTGAACATCGACGCCACACCGAAGGCCTTAATGCGAATCTCACGCGTCGTATGATCCTTCGTAATGCACAACGCACAAATCGATACGGAGCAAACCAGCTTCGTCTCAAAAACTACCGAGGATCTCGTGAAGCCTTCAACCGAGGGGCGGTAGGAAATGTCGTAAATCGACAGCTCATGGTGCGCCCATCTACCAATCGTATCGCACCAAATACACAACGAACCGTTCATACTACAAGTATCGCTCGACCGGTGATCACTCCAACCGTGGTACAACAAGTACAGTCATCACTTTACACCTATGAAAACGATGCGTTTTCTCTGCTCCTACCGAAAGGTTGGACGCTGAGACACAATGCTGGAGGTGTTCACATGTACACCAATCCTGATTCGAGTTACATGGTGCGTGTCAAAAAATACGATTCTCAAACTTGTGGAACTGGTTTCGTTACTTGTGCAGCCCAGCTCGGTAAAGCTGAAAATTACCGACTGGTCGGCGGATCTGGAAAACTCGAGATCACGAGCCGTATCCTGCGAGATAGTCGACAAACAGATACAGTCCTCAATCGACTAGCGATCATGACTGATACCTATACAGAGCGATTTAACGCTTACATTCCGTTCGTAGGATCTCAGACATTCAATCGATACTTTGTATCGACTGGTAATGGTGGAGCCTTCATGGTGGAAGCCGTAGCCAATGTTCGTGATGCGGGACAATACACAGAAACGACTAAACGAATCTTTGATTCGTTTCGAGTCTACCCACAATAAGCCCTTATTTACCCAACAGGAATAAAGACCGTCTCCTCGGAGGCGGTTTTTTTTATCTCAGATTTAGGTTAGTATATTTTTAATGGATATCATTTGGTTGGTTTTGTTGATGATCTTGGGCTTTGGTCTTTGGATTCTGTGGCGCGCCAAAACCAAGCAGGTAGTGCTAGACGCAAAAGTCCTGAGTCAAACCTTGCGGAGTATCGTAGCGACCAATCAACTTGACCCGGAACATGCTGTCCTGATGGCGCATAAACATTTTATAGCCGCCTTGCAGTCTATGGTCAGTGACAAGCAAAAAGCGGCTGAGCTAGTCACGAAGTTTGCTGATCGTTTTCCCAATACTAAAGCCGTCTGGCGGGCGCACAATCTGCGTAATCGAGTCGCCCATGAGACCAAGGTGAAAGTCTCTCCCGCGCAAGCTGAGGCCGTGCGCAAAGCGTTGATTCGGGCTTTGAAGGCGTTGAGATAGTGGTAGGTAGTGAGCAGAGAGCGGCGAGCAGATAACAGAAAGGAAAAAGGCTAACCACGGAATGCCTTTCAAAGTTAATTCTAACGTGGTTAGCCTTGTGATTCGACTAGGGGAGCCCAAGCGATGGGGGTCAGGGTGAGGGCCGCAGTCTGAGTCGAATTCATTAGTAAGTATTTAATATTTTCTTTCGAAAATCTAAATCTTACACATATTTATTTTAATATAAAAATACATAAATGTCAATAAAATAAAGAAACTAGAAATAAGAGACCAGCGGGAGTTTGGGGGACAACCGCTGGCCTGTTTGCTGCACTGGAGAACGCAGCCAGTCGAGGAGTATGTGCCTAGCATAGAATTCCTCGAACGAAATTATTTTATATTAATTTTTGTGAAAAAGTCAATTTTTGCCCATATAAAAAAGACTGGAGATTCAACTGGGGTTAATCAGATATGAATCTCCAGGGTCCAGTACTGTCGGACCAACAGAAGGGAGAAGACCACTACCTATACAGGCTTGGTGCGTGGTAGGCAACAGGGTAGGTGCCCAGCAAAACCCTGGAGTTTATTCGGCTTTGCCATTCTCCACATAGCTATCTTTAATGATTTTTCCGAAAAAATCAATACATGTATTTTAAAAAAGAGGATCAGCAGCGTGCTAATCCTCGGGCGAAAGTTAATCTTAAATTGACATCGATTAAAGCTTTCTTAGTTAGGGAGACTCTTCGGGGTCGAAGCGAACGGCATAGTTCTTATTGGTTCTGTACGCTCAACCGATCAAACAATGGGTGCACAGTAGATCGGTCTCTCCACATTTTCTTGATAATCACTTTTTATTAAAAGTCAATGGTCGTGCTTTAAAAAAATGGATGGCGCGATACAAGTATCGGCCATCCGAGTGGTCATGCGTGATCCAGGGGTCTAGTTTTGTAATCGTTTGATAAGACACACTCTGAATCTCTCCACCAAGTCGTTAGACGTTTATTGTATTTGTCCTGACGACTGATTTGCGTGGTTTGAGATAGCAAAGCTAAACAAAGCCACAGGCCTCGTTTCTACTGGTGACTGTTTCTTTGTCAAATTGGGTTGGGTGGACAGGCGCAGGATAGGCGCCTGTCCGGGTCAGCTGGAGAGTGCGTGAGGAGACCTAGGGTCGCGTTCCTCTCCTGAGCTGAAATATTAGTGATACGCCTCAAGACGGGAATATCACACAGCTTGGTTGTATCAATTGATTGTTTAGCGTCAATGAAAAAAGAGTGGGCCGACGCATGATATCGTCGACCCTCCAGCAGGCGGAGATGTTAGTACACCTCACTTTTTTGTGAGCGCTGTTGAGCGCTCCTCGGGGCAACGAGAAATGCCCGCCGGAATTAGAAGACAGTAATCATATAGATTTCTGTACAATTTTATTTTACACTAAAATTCAATAAAATGCAATAATTTTTGCATATTGCAAGTGGGTTGAAGCTCTTCGACCCCTACAGCACATGGACAAGGGACAGGTCGTGACCTGTGCTTACGGTTATCTGTTAACTGTTAACTATTTACCCTTCTCTTTGTCCTTCTTGCTCTTCTTCTTTTCATTCTCAGATCGTGACCACCGCATGATCTTTTCCTCAATCTTGTCGCGCGGTTTGGTGTAGCGTTGTCGTGAAAAATTACGGATTTTCTCAATCCGTTCTTCCATGGTTTCTTCGCCGTAGTCGATATCTGGTGGAGGAAACGTCTTGGCGGAGAAGGTTGGGGTCGTCAAACCATCGACCATGATGCGGTTGTAGATTTGGTATTTGGGTATCGTGGCCAGGTGAATCGGTTCGACGATATTTTCATCGAATTGTTCGGCGAGGATCTTGGCGTCGTTAATCCCTACTTGAAACGAGATCAGACTCCCCACATTCCCAAAGACCGCCGCCGAGACCTCATCGGTCATCTGCTCGAGGTACTGATTGGCCATGGTAAGTGAGAGTTTGTACTTACGAGCTTCAGAGAGGATCGTGGCAAATGATTCGGTGGCGAAGTTTTGGAACTCATCGACAAACAGTGAAAAGTCACGGCGTTCAGATTCGGGAATGTCGGCACGACTCATAGCGTCGAGTTGGAACTTTGTAATCAGGAGTGATCCCAGCATGGCAGAGTTGTCTTCACCGATTTTTCCTTTTGACAGATTTACGATTACGATCTTGCCCTTGTCCATACAGAATCGTAGATCGAGCGTGGATTTTGGTTGGCCAACGATGTTACGGATTATCGGAGCCGAGAGAAATTGTCCGACTTTGTTTTGAATTGGTCCAACGGCCTCGGCAAGCTTTTGTGGTGAGAGCGCGTTAAATTCTGTCTCCCAAAAGTTACGTACCATTGGATCTTGTACGAAGTGCAGGATCTTGCCGCGATATGATTTGTCGACCAACATGCGTGTGATCCCGAGCATCGTGGTGTCTGGTGCTTCGATCAGGGCCAGGATAGTATTGCGCAAAAAGTGCTCGAGACGAGGCCCCCAAGAATCGGCATAGAGTTTCTTAAAGACGCCTACGAGTCCAGAAGCAATCAAGGCGCGGTGCTCGGGATTCTTTCCTTCGAGCATATTGAAAGCCATCGGGAAGTCTTTGTCCGCAGGATCAAAAAGTACCACGTCGTTGGTACGGTGTTTGGGAACGAAACCAATGACGGCTTCGGCTAGATCTCCATGCGGATCAATCACGGCTACGCCTTTGCCGGCCATGATGTCGGAATAGATCATGTTTTCGAGGAGGGTTGATTTTCCCATCCCAGTTTTTCCGATGATGTAGACGTGCCGGCGGCGATCAACAGGGCGGATACCGTAGTCGATAGCCTTGCGACGGAAGTTTGTTTGTCCGATAAGCGTGAGGTTATTTTCGCTTTGCGGAAGATTGGCCGGTGGTTCGAGTTTGAGAGATTCAATCCAGTGGATGCCTGAGGTTTTGACAATTTCAGTTGGCAGATGAAACATGGTCGCTAGTTCTTCCTGGCTGAGGGCGAAGGGATGATGGCTGGCACGGCGGATGAAGTTTTTCCAACTCATAGATTTACCATCACGACCGACATGCGCGATGTCGAAGTGGTTCATTTCTGCCAGAGAAAACGGCTGGAAACTTCCCGCGATTTCACGGATCTTGGCTTCAGCATGAAGTGGGTCGGGGTCAGAATGTAGATAGATAGCGCGGATATTGGTGGCGAAATTGAGACGACTGATCTTGTCAAAACCAGCTGAGAAAAGGGTCTCTCGGTCGTGTCGATTAGAAGTCTGAGATTCACGATCCAATGTGCGTTCCATCTGATCATCCTGTCGACTGTCTTCGGCCGTTGATCGGCCCCAGCCAGCAAACATGAGGATGAGTCCCCAGAGTGGAGACTTGAGATACCTTTCGGTGCGATTGAAGCTCAGACGCTGATTCGTGTACCAGCGTTGCCAGCGCTGCCATTTCCAAATTCCAGGTTGGAAAAATCGACGCCAGGTATTTTTCGCCGCCTTGTTCCAGTCGGTTGGGATCGGGTTGATCACGAATTGCACTACCGCGGTGTCCGTTGGTCCGTGCAGGTGGGTCAGCGAAGCCGTAATTGGCCCGATGGGGTCTTCGAGGGTTTGCTGGAGTTTGTCCTCGAACTGCGGGTACCGTTTAAACGGATACATTGGCGGCAGAGCGGGTTGTAGCTCCGCGGTGAGGATGTTTTTCCCCTTGGTGATCTTTTTTGTCAGGTACTCTGCCGCTTCGTCGATTTCGACCTGCGGGTACTGTGAGTAGAGCTGCGATGAGACCAGTGTCTTGAGGTGAGAGGGGACAATGATATAAAAGTAAATCCGGCCCTCGAGATTTACAATCTCGAAGCTAATCGATTCGTCCCTGGCCTGCCGCGCAGCTTTGCTGAGAAGACCATGCAGATTTGCCAAAAATTGCTCGAAAGCGAGCGGTCCCCGAGTGTTGAGTTTGGGGACTCTGAGTCGCAGGAGGGTTTTGGCAGATTTTTTAGAGGCCATTTGTCACGTTATTATAGCATGGAATGGGTGATTCTGCCAGCGGGAGTAGGGTGGTTAATGGTGAATGGTGGATGGTTGATAGTGGGGGTTTGTGAAGTTTAGATGAAGTTGAGGTGAAGGTAGTGGATTGCCCATTCGTCCGCAATAGACAAAATATCGTCATCTTAAAAAAACTAGAACCCGGGTTTGTAATTTTTGTTACTACTTCACGTCACAAACCTTGCTCCGTTCCGTCTAAAGGAGTAGAAATAACACAACCCCTATCTCTAAACGAAATATACACATGAAAAAACTACTGTTGGCTTTTGGATTTTTGGCTTTGATGCCGGCTTTTTCTCCGGCAGAGGCGGAAGTCGTTAACTATTGGGATTATTGGCGAAGCTATCATCAGGGCGATAGTGTTTCAGATCGAAAGTGGAGTCGTTATATTTCTCCTCGATATTCGACGCGACGCCCAACGGCCACAACTCGTCGTCTGAGCACGACTCATTATCGTCCACAACGAACAACGGTGACTTCTACGCCGACTTCTCGTTGGCAGCAGTACCTACAGACACGTTATCGCAATACGCTGACCAATCGACCACTGTATCAAAATCCAACCTATAGCCGACCAACGGTCAATGATCGGAATATCGCTCGTAATGGAGTTTGGGCGACGGTTACACCGATCGAAATGCGTGAAAGTGTGAATGAAATTACGGCCGCACCGGTAAATCTTTTCCGGATCGGATTATCTCATAATGCCGTTCGAACGTCTGATTTTGTGCCAGCGGTTTACATCGAGGACATGCGTTTCCAAATTACAGATAATTCTGGTGTCGTGAGTGATTTTTCTCACTTTGAACTCGTCGTTGATGGTGAAACGTTTGATTTTGACCGCCAAGGATTTGCGACGGTTGATTTTAATAACCTGCGACTAGCTCGCAGTGAAGATCGTGCTATCGATGTAGCGGTTCGGATCGAGGATCCAAGTATCTTCCCACGTCTACCAGGCACGTTCCGTGTAAAGTTGTCTGATGTAAATGCCGTTAAAGAATTTTCGAACGAATCTGTAGATGTGACGCTCAGCGGACGGACGGTTTCAAACTATGTAGTGATCAATCCGCGAGGCTCTGTCTCTGCCGGAGGCAGTAGTTCCGCTAATGTCTTTAGCAATACTACGATCGAAGGACGACCTTTGGGTGGCAGTGAAAAAGCTTACTTGATGGCGCTCACACTTAATGCCGCGTTTGATGATTTCTTGCTTGAAGAAATGATCGTGCGCAACGTGCACGGGAATAATGCTGATCAACTCGTCAGCCAACTCAATCTCGTTGACCTGGCAAGTGGCAATATTTTAGATTCGACTCGCTTCGTTAATGGCGTGGCGACATTTGATATTTCAAATCAGAGTCAGCCTTACATTGCGCGTAACACGCGTTCTCGGTTTGGGATCCAAGCGATCATTAAATCTAGCCCGAATACAGATAATATCGACAACCGTCTCACCCTGACACTGAGTGCTAGCGATATAGAACTCTTTGGCGTGGGGGCTGGCCGAGAAGTGCCAGATAGTCGTAAGAATGTTTCCATCGACAGCGAGACCTTTACCGTCGGACAGGCAACACTGACGACGCGCGGAGGTATTTCGTTCCCGGCAGAGCAACCAGTACTATTTATGGACGGGTCACTCAATCAAGTTGGACGCTTCCAAATCACAAACGGTGGTGCCAATGAAGTTTCGTTTGCTCGATTTAGTCTGCAGGTGACACCACGAGGTGCGCAATTTGCCAATGGAGGATCCATCAGTGATTTCCAGCTCGTAGAATTAGTAGGCGTGCGCGAACGACAGCGCTTTACTACCACGAATGTAAATGGAAACGTGGCTACCTTTGACGCCAATGATGAGATTTATCTCGATGCTGGACAGACACGAACTTTTGCCGTACTCGCAACACTTGAAAATACCGGAGATCTTAATGACAACGATGGAGTTGTCGTCTCTCTGGTCGGAGACGGAAGTTTCCAAAGAGGTACACTTGATGCCGTTCGAGCGAGTGGAGCACAGTTTATCTGGAGTGATCACTCTGGCCGACCACACGTACCGGGTTCGACTGATTGGTTGTCTGGGTACCAGTTCCCAGGACTGCCGACCAATGCGATTGCCAATACGCTCAGGTAGATCTGAGAACTTAGAATATAGAACTTAGGGGCGGCTCATAAGCCGCCCTTTTTTTGTGGAGGCAAGATTTTGATTGTTAATTTTTGATGAAATTCAGGTGAAGTTGATGGCTTGCCGATTTATTAATAATTAAAAAAAATTCCGTCATCCTGAGAAGCAATTGCGACGAAGGACCTCCCGTTTCAAATTCATCATGCCAGAATCCGCCGTCTACATTGTTTCGAATCCAGCTCGCACTGTTCTTTATATTGGTGTAACCAATGATCTGTACAGGAGATCATTCGAACACAAGGAAAAGTATAATCCAAAAAGTTTTGCAGCCCGTTATAATTGCACTGACTTAGTTTATTATGAGTTGTTTGAAAGTATTAGTGACGCGACCCAAAGAGAAAAACAAATCAAAGGTTGGAAAAGATATCGAAAAGAACATCTCATTAAAGGATTTAATCCTCGATGGCTAGATTTATCTCTCGATTTTTAACGGGAGGTCCTTCGCCACTTTCTTCGACTACGCTCAGGAAGTGTCTCAGGATGACGGGTTGTTTTATTTTAAAGAAAAAATGCCACGACTTTTACATCGTGACATCAGATCATTGAAATATTTAGAAATAACTACCGCTTCTCCAGGTACTCACAGAAACCAAGGATTTCTTGTTTCTGGACTTTTTCTTTGAGAGATTCGACGTCATCGTGTTCTTCGACGAGGACCTTTCGTTGGACGACAATGTCTCCTGCGTCGACCTCTGGGATCACACGATGAATTGTGGCGCCGGTGTATTTATCTTCGTATTCGAGAACTTGCTGATGAATTTCGATGTCTTTCATGCCAGAATACTTTGGCAGTAGTGATGGATGTGCATTG
The DNA here is from genome assembly GCA_020630245.1 of Candidatus Altimarinota bacterium. Taxonomy (GTDB): domain Bacteria; phylum Patescibacteriota; class Gracilibacteria; order UBA4473; family UBA4473; genus JAHDBZ01. The sequence goes on from JAHDBZ010000001.1 coordinate 15,732, forward strand.
AGCGTTGTGTCACCAAACTGATCACAATACAGCTTGCTAAAGATTCGCATCCAACCAGCCAATAGAATAAAGTCTGGCTTGAACTCTCTTAAAAGATTGATAATTTCGCGATCATAATCTTCTTTATCTTCGCCTTTTTGCGGTTCGATGATCTCAATGTCCTTAATGCCGAGTTCCTTGGCTTTGGCAACGGCACCAGCATCTTTGCTGTCGGACACAAAGAGACAGAACTCTACATTTGGAATACGACCACGTTTTTGTGCTTCAAAAAGTCCTTCAAGAGTCGAGCCGTTGCTTGAAGAAAAGATGGCTACACGTTTTTGTTGTGGAACTCTTGGTATCACATTGGTAGGTATTTGTTCGATGATACGCTTAGTCTCACCGGCAACGTCTTCGTTTTTGATGTCGGGTACGACTTCAAAATCCCCTGTAGCGCCGTAGATACCTTTTCGTTGGTCCCAGGCCTGATCGATTTCTTGCGCTAGTGGGATATCTGGATTGAGTCGCGGGCGAGTCGTGTCTTTGAGGAGGTACTTCCGTACATCTCGGAACGCTGGGTTAAGGAAGAGAAACTTCCCAGTTTTTTTCAGATTCTGAAGATTTTTACTATTTTCAATTGTTCCGCCGCCACTCGCGACGATTCCCGAAAAATTTCGACAAAAATCATGAGCGACTTTTTGTTCAACTTCACGAAACTGTTGCCAGCCGAAGCGTTCGGTATATTCAGGGATAGACATCCCAGTTACAAATTCAATTTCTTCATCTAGATCTGCGAAAGGCAGACCAAGTTGATTGGCCATTTCTCGACCAAAAGTGCTTTTCCCAGCACCACGAAAGCCTATAAGAACGATATTTTGATTTAACATGAGTGGTCAATGTTTATCAGAAAATGGAGGGAAAGGCAAGGGTAAATAGTGGGGAAGTTGAGCCGTAGAGAAGGTGAGAAGATGAGAAGTCGGGAGGTAGAAAGCGGAAAGAGGGAGTTAAATTGATTACTTTTCAGTACTTGTTTTATGCTTGTCTCTTAAGCTACTAGAACCTAAAATGTCACAAAAGACCTCTTTCCCACGTCTGGTTCTACTGATGAAAAAATTACTTGTATTGGCTTTGGTGATGTTTGTGTCAGTGGCACAGGCAAAATTTATTGATGAAGCAGAATTCCCTTCATGGTCGGAAGAGGCGATTGAAGTTGTTTACAATGCCGACATTATGACGGGATTCGGAGATGGCTCTTTCCGCCCGAAGCAAAATCTAAATCGTGCCGAAGCTGTGACACTACTCCTGCGCGCCAAGCAAATGCAAGACGAAGCCTTTAATGGCGTCTCAAAATTTCCAGATGTGCCAGGCAATGCCTGGTTTGCCAAGGCCGTTACGGTCGCAGAAAATAATGGTTGGCTTACGGGGAAGATTGATGGAAAATTTCATCCAGCTGATAATCTCAATCGTGCTGAGTTTGCGGCTCTAATCGACCGAGCTTTTCAGATCGAAGCAATTGACGATGCGCCATTACCATTTGATGATGTAGCTGAAAATCACTGGTTTTATGAACCAATCAAGAAGTCTTTTGATCGAGAACTTCTGCGCAATGCCCGCAACAAGTACTTCCGACCAGAGCAAGCTGTAAGCCGAGCGGAAGCGGCTTGGGTATTTGCCCAAATCTTAAGTAAACCTGGGATTAATGGTGAAGCCGCTGAAAAAGATTACAATGGTTTGATTCATCTCGGAACGCGACGCGTAGCTGTGAAACCAAAAGATTTTAATGTTAATAAGCAAGGCGTTGACGCGGTTTTGAAAAAAGAATTACTTCTTACGGCCGAACCAGTAGAGGAAAATAAAACGATCGTTCGTGGGGACGAAGAATGGACGGTTCTCGGTTCGATCCGTATGGACAATACGTTGGATGACAAAGCGGAACTCACCAGTCTCAATTTACGAATGCGTTTTGAAGAAGATGGTGTCGGTCCAGAAGAAAATTTTGAAGCTCGCCTACATGGCGTGCGTGGGTATGAAAAAATTATCAAGGTTGCTCCGGGAGGAGACTCTCTTATGCCAGGATTGGGAATCGAGATCCTGCCAGGGGTCCAAGAAGTTTTTTGGGTAAGTTATCGTCCATTACAGGATCGTTCATATTTCCCGACAGAGGGTAAAGCTTCCGTGGTGCTTAATGCTGCTGATGGTTTGTATTTTGAACCTTTTACAGAGCAAAATACTTCGCGCGGAGCGGATGTGCGACCGGTTCCGATGGGTTACGGGGATCGTTTGGTGGGAGAGTTTGAGTTTTTATTGAATGCAGATCAATAGATTGCGAGAATGCTAGATCGCTAGTGAATTTGAAAAGTCTCTAGTGTCTCGTGTTCTAGCGTTCTTGTGTTCTTCTACAAAAACCTTTGACAGACCTCACAAAAACAATAGATTCGGTCGGAATTAATACTTATTTTCCCTTACTATGGCTCATAAGAAAGCAGGTGGATCTACTAAGAATGGTCGCGATTCGGTCGCGAAGCGCCGAGGCGTCAAACGATTTGGTGATCAAATGGTTAAAGCCGGTGAAATTATCGTCCGACAAAAAGGTACGAAGTTTCGACCAGGGGAGAACGTGCAAATGGGTACAGATTTTACACTGTTCGCTACAAAAGACGGTAAAGTAAGCTTCACTGAAAAATCAGTGACTCGATTCGACGGTCGACGTTACGAACGAAAGTTTGTAAACATTGTTTAGTGAAGTGAGAAGTAAGAAGTGATAAGTCAGGAAGTATCAACTTCTTTTTTCTGGTAAATTTAGTACATTGAAAACATGTCAGAAAGTATTGGTGAAAACCTAGACGGATTGGTCATGGGAGAGGGAGTCTCGGAGCAGGCTTCTGAATCCGATGAGAAATTTAAGGCGCGTGTTGCCGCCGCTCAGGTCAAACTAAAGAAAATTAAGAAAGATGAAGGAAAGGCAAAGACCTTTGATCATCAACTCGCCAAAATACTGCCCAATCTCAGTCATGAACAACTAAAGATTGTAATCTTTCTCATTGATCATGAAGTCCCGAGTCTGACAATCTTGGCAGTTCTCTCAATTGCAAATGATGAGGCTGGGAAGATTTGTTATCTAGAGTTTGAGAAGCACATTGAGAGTCGGGCGGATTTCTCCGAGGCCAAACTTCCAACAGAGGTTGAAGAGAAGGTCTCTTACTGGTGGACCTTTATCCACGGGGCCGATCATATGTCGCATACGACCTATCTCTATCAACTGCAAAATAACAAAGAATTTGTCGAGCAGTTTTCTAAGTTCTTAGGACAACTGTTGCGTGAATTCTTAGTCAAAAATGAAGTAGCTGATTTCGACGAGTCAAAGCTCAAGGCCATTATTGCTCGCTATCAGACCGATATCTTCCGCGCACCGAAGCAGATTGAAGGTTAGACTTTAGAGCTGAGAGCTTAGCTTTTTTGGTTTTAATGATGTGAAGTTGTTAATTTTATTGAACCGATTGACTGTGTTGCGTTTATTTGTTATTAGTTTTTTAGAAATGGTGGACAAAATGTTACCCTATTGGAGTAATCTGGAGCAGGAAGGTTATTCTAAACTGGATGTATCGGATAAGAAAAAGATTGCTGAGACAGTTAAAGCACTTGGTAGTTCTGTTGATGGTGCGTTGCGAAGTGACTTTTTCTCTTTCCCCATTGAGAAACAATTATTAGTTCTGCCTCATTGTAATAATAAAGAACTTAACTTGATTGTGAGAGAAGGGATTGATTTTTATGAGAAAAAAGAAAAGGATTTTCGCGAAGATAGATTTTCAATAGGGAGGACCTTACTCCGCTCAGCACCATGGATTTTTTCACGTGTTGATAAGGAATTAGTAGAACGTCTCATTCAAGTGTTTTTTGTCGAAACAGATTGTTTCGATTTGTGTGACGCTCATTTCTGCTCTTTTTACAGATTAACTCATGATTCTTTTTCTGATGCGCAGCGACAGCAATTCTTATCAAAAGTACTAGATCCAAATATCACCGCTCCTGGAGATGAATCAAAAATGGTTTTACAAACATTGTCAGGTATACCGTTAGACGAAACACATCGATCTTATGTAGAGCCGTGGATAGACTTTGATTCTATCGATCCTGCTCCAGAACCAATGCGATTAGTTTCTCATTTTGCTTCTAATGCGGCGGGAGTAGATGTATGTGACGAGACAGAAGCATGGTTTAGGGAAGCGATTTTTGAAGGATATGATGATTATGCGATCCTATTGCTGGGAGGGAAAGATTCTAAGCAACCGCTGGGTTGGCAAAAGAGGCAAGGAGTTCCTACGTTTTTATGCCTCAATAGCTCAAGTAGAGATGGTCGTTTAATTACCGTGGCAGGTGGAGTTTACGCTCTTTCAAACGCCTATACACAGCTGGCTATGAGAGAGTCAACTTCATCGAAATCTTTTCGATGGTCTCAGTACAAGGTGAGGAATTTTAATCCGTTGAAATTACAACCACGCCGTCTTTGTGGTGATTATTGGGTAGATGAAACTGGTGAATCTAGCCACATTATAAGAATCGGTTACGAGTCTTTGTGTAAAGAGCTCAATGATCTGAAGCGTAACCTCTAGTTAATACTCAGTTCCGCTACCATAATATGATCTTCCGTGGCTTCTTTGACTGTGAAAGTGTAGGTGCGGCCGCGGTTCTTGATCTTTACGACTTCACCGGCTTCTGGGAAACGCTGGAGTTGTTCGAGGATAAAGAATCCAATGGTTTTATTTTCTTCTTCGAGCGTCCACGGGAGTTGTTTGGTATCGAAACCATCAATCTTTTCGTGGATGAATTCTTCGAGTTGTTCGAGTTCCGTTTCGGCGCTACAAAGGAAGGTCTGCTTCCCGGTTTGTCGGATGTGCGTACGTTCTTCATCTTGTTCGTCTTGGATCTCTCCAAAGATCTCTTCGAGAACGTCTTCCAGCGTGATCAGTCCGACGAGTCCACCGTGTTCATCGTAGACGAGGGCCATGTGGGTTTTCTCCTTTTGGAAATCATGTAGCAGGGTGTCGATCCGCATTGTTACTGGGATCTTGTACGGTTTTTTGAGTGGTAGGTTTGCCACATTGAGGTCTTCAAAACCCTTGGCAGAGCTTTTTTCGAGGATGCCATGGACACTCAGGATTCCGATGACGTTTTTCATCTCTTCGTGGTAGACAGGAATTCGTGAAAACTTGTGCTCGCGGATTTGGGTTAGAGCGTCTTTGACCACGACGTCGTCCTCGAGCATGAAGAGCTTAGAGCGAGGAGTCATCACATTTTCGACGGTGTGCTCACCAAATTCAAAGATTTTCTCCGCCCATTCACGTTCTGATTCATCGATTTTTCCTTCTTGCTGGGCCAGCTCCATAGCAGCTTTGAGTTCGTCTTCGGTGAGCCCGAGTAGTTTTTCGCCATCGCCACCAGAGAATTTTTCTACGAATTTAGACAGTGGGATCACCACGGGTGATAGGATAAATTGTAATACGGTTAGTAGCGGAGCAATCAGGATTGAGAACCGTACCGCATGACGATGCGCTAAGGTCTTTGGCGTGATTTCTCCAAAAAGCAGCAATAGGAAGGTCATCACTCCCGTCACGAGCCCGATGACGAGACCAATGTTTTCCCCGAAACCAGATTGTTCTGCGAAATTGGTCGCCATGATAGTGGCCATCGAAGAAGCGGCTACGTTTACGACGTTATTCCCAATGAGGATAGTCACCAGTAGGCGACTCGGATAAGACTTCAGGGCTTCGAGTTGTTCGAGCTTCTGAAGTTGTGATTTTTTGGTGGTGTTATCCTTGAGCGCCTTAATTTTTTCCGGCCCGAGGCTAAAAAGCGCAATCTCTGCACCAGAGAAAAATCCGGAGAGAATCAGGAGCACCAAGAGCAGGGGAACTTCGTCCATGGGTTTGTTTTCGATTCTGAGTTTAGAGGTAAATGAGGGTTCGTCAATAATATAATTTAGGGCTTAGAACTGAGAATTTAGTATTGGAAGGCAGAAAGCAGAGAGCGGTGAGCAGTAGGGTCCAAAAATTTCGAGATGTAATTTTTAAGCATGCCACATACCACCTACTACATGCCACATTCTTTTAAATTCTTCTCAATTTCTTTGTAGAGATATTCAAATATACTCTATACTTAAACTACCTATGAAAGTAACTATTCCGCAATCTGAACTTTTGGAGAGTCTGAAAACCGTTTCACGCGCTGTTTCAGGGCAAAATACTCTTCCTGTGCTTGGTAATATTCTGCTGCGAGCCGAAGGCAAAAAATTGTACTTCGCAGCGACCAATCTCGAGATCTCTATCTCAACAGCTATCGAAGCAGACATCAAAAACGAAGGAGCAATCACCGTTCCGGCAAAAGTTTTGACGTCTTATACTTCACTCCTTGGGAAAGGCGATGATATCGAGCTCAAAGTTTCAGATGGTACGACGCTGGAAATTAGCTCGGAGAGCTCGAAGACAAAGATCAAAGGAATCTCAGCTGATGAATTCCCACAGATCTCACGAGTAGATTCGGGAGCCAAGCTCGAAATGCCAGGTGAAGACTTCCGTTCGGCGGTACACCAAGTGGCTTTCGCCGCTCAAGAAAACGCTTCGCGTCCGATCCTATCTGGAGTGTACTTCGCGACACGAAAATCTGACCTACGAATTGCAGCGACGGATTCTTATCGACTATCTGAAAAAGTAATTGCTCTAGGGGCTGAAGCTCAAGAGATTACCTGCACGATCCCAGTGCGAGCGATCTTCGAAGCCGATCGATTGGTCGGTAGCGCTGAAAAGATCCAGATCACGATTTCTGAAAACCAAGTCATGTTTTCGATCGGAGGTACGGAGCTCGTCTCTCGTTTGATCGAAGGGGCGTTCCCAGACTACACGCAGATTATTCCGCAGAGTTACAAAACTACCGCCACGATCGAGCGAGCCGCACTTGAGCTCGCGGTACGACGGGTTTCGATCTTTGCCAAAGAAAATAACCAACACATGAAACTCGAGTTCCTCAGCGATGGAACCCTCACCGTGTCGACTGATTCTACTCAGATCGGGGAAGAAAAAACCACGATTCCATGCACGATTGACGGTACGACAAATGTTATTGCCCTCAACGCAGATTACGTCCTGGATGTATTGAGTGCTCTCTCTGGAGAAGAAAAAGTCAAAATCGAACTCGAAGGGAAGATCAATCCAGCGGTTTTCAAACGTGAAAAAGCCAGTGACTTCGTGCACTTGATCATGCCGTTGAAGGTTTAATAAGTGAGAAGTTAGAAGTGAGAACTTGGTTTTTTTTATATTAAAAATACTTATAACTCCTGTACTTCTATCTTTATGAACGCTCCGGCTTGTCCGGAGTCGGCTCTTTTAGGTAGATTTTTCCAATAACTCTCCGTACATATCGATAAACAGCGGATTAAAATCTTCGATGAGTTTCAATTTTTCGGCTCGCGACATGTTTTTGATCTGTTTTTCACGAATAAGAGCCTGCCAAGTGTCTTCTGTAAACTCAAAGTATAAAAGATCTGTCAGATTATATTTGTAAGTAAAGCCCGTAATCAGTTTTTCTTTATGTTCAAAAACCCTACCAGAAATATTACCCGACATACCAGTATATAGAGTTAAGTTTTGATTTCCCATGATATAAACGCCTGGTGATTCACTCATTTTTGTATGTTGTAAGCTCTTGCGACTCCGGGCAAGCCGGAGCGTTCAATCTATTTAGATGACGGTATTGTTTTTGATTGTGTATGAATATGCAACGTACCGTCTTCACGAGAATTTAATATAGTATCGTTTCTCTGCTACAAAAATAGCTTGCCCTTAGTGTTAAAATCCCTATCTTCGGCTCGGAAACTACCAAGTTTCGCCCTTTTGTATGACAAGGGTTTACATTTTTTACGTGTTAGATGATGTCTATTCAGCCAATCCTCCGGGATTTGCCCTTTGAACTAGATCTCGCGGCTCAGCTCGCGGTGCTTCGGCGTGACCAACTTTTGACCCTGGTAAACGTTGGGAATAGTGCGGCGAAGTCGTTCCTGATTCAGGGATTGCTAGACCAATCAGAATCACACGAATTACCGTTTACCAATGTCTTTTGGGCTAGTACTGACGAACAGGCCGATCAGTTGCATCCCGTGGCACAGCTGTACTTTGGTGAGAATATAAAACTGATCCCAGCAGAGTTTGATTACCGGTCGTACTACGACATCTTGTCCACGATGCAGGCGCCCGATAAGCACCTGTTTCTTTTTGAAGATTTATCAAACTTCCTCGAGCATAAACTACCGACTCAGAAAGAAATTGAAGCCGCCCAGGTCACACTTACCGTCGGTGACAAAGTGCGCGTCTATGAATGTTTTGAAACCCTCGAAGCCAAAGGCTACCGTCCGGCAGAGGATAAAGTCCTCCAGCCAGGAGAGTTTCTCCGTCAGGGAGAAAATTTATTCATCTTTCCGCTCAATGCCGAGCACTGCTATCGGTTGGAAATGTTTGGCGATGAGATCGAGAATATTGATATCTACGCGCAAGCTGCCGATGGTTCGGTAAAACCGAAACCAGTGAAATCCGTCACCGTTTACCCTGCTGAATTTGACGAAGATCAGCTCAGTACTAACTTTTGGGAGCTGCTCGACGCCAAGACGGATTGTTTTATCTGTGATGATCTGGATACCGAGCTACAACCAAAGACTAAAGTTCATGAAGTCCGTTTCACTACCTTTCCGGAGAACGACACGGTCTTTTTTCACTTGAACTTTTTTAACGTCCTGCCGTTCTACACCCTGTCTGACTTCGTGATGGAGGTCAAAGAGCGCTTTCGCCGTGAATTTACGGTGGTCACTATGACCAAGAAGTCAGAAGAGATGCGTAATATCTTCAAAGAAAACGAGATTATGTTTACTACCGATCTCGAAGATCGTACCCCTTCTACCGTTAAGTTGATCGAAGCCGGTAAGGGGCACGCTCTGCCACACTCTTGGCAGAACAATGATCGTGGACTACTGTTCCTCACCGATCGAGAGATCTTCCAGTTTCGCCGAAGTTCTCGCGCCAAGAAAGCGATTTCGGGGATGAATTTTGACCTGATTAATTCTCTCAAACCAGGTGATTTTGTCGTTCACGTCGATCACGGAGTAGCGCGCTTTGATGGTATCGTCCGTCGTGAGGTTCAGGAAGGGGTGCGTGAGTATCTTAAGCTCAGTTACGCCGGTAGCGACAAACTCTTCGTGCCAGTTGAGTCAGCAGAGAAAGTCTCCAAATACGTCGGAGATGATAATCCGAGATTGACCAAGTTGGGCGGAGCCGAATGGCAAACGCTACAACGAAAACTTAAAGAAGAAACCGAACGGGTCGCCAAAGAGCTTCTCAAAATTTACGCCGCACGAGAATTGGCTAAAGGTCAAAAGTTCACTGCGGATGATGAGATGATGCGAGAGTTTTATGATAGTTTTCCGTATGAACTGACACCGGGACAACGACAGTCTTGGGAAGACGTACGGATCGATATGGAAAAGACCAAGCCGATGGATCGTCTGGTGTGTGGAGACGTAGGATTTGGAAAAACAGAGATCGCTATGCGAGCGTGTTTCAAAGCTTTCCGGTCGGGAAAACAAGCGGCTCTGTTATCGCCGATTACGATCCTCGCCGAGCAGCACTACCAAAGTTTCGTTAAGCGCGTCAAAGACAAAAATTTTGGCGTCCGGATCGAGCTCCTGTCTCGGTTTCAAACTGCCCAAGAACAACGTAAGATCCTCAAAGATCTTGAGTTTGGGTTGGTCGATATCGTGGTTGGGACTCATCGTTTGCTTTCGGCGGATGTGAAGTTTAAAAACTTAGGTCTGGTAGTGATCGATGAAGAACAACGGTTTGGGGTGAAGCAAAAAGAAAAACTCAAAGCCATGCGCTCAGATGTCGACATCCTGACGCTTACGGCTACGCCGATCCCACGAACGCTCCACATGGGACTCAATAAACTCAAAGATGTTTCGACCATCACAACGCCACCACCAGGTCGTCTGCCAGTGGTGACCGAGGTTCGTCGTTACAACCTCAACCTGATCCGAGAACGAATCCTGCAAGAGGTTGAACGTGGCGGGCAGGTGTATTTCCTCCACAACGAAGTAAAAACGATCGAATCACAGGCCGAACAGATGCGTTCACTGATGCCAAACGTACGATTCATCGTGGCCCATGGTCAGATGACGCCACATCAACTCGAAGAACAGATCCGCCAGTTTAAGGAAGGGGAGGCGGACGTGCTGGTGGCTTCCACGATCATTGAAAACGGAATCGATTTACCAAACGCCAACACGCTCTTCGTAAACAAGGCTGAAAAGTTCGGTCTTTCACAGCTGTACCAATTACGAGGACGCGTCGGACGGGGACGAACGCAGGCTTATGCCTTCTTCCTATACCAAGGACAAAAACTCGCGCTTGATGCAAAGAAGCGTCTGCGGGCTATTGTTGAAGCTTCCGAGCTGGGAGCGGGTTTCCAAATCGCGATGAAAGATCTCGAGATCCGTGGAGCCGGGGAGATCCTAGGGGCGAGTCAGTCTGGGACGATGAAAGATGCTGGTGTGAGCCACTTTGTGCGTATGCTCAATAAAACTATGGAAGAAATGCGCTCGGGAGAAATCTCTACTGAGGTCGAAGAGCAGGAAAACATTACCGTCGAGATACCGCTCTCAGCTTACATCCCGCCCAGTTTCATCCCGAGTGCGGACGAAAAGATCCAGGTCTACCAAGAACTCGCCTCGGCAGAAAATGAGAAGCATCTAAAGGATATCAAAAAAGACATAGTAGAAGACTACGGGGAACTACCGAAAGAGGTCGAAAACCTCTGCAAAGTGATCCGGCTCAAGCTCCTCCTTCGTGAGGCCAATCTTTCAGCCGTACGCGTGCACAAAGTTTCGCACAAAGCTCATGAGATCACCCTCCGTATGGGGAAGAATTTCACCCCTGATCAAGTCTTTGGTCTGCTCAAAAACGCCGAGGAGAAATGGGTGATCACCGCCAATGCCATTAAGCTCACGCTTGATACGCTTCCAGTGGGATGGTATGCGGAGTTGTGCGAAGCGGTGGGATGGATGTCTAGCGACACTTCGCGAAAGAAGTGAGAAGATTATTGACTTTTTCTTGAAATGCATTAAAAAGTAAATAATGAGATCTGCTCCAGAAATACATGAGACGGTATTAACCGTTGTAAAGCTTACCTGCGAAGCTAATGGTTTTGAGTTTGGAGGTGCTATTCATGATGCAGATGGCTATTCTTTTAGAGTTTTGGGTGTTCCAGAACATATGGTAGATGGGTTTCGAAGTATGATTTTTAATGTTTTATTGTATAAGCTTGGAGTGGGGGTAGCTTTTCAACCTAATGTTTCCATAGATTTAGATGGATCTGTACTGGTAGAACGAAAATATCGATACAAAGAATCCTTTCAAAAAAATCTGAGAGCATTTACGAAAGATTTTTTATCAGACTTTATTGATTTGCATGTTTCCAAGTATGTAGAAGAAAATTCAACACTTGAAGATCTGGAATCGCCAAGAAATTTTAGCCGATTGGTTATTCATCCGTTGCAGAGGTCGATGATGGATCGCCTAGTAAGCGATCCAGAAATAGCAGTGGATATGTTGCATAACTTTAAGGCTCTTGGGGTGATGCTTTCTGTTTCTGAATTTGCTGAGGCAGAAGAACTTTTAAAAATGGATAGCGCAGAATATTTATCAGATAGGAGTTTGATGTCTAAAAAAGTTGAGGCAATTGGAACCGTGATGCGTAATTATTTAGGAGGTTTTCATAACCCTATTCAGATTCTTTCTTACCTCTATTTTTTAGAAAAAGTTCTCAAAGAGAAGGGATATAAGATTAATGATAGAAGTTTGATTCTTGATATTTCGAAGCTTTTGAAACCAGAACTTTTTGGTTCGATTGATGATGGCATGTTCTTCGATCTGGGCGGGAGTTTTGCCTGTGAGCGAGGATTGAAAAATATAGCGACGGTAAAAGAAATGGTTGGGAAGCAGAATTGTCCAGGGCTGTCTTTTACAATATTTCAAAATTTGCGACCGATTGTATACGAGATGATGGAAGGCTTAGAAGAAAAATTTCCAGAATTTGGGTATGGTTTGTTTATCGATCAAAATGCCCTGTCAAATGCAGATTTAAAACTAGATAATAATCCATATTTGGAACAAATGATTTGATTTTATCTCTCAGAATAACCCTCTGGCTTGCCCAGAGTCGGATTGTGCTTACACTCGCGCGGTACGGAGGGATGGCAGAGTGGTCGAATGCGCACGCTTGGAAAGCGTGTATGTCAGCAATGGCATCGGGGGTTCGAATCCCCCTCCTTCCGCCAGGATAAAAAATGCAGTCAGGCCTTTAGGTCTGGCTAAATTTTTTAATTTCGCAGAAATAAAGTGCTGAGAACCCGGGTTCGACTGCAAGCCAAAATCTTTGATTTTGTGCTGGAATCTTCGGTGAACCGTAGGTGAGCAAGAAGAATCCCCCTCCTTCCGCTAAAAAATAGATCAGGAGTATTTATTGGGTTTTTTTGACAAAAACATTAAAACAATAAAAAATAATGTTGATGTATGAAAGTTTTAGACCGAGCTCGTTGGATAAAAATCCTTGGGGAAGTAAGCCAGAATTACAACGATTTTTGGGTATTAATGATGAAGAATGGAACAGATTGGAAGACGGTATTCGGCAGCGCCAAATCGCAGTCTTTAGGTATTATCGCTCTTTTTACGGTAGAAATTCTATACAACAATATAATTTAAATGTTTTTCGAAGAGTGAGAGATGAACTTAATGAGACGGTTAGGGCCAATCCTCTGAAAAATCAAAGAGCTGTAAAAATTCATCCTCTTAGGCCTGTTAAAACTTATCCGGTGAAACGTAAAGATGTAATAAATGTCAGGTAGGGGCGTTTAAATTAATTTATTAATATTCTCAAACACACTAAACGAGCATATTTCAACACTTAGTGTTGGCAACACTAAGTGTTTGTCGGCAGTCTTAAACACACTAAACTAGCACCCATGAAGGAACACAAAATCTTCTCCATAGCCTTTTCCAAGGTTTATCCTTGTTATACCGATAAAGCGGAGAAGAAGGGGCGGACCAAAGCTGCAGTCGATCAGATCATCTGCTGGTTAACCGGTTATGATCAGGCTGGGTTAGAGGCGCAAATTTCCAACGAAGTAGACTTCCGAACTTTCTTCGAAGCAGCGCCACAGCTCAATCCCAATGTCGACAAGATCACAGGCGTGATTT
>JAHDBZ010000001.1:29099-49551 GCA_020630245.1 Candidatus Altimarinota bacterium
TTCGAAGCAGCGCCACAGCTCAATCCCAATGTCGACAAGATCACAGGCGTGATTTGCGGCTGGAGAGTGGAAGATATGGAGGAGGGGATCATGAAGCAGATTCGTTATCTGGACAAACTGATCGATGAACTGGCCAAGGGGAAAGATATGGAAAAAATTTTAAGACAATAAATACTGTTTTTTTACTCATTTTGAGTTTGACTTAACCCGGTGACTCTCTATATTTCGGCAGATTTTCGCCGAAGTTTTGATTGTGTAGTGAAGCGGCAAACTCATTTATCTCGTTAGATTAAATGTAGTTTGTGGCGCATTTCATAGTTCTAACTTTTTATTTTTTACTTCACACTTAGCCCCATGGTTACCAAGAAAAAAACCTTCAACTTTCCGGCGGCTCTCAAACCTACCAAGGAAGAGAACGGTCGTTATTTCTTTACTCCAGAGGTAGGAGCGGACTTTCCGTTTCCAAACCTAATCGAGGTACAACTTAACTCGTACAACTGGTTCGTCAAAAACGGCCTGCAAGAGTTGCTTGACGAGATCAACCCGATCGAAGATGCGACGGGGAAGAAGCTTCGACTTGAGATCATCAAACATGATATCGAAGACCCAAAGCACGATACCGACTACTGTAAAATGAAAGGACTCACTTACGAGTCTTCGATCCGTGCTGAGGTGGCTTTGACCAATCTCGAAACCGGAGAGATCAAACAACAAGACGTCTACTTCGGTCAGATCCCACGGATTACTGACACTGGGACATTTATCATCAATGGTATCGAACGGGTGATCGTTTCTCAGATCGTACGAAGCCCAGGGATTTTCTTCGCGGCTAATCAATCAGTCCCGGGAGCTTATGGCGCTAAAATGATTCCAAAACGAGGAGCCTGGCTCGAACTTGAAACTGATAAACGTGGTCTGATCTGGGTAAAAGTCGATCGAAAACGAAAGATCCCAGTGACGATGTTCCTCCGCGCTTTTGGTTACGAAAGCAATGAAGCGATCCTGGATCTCTTCAAAGCTGAACTCAAAGGACAAGATGAAACGGTGAACCCAATCATTAAAACGCTCGCTAAAGATGACTCAACCACGGCCAAAGAGGCCTGGCAAGGAGTGTATAAACGAATCCGTCCAGGAGACTTAGCGACTCCAGACAATGCTCGGAACTTCCTTGAAGGGATGTTCTTCGAACCGAAAAAATACGATCTCGGAAACATCGCTCGTTACAAGATCAACCAACGCTTCGGACTCAAAACCAAAGACAACGCTGAAGGTCGTGTCTTCCGGATTGATGACTTCGTCGCTATGGTCAAACAACTCATGGCCTACAACTCTGGCGCGCAAAAATGTGATGACGATATCGATCATCTTTCAAATCGTCGGATTCGTGGGGTCGGGGAACTCGTACAGAACAAATTCCGTGTGGGGCTCCTTCGAACCGAACGTATCGTGAAAGACCGAATGACGATCGTCGAACTAGAAAACGTTACTCCTACGCAATTGATCAACTGTCGACCGATTACGGCGGCGATGCGAGAATTCTTCGCGTCAGGTCAACTGTCTCAGTTTATGGACCAAGTCAATCCGCTCGCTTCACTCGAACATAAACGTCGTATCTCAGCGATGGGGCCGGGAGGTCTTTCTCGAGAACGAGCTTCGTTTGAAGTGCGTGATGTACACCCGTCTCACTATGGTCGGATCTGTCCGGTAACCACTCCAGAGGGACCGAATATTGGGCTCGTACTGCATCTAGCATCATATGCGCGGGTAAACGAAATGGGTTTCATTGAAACACCGTACCGCATCGTAAAAAGCGAAGTGAAAAATGATGGAAAAGCGGCCCTTGGTCGTGCTGTCGGCGAAGACATCAAAGACGGTAAAAAAATCATTGCCAAGAAAGACGCAGTCGTAGATGAAAAACTCGCCACGGCGCTCAAAAAAGTAAAAGAACTCGACATGGTTCCAGTGCGACCATTTCTTTCAGATCAAGTCGAATACTACCCAGCTGAGCTTGAGCGTGACATGTGTATCGCCCAGGCCAATTCTGAGGTAAATGAGCAAGGAGAATTTGTGCGTAAACAAATTTCAGCTCGTAAAAACTTCGAAGCCGGAATGTACCACGTTCGTGACGTGAGCCACATCGATGTCTCACCAAAACAAATTGTATCTCTCTCGACATCACTCATCTCGTTCCTCGAGCATGATGATAATACGCGTGCCCTGATGGGGTCGAACATGCAACGTCAAGCCGTACCACTGATCAAGCCACAAGCGCCAGTAATCGGTACCGGGATGGAGGCTGTGACTTCGGCCGAAGAATGTGTCCGGGCTCCAGAAGCCGGGGAAATTAAATCAGCGGACGCCGACAGTGTCGTTTTCGTTGGTAAATCAGGAAAAAAACAAACCTTTGCCGTCGAATCATTCCGACGAACCAATCAGTCGACTTGTATCCATCAACGACCACAGGTCTCTACTGGAGACAAGGTCAAAAAAGGTGACGTACTCATCGACGGAGCCTCAGTAGAACATGGAGACATCGCTCTTGGGCAAAATCTAAAAGTCGCCTACATGTCATGGGGTGGGTACAACTTCGAGGATGCCGTGATCGTATCAGATCGTGTGGTTCGCGAAGGACTCTTCAACTCAATCCATATCGAAAAATACGAAATGGACGTGCGAGATACCAAACTCGGACCAGAAGAACTCACCGCGGATATTCCAAATGTGGCTTCGGCTAAACTTAAAGATCTCGACGAAGAAGGGATCATCCGGATCGGAGCGACGGTGCTCGCCGGAGACATCCTGGCTGGTAAAGTAACGCCAAAAGGAGAAACAGAACTCACCGCTGAAGACAGACTTCTACGAGCGATCTTCGGAGAAAAAGCACATGATGTAAAAGATTCTTCACTTCGACTCCCGCGTGGTTCTGGGGGGAAAGTTATCAAAGTACAAATCCTTAATCGTTCAGAAGGGGATGACCTACCAACGGGGGTTCTCAAACGAGTTATCGTCGAAGTGGCGCAAATGCGTCATCTCGAAGCCGGAGATAAAATGGCCGGACGTCATGGTAATAAAGGAGTAATCTCTCAGATCGTTCCAGTTGAAGACATGCCGTACCTCGAAGACGGGACGCCAGTCGATATCATCCTTAATCCACTTGGGGTGTCATCACGGATGAATATCGGACAGGTTCTCGAAACGCATCTCGGAGCGGCGGCTAGTCAAATGGGCATCAAAGTTGCTACACCAGTCCTCAACGGGATTAAGATGGACACCATCCAAGACTTCCTCAAGGTCAACGACATGCCAACTGATGGTAAGTTTCCACTGTTTGACGGGAAGACCGGAGAACAATTCGATCATCCAGTTGTAGTGGGGACAACCTACATGCTAAAACTAATCCATCTAGTAGAGGACAAGATCCATGCACGTTCAGTGGGGCCATACTCACTCGTAACCCAACAGCCACTCGGGGGGAAAGCCCAAAACGGGGGTCAGCGTTTCGGGGAGATGGAGGTCTGGGCCCTCGAAGCCTATGGGGCCGCGCACATCCTACAGGAAATGCTCACCATCAAGTCAGATGATGTACATGGTCGTGCCAAAGCGTACGAAGCGATCGTAAAAGACGAACCAGTCGATCTGATCTCGATCCCAGAGTCATTCAACGTACTGATGAAAGAACTGCAGTCATTGTGTCTCAACGTCGAACTTCTCGACCAATCTGGAAAAGTCCAAGAAGGCGAAGTTACTGACATGGATGAATTTGAAGAAAATACTGACGGAGCCGCAATCAAACAATCGGAAGATTATGCAGAAGTCGGTGACGCTAATGAAGTACAGCACCAAGACGGAGGCGTACACGTCGAAGATCCTGCCACTGGTGAAGGTGTAGAAGCGACCGAAGCGACGGCGGATGAAGCTCCTGCAGCTGAAGAGGCTCCGACGGAAGAGAGCTAGAGCACTAGACACTAGAATGCTAGACATGAGAGAGCGGCCAGCTGGTCGCTCTTTTATATAATGAAAAAATTCCATTGTCATCCTGATGATGCCACCGTAGGTGGTTGAAGAAGGACCTCCACTTTTAGCATGTCGCTACATGAGTCTCAATTTGTGAGCTTTTGGTTGTGAATATGAAACGGGAGGTTCTTCGTCGCCAGCTCCTCAGAATGACGTGCCTAAAAATATTTTATCGCACAAACACCCACTCGCGATCTGTCGATAAACTGCTATCAAAGCGATAGTCTTCCAAGTCGAAATTTTTCAGCTCTTCTGGATCAGTAATATTGTTTTTCACCGCGTAGCGGGTCATGAGTCCGCGAGCGCGTTTGGCGTGGATGGCGATAATTTTTAGCTTTTCATCTTTGTACTGTTTGAAGATCGGGGTGATAACGGGGGCTTTTAGGACGGATTGGTCAACGGCTTTCCAGTACTCGTTGGAGGCGAGATTGATGACATATTCAGATTCTACTTGGTTGATAGCGTCAGAGATCTTTGTGCTCCAGAATTCATACAGGTTTTTATGCTCAGGCGCCCATTTAGTTCCCATCTCGAGGCGATAGTTTTTGATCCGGTCTCGCGCTCGAAGAATGCCATACAGACCAGAGATAATGTTGACATGTGTTTGAGCGTAATCCCAATCTTGGTTATCAAAATCTTCCACCGCTAGTCCGCGATAAACATCGCCTTTGAAGTATGCCAAGGCCGGAAATGAGGCTTGTTCTTCCCAGACTTGGTAGCGCTGGTGATTCAGATGCGCGATATTTTCACTGACGTGCATGTGATCCTTGAAATCTTCCGGTTGCCAGTTTTGCAGGGCATTTACGAGCGCAGCAGTTTCGGTTTCAAATAAAGGTGTTGAGGTGGGGATGCCTTCGGGGATTTCTTTGGCGAAAGTTTTGGCGGGGGAGAGCAGGATTTTCATCTACTAAATCATACAAAGTCAACACCGGGTGTCCATGGACACCCGGTGTTGTTTAGATCGCAGATCACTGGTGCCCTGCCTGCGCAGGGTAGGACATCTAGGAGAAAGAGACTTGAAATTTTCTGAGACACCAATAAAGTCCTCTGGCTCTCAACGCGCGCATCGTATAGTGGCTATTATATCGCCTTGCCAAGGCGGGGACGCGAGTTCGATTCTCGCTGCGCGCTCCATCCTCAGAATAAACTTCGTTTGTTCTGTTTTTTGTTTTATAAAAAACTTCACTTACTTCGTTATTCTTAGTCTTCCCCAAAAAAGCGCGCTGCGCTCTCCGCTTTTCCGGGGCCCCCATTTTAAAGAGTTTTTATTTAGTCACGATGGTGACAGAAGCCAGAGAGAAGAGTTCGAATGTGAATCCTGCGGATCTCGTATGGTGCTGCGTGCTTAGTTTATGGAGGCTTTCTCAACTACAAAAACCCACGAGCAATTTTTTTCAAGACTTTCGCGTGTCTCTGCGATTAGAGGTGATGCCAAGATTTCAGTTATAATTTCGTATTTTTTGCGTTCTAGAAAATTTTTGAAATCTGCTTTTTGTGATTCATCTAAAATTTCTAAAAAATCATCCACAGATAATGGTGATTTTTGTAGTAATTCTTCATCAGAGTTTCCAGTTTTATCTTCGGGTCTGGGTTGTATTATTAATGGATCAAGATTCACTATTTCAAACAATTCATGGCTGTTAGCATGTTTTATTTTTGGAGTGATGTATAGGGTCATATCTTTAGTATAGTGTTCTCACTCCCGAATCAAGCCTTGATTGACTTTGATAGCCGCGTGACCCAAGACCATCGCTACCGTTCCAATGCGTTTTTGACAGTTTGGGCACAATATCTCAGTGCCATTGGGTTGACCTTTTTGGGTTAACAGTACGCCGCACAAATCTTCCTTGATACGACCAAAGTACATCTTGCGAAGACGACCTTTGCCGCCTTTGTAGTAAATAGCCAGTGGGAGCCCACAGGAACAAGTTACGGTGAGTTGTTTGTATCGAGGCATTTTTCGAATTTTTAACCCCCTTGTTAAAGGGGGTGGCGAAGCCGGGGGATTTGAACCCCCTAAATCCCCCTTATCAGGGGAACTTTGCTAGCCGATATTCTCCCAGAAACACTTCTGGCAATAGATCTTATACGGGGCAGATTCTGGAGTCGTGCTGAGCATAGAATTGTTGCAGTTATCACACGGACGTTTGTAGAGTTCTCGTTCGTTTCGGAGAGCCATCCGTTTCTTGTGTCGGCAGCGTGGGCAGTAGTCGGGGAGAGGGAGCTCTTTTTTTGCCAGAAACTTTTCCTCTTGGTCGACGACGCCAAAGGGTTTGTTACATTCGGGGTTTTTGCAAGTACAGGATTGAGTCATGAGAGTAGAGATTTTTATGTATAACCCGGGATGGGTAAATTGTGTTGGTGATTAATCCCGGGTTAGAGATCAGGGATGGTAGCTTGAATGGCAGAATCAGTTTCATTCGCCAAGCGTTGCGCTTCGTAGTCTGAGACGAAGTAGCAATCGAGGTTGTACTGGCCGTTTTCTATGAGTTCGGCTTTGATCTCAGCCACGCGCTTAAAGTAATCTTCTTTCGAATAAGGCTGGTTGAGGATGTGGTACTCTTTGTGGTTGAGGTAGACACAGCCAAAGCAGTTTTTAAGATTTTTGCTGTAGGCACAAAATTCACTGTCGTTGCAGGCATCTGTGTGCAGGAGAAAGTTGCAGTTGTAGTTCAGTGGAGCTTGGATTGATTGGTAGCACTGTTCGGCTTCGAAACAAACCGTCAGGTCTGCTGAGTCCGTGTTTCCATTGCATTCGATGTTGTAGCAGCAGTCCTCGTTGGCAAAACCGTCATAGCACTGATAGCAGCCTTTACACTGACTTAAATTATCTCCGATACAGTCTTCGGTTTGAACTTGATGGATGCCGAGCTGAGCGGCCTTTTTTTCTACGGCTAGTCGCTTATCGAAGATCACTTGCCGTAGGTCTTCACGACTGAGATCAAGAGCGCCGACGTGTTTTTCGTAGTCTTCTTTGGAATACGGTTTATTGAAGATGTGGTATTTTTTTCGTCTCAGGCCCACACACCCGAAGCAGTGTTCGCAGTTGTAACAGTCTTTGGAAAAGAGGGTATTGGTACAGTGCGCGCAGTTCTGACAGTAGTCGGTCATATAGCAGCCCGTGCAATCCGTGCACTCACGGCACCACTGGCAGTCGACACAGAAAGTAATGTCTGAGCAGCTCGTGCACTTGCGCGAGTACCGCCCGTAATACACATCCTCACAGTAAAACACACAAAAACTGTAGTAACAGTTCTTGGATTTGACCGCTGTATCGGCATAGTCACTGTTTTCCGAGTTTACTTGCTTCACGTTGTAGCGTGGCTTTTCGAGGAGCAAGCGCTGAAAATCTTGGACAAAGCTCATTGATTATCATTCTAAACCCCCTATTGCCCCCTTTGCAAGGGGGAATTATTAAGAGATTTTTTTAAGCCTCCCTTGAAAAGGGAGGTTTGCTGGGTTTGTATTTAGAAAAATCGACTTTCTTCAGTTGACATTTGGCCTAAATTGCCAAAAATCCCCGAGAATTGATTATCGCTTCATTTTAACCCACATTTGATGTCAGACAATAATCCCGTGATCGTTAAAGTATCTGGACCACTCGTCGTGGCCCAAAACATGCAAAAAGCCAAGATGTACGAGGTCGTACGTGTTGGGAAAGAAGGCTTGGTAGGAGAAGTTATTCGTCTCGAAGGCGGAGACGCTTCGATCCAAGTATACGAAGAAACTGCCGGTGTTGGACCGGGAGAACCCGTAAAACTAACCGGACAAACGCTCTCTGTAGAGCTTGGTCCAGGACTCCTTGAGTCTATTTACGATGGTATCCAACGACCACTCGAAGTACTCGAGGAAAAGTCAGGTCACTTCCTCGCCCGAGGGATCGATGCTGATGGTCTGGATCAAAATAAAAAATGGGACCTCGTGGCTACGGTCAACGAAGGTGATACAGTCAAAGCCGGAGACACGCTCGGAACGGTACAAGAAACGAGCGTTATCCTCCATAAGGTTATGGTGCCACCGAGCATCAAAAGTGCGAAGGTCAAAAAAATCGCTTCAGGACACTTCAAAGTTTCTGACACGATTGCCACACTTGAAGACGATAACGGAAATACACACGAAGTTGCCATGCGTCAGTACTGGCCAATTCGTAACGCTCGCCCGATCAACACGAAGCGAATCCCAAGTGAACCACTCAAGACAGGATGTCGTTCTATCGATATGTTCTTCCCACTCGCAAAAGGTGGTGCCGGTTGTATTCCAGGACCATTCGGATCTGGTAAAACGGTGACCCAACAAGGTCTCGCCAAATACTGTGATGCCGAGGTAATCGTCTACATCGGTTGTGGAGAACGAGGGAATGAGATGACGGAAGTACTCAATGAATTTCCACATCTTATCGACCCAAATACAGGAGAACCACTCATGAAACGAACGATTATGATCGCCAACACTTCAAACATGCCGGTAGCGGCTCGTGAAGCTTCGGTTTATACCGGGATCACGATCGCTGAATACTACCGAGACATGGGATACAATGTAGCCCTGATGGCGGACTCTACTTCACGATGGGCAGAAGCCATGCGTGAGATGTCAGGTCGTCTCGAAGAGATGCCAGGAGAAGAAGGATACCCAGCGTACCTCGGTTCTAAAACGGCTGAATTCTACGAACGAGCCGGAGCCGTGGAATGTCTCGGTTCAGAAGGACGCCAAGGATCACTTACGGTAATCGGAGCAGTATCGCCTCCAGGAGGAGATCTCTCAGAGCCGGTTTCACAAAATACGCTACGGGTTACTAAAACCTACTGGGGATTGGATTCAAAACTGTCTTACCAACGTCACTTTCCGGCCATTAACTGGCTCAAGTCATATTCACTCTACCTGCCAAATCTTGAGAAAACACTCAAGGATGGAGTTGCGGCTGATTACTGGGAAGTTCGAGAGCAAGCCATGAGCCTGCTCCAAGAAGAAGCGAAACTACAAGAAATCGTGCGACTAGTTGGTCCAGATGCACTCTCGGTTCGAGAAAAACTAGTGCTTCTAGTAGCCAAATCTATCCGTGAAGATTTCCTCTACCAAGATAGCTTCGATGAAGATGATGCTTACACGATGTCTAGCAAGCAATACCAAATGCTAAAAACGATCGTGACTCTCTACGAAGAAGGTCTCAAGCTCGTTGATCGAGAAGAATTTGATTTTTCACAAGTAGAAAATCTACCAGTGGTACAAGAAATCGCGAAAGTGAAAACTCTACCAGCCGATGATGATGGTGCGTACGTTACGATTCGTACCAACATTGCGAAGGCAGTGGGAGCTCTGTAAGTAGATAGCAGAGAACAGTGAACAGATAACAGAAGAACGGAGCAAAGCTCCGTTCTTTTTTAAGAGGTAACCCCCTTTTCGTCATCCTGATGCGTAAGCTTAAGCGAACGCAGAAGGATCTCCCGTTTCAAATTCGTTATGTTGGAATGTACAGAAGAGACTTTAAGAGAATAACACCCGGTGTTTTGTGGTTATCAAGATTTAAAAAAGTTTTCAATTGTAGCTAGTTTGTGGAACACCGGGTGTTTACACATAAGAAAAGAACCCCCGCGTAGCGGGGGCTCGTAATGGTTGAAGGAGGAGTTAGTCTTTAAGTGGTATTATCTCCGCCTGGTATTGGTCTGGCTTTTGGTTGAATCGGTCATCTGACGCATTACTTTCAAAATTTGCAGCTTGAGCGATCATTTTTTGTGGAACGCATAGCACTTCCAGCACAATCTTTCCTTCTTCGTCGATTATTTTACGCGTGAATAAATAAATTCTTAATTTATGTGCACGGTGCCCGAGGCTTCCAGTTACAAATCCCATGATGTCTTCATACATGTCTTGAGAGAATCGCTTTTCTTGAGCCCGCGTAACACATTTTGCACCGATAGGTTCGAGTGATGCTTGAACGATAGTAGCTGTTTCTGACTTCTGTGTCTCTGCTACAGCGTTTTCGATAGATTGAAGACTCTGTATGATGCTTTTGGTAATATCCACAGTAATTTCTCCTTAACTTGTGGTTAGTTTGATGAATATGAAGGTGTTCATTTCACAAAACACTTTCAAACGAAGGAGTCATTATTAACTCCTCCACACAACCATCGTGGTTGTGCGTGTGATGATAGGTACTGTTTTGATAAGTGTTGTTCATGTTAGGTTTCGGTTTCGGTAAATTTCTTTTCGTTCAATAACTCCATCAGAAATATTCTTCCAGAGTGTTTCTAGTGTGTTTTGTATAGGACTGGGAAGATCGTATTGTTCTTCAAGTTCAAAGGCTCCCATTTGTAATTGAGTCAAAGCTTCTAGTTTTTTAGGTAGTTGGATTTCTTTCAAGTTGTTAGCGTCTCTAGAGCTTCCGCTTTCTATGATGTCTAGCGCGAGATTTCCAGTAGCTGATGCGGCTAGTACTTCTGCATCAGACTCTACTGTGACAATAGAGCCCACTCTTATATTCATAGTTTTGATAATGAATTCTGCTTGTGCCGGATACTTGGTGAAAAGTGTAAAAAATTTAGTTTTTTCTTGAGTAGATTGGCTAGTCATTAGTGCCATGCGTGACTTAGCACGACCAGTTTTAATCACTTGATATAGAGGTGCGCGTCTCATCAAAGCGACTTCAAGAGCCGTATCTGTTCCGGTGATAATACCCGAAAAATTCTTACCGAGAAGGAGTCTCTTTTCGGCGATAGCTCTGGCGCCTTTGGCTTTGAGGAGTACCAGTGGTACTCCTTGATCTCCACCCCTCAGGTCGATTAAACCGATTTTATCGAAGTCTTGTTCAGGACTGACTGGATAGCCACCCTTGGCTAAGAGAGTGAGGGCTTCATTTTTTAGTCTTGATTGACTGCTGATTCCAAGCACTGTAATGTCGTCTGTTTGAGATATTTCAGAGAGTGTGTTCATGATTTTGAAAAATATTTAAAATACAAAAAAACCGCGTGACCGCGGTTTAGCTCGTGATGAAATTGTTAGTTACTACAAAGCTACGCGGTCACAAAATGATGACCGTGATGATGCTGAGTAGCGGCAAAGAAAAAATTCATTACGAAGATCACTTTAATGTGAAGTATTGAGGTCGTCAAAATTTTTTTCAATCTCACCCACTATTTCCATCGGAGTAAATTGACTCTTATCGAGAACCAGAGCGGCGCCAAGAGCTAGGGCGTCATCGCGAAATTTTTCTTGATTGAGGTTGCTGCAGCAGACGATCTTGGTCTCGGGTAGTTTAGCGGCGATGTTGCGCAGGATGCTCAGACCATCTAGATCGGGCATCATGATGTCGAGGATGATTAGTTGCGGCTTCCAGGTAAGGGCGAGATTTTGTCCGCTGCGTCCTTGAGATTCGATCAGCACTTCAAATCCGGCGGCGGTAAAAGCAATTTCGTAGAGCTCTCCTAGGTAAGGATTGTCTTCGATCACGAGGCAGGTTGGTTTCATGCGGGGAGCGTAAAATTAAAGATGCTGCCACTCTTTGCCTTCGCGTTGTCCTCGATCCAGATCTCTCCGCCCAGTGCCTGGATGATTTCGCGACAGATGCTGAGTCCGAGGCCGGTACCGGTGTATTTTTTTTGTAGAGAGTTGTCGACCTGCTGAAATTTTTCAAACAGACCGTTTTTGTCGTTTGCCGAGACTCCGATCCCGTCATCGATCACTTGCACGAGCCAAAGATCAGATTCCGGTTGTGGTTGCAGACAGACTTCGATATTTCCTTTTCGTGGCGTGAACTTGTATGCGTTACTGATTAGGTTGGCGAGTACGAGTCGGACTTTTTCTGGATCAGTTTCTAGGGTCGGTTCGACATTTTGAGGGTTGAAAAAGGTCAAAGTTTGCTGCTTTTCTTGGAGTAGGATTTGGTGCTCACTGACACTTTCTTCGAGGAGTTTTCTAAGTGAAACTGATTCGCGCACGAACTCCATCTTCCCAGCTTCGAGTTTGTGCACATCCAGCATGTCGTTTACGAGCTTGGTCAGATGATTGACGTTGGCGAGAATTTTTTGGAGAAAGTTTTTTTGCTGATCATTGAGTGGGCCAAACTTTCCGGAGAGTAAAAAATCAGCGTAGCCGCGGATGACGCTCATCGGCGTTCTGAGTTCATGAGAGGCAATCGAGAGAAAATTGTCTTTGACTCGTCCGATCTGTGAGACTTCCTGTCGGGCGGCGTTGAAGGCCTGGGTTTGCTGTTCGAGATTGGCAGTTATTATGTAGCGATCTTTGCAGTATTGGACTTGTTGATTGAGATAGCGGTGCAGGGTTTTAAGGGCCGTTTTTTCAGTATCACTAAATTTGGTTTTATCTTTTTTCCGACCAATACGCGTGAGGGCAATCACTTGCTGATGTTGATTGTGATGCACTAGCGTGATCGGAAAAGGATCATCGGGAGACTCATGAAAAGTCTCGGATTGCTCAAGTACTGTTTTGTGAATCGAACGGTTTTCATCTGAAAGACGAACGATTTCAGCAGACTTTAGACTTAGCTGGTTATTGCAAAGTGTTCGTACAGCCGCTTCGAGATCTGACCACCGAGCATAGTAGGTATACGTTGCGATAAAGTTTTGAATTTCAGCGGCAAAGTCCGTCATCGATTCAGAGTATTGCGCTCGGAAGCGTATTTGGCAAGTACTAGTTTTCACCTCGATTTAATACTTGATTTGGTTATCATGATCGGGATGGGCAAGTTTGATATTTCGACACCTTCTGGATTTCCTGAGTTTTCGCCAGCCGCTGAACAACTGCGACAGCAGTGGGTGGCGACGATCCAAAGTGTTTTTACCAAGTACGGCTTTATTTCGCTGACCACACCATTGGTAGAACGAGAAGAAAATCTACTGGGTAAGGGCGGCAACGCCAAAGAAATGTACGCCCTGAAGCGCGTCCATGATGATCCCAATGACAAGAGTCACTCTGGTAACGCTCTGCGATTTGACCATACGGTGCCGTTGGCACTTTATGTAGCGCGACATTTTAATGATCTCACTTTCCCTTTTAAGCGATCTGTCATCGGGCCAGTGTTTCGTGGAGAACGGGCACAAAAGGGGCGCTTTCGTCAGTTTGACCAGTGTGATATCGACATCATTGGTAACGGTAAATTGAATGTCAGTAACGATGCCCTAGTGGTAGCCGTGATCGTAGAGATTTTTCAAAAACTAGAAATCGGAGAGTTCGTAGTCGGGGTTAACAACCGAAAAATTCTCACCGGCATGGCTAAAGACCTCGGTATCGATCCCAAAGCTTTTCTTGATCTATGGGACGATCGCGAAAAGATCAGCGAAGAAGCGTTCCAAAGTCGG
Organism: Candidatus Altimarinota bacterium; assembly: GCA_020630245.1. GTDB lineage: Bacteria > Patescibacteriota > Gracilibacteria > UBA4473 > UBA4473 > JAHDBZ01. Next base: position 42,425 of record JAHDBZ010000001.1, read on the forward strand.
CTCGAATCATTTCAGGCACAATCGGGAAAAGTCATCGCCGCCCTTGAAAAATTTAAATCGATTTCTGACGAAGATTTTGTAAAAAATTGGGTCAGTGGGAAAACGCAGGCTTGTTACAATGCCATTATCAAATTTGGAGAATCTTTCGGTGAAGAATCACTGCGGGGGGCTCGAGAGTTGGTACTGGTGTTAGAAATTTTGGATAAAAGACTCAAGGTCGATCGTCGTCACTTTGCGCCGAACCTTTTCCTAGCGCGTGGCCTCGACTATTACACGGGGACGGTCTACGAAACGATGATGATCCGTCATCCGGAATTTGGTTCGATCTGTAGTGGGGGACGTTACGATGACTTAGCGGAAATTTTTACTCGTAAAAAACTCCCAGGTGTCGGTATTTCGATCGGCCTGACACGACTATTCGCGCAGTGCCTATCGGCCGGTATTATAACGCCAACCAAAGCCTCGCCGACGCAAGCACTCTTAATCGCCGCTGATGAAGAAGCCATGCCCAAACTCCTGGAGATCGGAGCTGATTTACGAGCTTCTGGGATCGTGGCGGAGAATTACCTGGAAGACAAAAAACTCAGCAAGCAGTTCGACTACGCTGACAAGCTCGGTATCCCGTACTGTGTCGTGATGGGGGAGAATGAATTGCGTGATGGGGTGGTGCAGGTGAAGGATATGAAAAATGGTAAACAGAAAACAGTTAGCAGTGAACAGTTGAGTGATTACTTGCAGTCTTGTCTAGATTAACTGAATATGAAACACTACGATCTGATCATCATCGGAACCGGCGGCGGTACCAAGCTTCGCCCAGCCTCTGATCTCGGTAAAAAAGTCGCGATCATCGAAAAAGAAGACCTGGGAGGGACGTGTCTCAACCGGGGGTGCATCCCTTCGAAGATGCTCATCTATCCAGCGGACATGATTACACACTGGATGGAGAATCGAGAAAAATTCTTTATCAATAGTTCGTCTAATTATTCCGTGGATTTCGCTGCGTTGGTAGACCGTACTACCGAAGCCGTAACGAAAGATTCACGCAGCATCGAGCCTGCCTATGAAGCCAATCCAAACGTAGATCTATATTATGGACACGCGCGCTTTTCTGGACCAAGACAGATAACAGTAAACAGTGAACAGTTAACAGCTGATAGAATTTATATAGCGACGGGATCTCGTCCTAGGATTCCAAATATTAAAGGATTGGTCGATACACCTTATATGACCTCACGTGAAGCCTTGCGCAACACTAAGCTGCCCAAGAAAATGATCGTGATCGGTGGGGGATACATTGCGGTGGAGCTTGGACATTTTTATGGCGCGATGGGGACTGATGTCCATTTTTTGGTACGCAGTGAGATGATCCGCGCGGAAGACAAAGATATTCGAAAGGCCTTCACAGAAAACTTTTCTGAGCGATATAACGTGCATATCGGCTCGGTGCCGACTAAGGTGAGTTATGAAAATGGTATTTTCTCGGTCACGGTTCGTGATGCGGATGACAACGAAATCGTAATGGAAGCCGATGCCCTTTTTGTCGCGGCGGGAGTAGTGCCAAATGCGGATGATCTCGGACTGGAGCACACAGGTGTTCAGACCAATGAACGTGGAAACATTATCGTTAATGATCATCTCGAAACCGATCAGCCAGGCGTCTATGCGCTGGGAGATGTAGTAGGGAATTATTACTTCCGACACAGTGTGAACTTCGAAGGAGAATACTTGTTTGCTCAGCACTACGGAGAGGCTGCCACGGCGCCGATTGCCTATCCACCGGTGCCACATGCAATTTTTACATATCCGCAAATTGCGGGAGTGGGAGTGACCGAAGATGAACTGATTCGCGAGGGAAAAATATTAGGCGTTGATTACGTCACAGCGACAAACCCATACAAAAAATCAGCTATGGGGGATGCCATGCGACCGAAGGTCGGCTTTGTGAAATTAATCGCTGAAAAAAATACTCGTAAGCTTCTTGGCTCCCATATCATTGGTGAGAAGTCTTCCGATATTATCCACCTGTTGATTGCGTATCTAACGATGGAGGCGACGGCAGATCAGTTATTAGAGATGATCTATATTCATCCAGCTCTCAGTGAGGTCATTCGCAATGCGGCTCGGAAGTTAGTGGTTGAGTTGGGGCAATGATGAGTTTTGAAACTTAGGGGAATTGGTAGTTTGGAAGACCGCGGTCAGTTGAGTTTTTGTGATGACTTCTCTAACTTGAGTGGTGATGAAAACATTTGTGATGATTTTTTTCGCACTTCTTCTCACCGCGTGTGGTGGCTATCAGATTTCTGATGATAGACCGACGACAGGGAACATTGTCGTGCTGGGAGCCAGTGTGGTCGAAGGGTATGGGGTGCAAGATACGGAACGCTACGCAGATTTATTGCAGGCTCGTTTAAATACGTCTGGTTATAACTACACAATTATCAACCAGGGAATTAGTGGTGACACGACGGGGGATGGTCTCAAGAGGATTGATGAAGTGATTAAAGCTGAACCAGAGATCATAATCTTAGCGTTAGGGGGAAATGACTTTATCCAGCGAAAAAAACTCGACGAAGTCGAAGCAAATTTGAGAGTTCTAGTGACTAAGATTCAGGAAGTAAACGCTGACATCTTAATGATCGGTGTGATTGCCCCGCCGACGCGTGGGTTTGATTATAGTCTTGATTCGCGCAAGGTGTTTGAGCGCGTCGCCGAAGATTTTGATCTCACACTCATGCCCAGTTACTTTAAAGGGATTTTGTTGGATTCCCGCTACATGCAGTCAGACGGAATTCATCCAAAACCAGCGGGTCATGTGAAGATTGCCGATAACGTGTGGGAGTTACTAGAGCCGATGCTACGGAAATGAAAACGATCAAGGAATTTTTTCTCAAACGTATTGTGGAGATGCTTACTTTTGATCCACTCTTTTCGTATTATCGTCCACTCCAAAATCGCCGTGATACCAATATCATCGTGGCGTTGGGCGATAGCATAACCGCGGGTTTTGAAGTCCGACCAGAAGAGCGCTACACCAGCTTGCTCGCTCAGCACGTCGAAGCGCATGATTATACGATCATTGCCCAGGGCGTGAGTGGAGACACGACGATCGATGGTTTAGCTCGTTTGCCGGCGGCGTTGGATCTAGCGCCAGAAATTTTGATTTTAGAATTAGGCGGGAATGATTTTATCAAGGGGTACCCCATTGCGGAGGTCGAAGCACGACTGACTGAGATCATAACGACAGCGCAGAAGCAGAGCACGGAAGTCTTGCTCGTCGGATTACTGGCCGTTGACCTATATGGTCTCCAGTATGTGTGGGCCTCACGGCAGATGTTTCGTCGACTGGCTCGGAGACATGGACTCATGTTTATGCCGCACATTATGCGTAAGACTCTGCTGCGCCCGCATCTCATGATGTCTGACCGCATTCATCCTAAGCCCGCGGGGTACCGCCTCATTGCTCAGCAGATGTGGCCGTATCTGAGACGGATGTTGCATGGGTGATATTCAAAAAATTTGCCTCAGAAAAAATTTGGGTTACAGTGATCTCGTTATGCAGAAATACGCACAGACTTGTTGTAGTTGTTGCGCCCTTATCTAAGGGGAGGTTTCTGTGTATTAAATAATTTGTTTCATATTGGTACGTAGGAATCTCCACTTGGAGATTTTTTTATTACGTATTTAGTTCACCATGAAACAAAAAGTTGGCATCATTAATAACTATGTTGATCCGCGTAGTCATCCTCATGATATTGAAGGCACTTACCTGATTCGTCAGTTCCTAGGGCCCCAAAAAGAATTTGAAGAATTTGCCGGCAGCGGTCTTCAAAACTTAATTCGTTATGCTGTTAGTCATTCAATATCAGAAGATTACGAAGTGTTTCATGCCGCTCGAATGACTTATGATCAGTACCTAGAAATTTTTCATAATCACCAATACGAAAGATTCTATATTGGAGGCTCGCTTCATTCTCCTCATGACCCAGAAACATGGATAAATATTCAGCAACAAGCGATTCTAGATACGCAGTTGACACGAGTAGTACCAATGGAAGGTGTTTGTTTTGGTTTTGAGCAACTTGCCTTAGCTAATGGAGGAAAAGTGGAGAAGTTGTCTCAAATGAGGCAGGGTCAACAGGTCATTAAATGGTCAGATGGGAGACAAGAAACAGTGAGAGTTAATCATTCCGAGTTTGTCCCGACTTTGCCACCAGGAGCAGAAATGCTAGCCCAAGACGTTCAGGGGCAAGTGTTTTATGGTATTCGTTTTTCTAATGGAGATAGAGGATTTCAGCATCATCCAGAATTTGTAAATCAATCATTATGAGCAGCCAATTAAAATATTCTGAAAGTCGGTTTTTTTCTCAAATTGACCCCCGCACGGAGTTAAGAGTTGGAAGGTTGCCTTTGATAGATGCTAGAACTTTTGAGCAGATTACCGCTGATGGTTTGCTTTTTAGAGAGTTTGATCCGGCCTCTAGGGATTATAATTTGTCTCAAATTTATACCATTCGTAGTGGTATGGTGGCAGTGTTAGCACATCGCTTCTTTTCTCGTGTACTTGAGGAGATTTCAGATGATGATGTTTTGTATCAGGTAGAGAGAATGGCACGGAGAGTGCAAATTCTGACCGGGGTTGAAATTCATCCCCAGGCACGGCTTGGAACGATGGCATTGGATCATGGACGAGGTACGGTCATAGGCGCGACGGTAGAAGCGGGTGAAAATCTAAGACTCTATCATGGAGTGACTTTAGGATCTACTGGTAAAGATATCAACGGAAGGCGTCATCCAAGACTAGGAAGTGAAGTCTTTCTGGCTAATAACTCGCAAGTGTTGGGGCCTTCCGTTATTGGTGATCGAGTCAAAATTTCTTCAGGAGCAAAGGTGATTGATTCGATTATTGGGCATGGCGCGAGGGTCGGTCCTGGGGTTGTTATACAAAGACGACACGTTCCCGCTGGTACTAGAGTTAATACATGGTGGGAGTCCTGGCTGTTGCCTAAGGTCAACATTGTAGCCGAAATCACGGATAAGAATTCCGACGAGATCGAAACTCTGTTATCATTTAAGCAAAAATTTAAATCTTTACTTCTAAATGCAATTCTTCCTCGACACAGCCGATCTCGAACAAATTAAAAAGTATGCCAGTTGGGGCATCGTAGATGGAGTCACGACCAATCCTTCGATCATCATGAAAGAGGGCGTCGATCTCGAAACTCGTATCAAAGAAATCGCCGAGATTGTCGATGGTCCAATCTCAGCCGAGGTCGTTTCAGAAGATGCCGCAGGCATGATCAAGGAAGGGGAAGCTATCGCCAAATGGCATCCGAATGTCTATGTCAAAGTACCGATGACCAGTGAGGGACTCAAAGCAGTGAAATATTTTTCTGACAATGGTATCCATACAAATGTTACGCTGATCTTCTCGGTGTCACAGGCGGTGATGGCGGCCAAAGCTGGAGCGACATTGGTGTCTCCGTTTGTCGGACGACTTGATGATGTTTCACAGGATGGGATGCAACTTATTTCAGAGATCCGACAGGCGTATGATAATTACGGTTATGATACCAAGATTCTCGCGGCTTCAATCCGCCATGCCAAGCACGTGGTTGATTCGATGATGATCGGCGCAGATATTGCGACCATGCCACCGAAGATCTTCGATAAGCTCGTCGCTCACCCATTAACAGACAAAGGCCTGGCAGCTTTCCTTAAGGATTGGGAAAAAGCGAAGGCGTTTCAGAAAGCCAGTTAGAGGGTTAGATAGTTTGAGGGTTAGAAAGTATAATGATTTTCCTTAAACCCCCTAACGCTCCAACCTTCCCGCTCCCTAACCTTACAAAACCATGCTAAAAATCGATTTCACAAATTTGCACAAAGTAGAACGCCACCACGGTATCAGCGACTCAGAACTCAAAGGCCATGATTGGCTCCTCCCGAAAATCATCGAAGGCGTCGAAGCTCGTGGGCAGGGGTTTTACAAAGTCATCGATGATGACGCGACGATCCAAGCCGTGCAAGACTTCGCTAAAAAAGTTGAAGGACAGTACAGCGATATCGTTATCTGTGGGATTGGTGGTTCGGCGCTCGGACCGATTTGTTTGCGAGATGCTTTTACGGATGCCTTCAATCCACACCCACCACAGCTACACGTGCTGGAAAATATCGATCCAGACTTTTTAGCCGAAGCCGTGGAAACTCTCGAACTAGAATCAACGCTCTTCCTGGTTGTTAGTAAATCTGGTGGCACGCCGGAGACGCTGGCACAGTACATGTTCTTTCGCACTCTTATCGAAGGCGTGGGTTTAGATATCACCGAGCATATGCTCTTTATCACCGATCCTGAGAACAGTTTGCTTCGAGAAATTGGAAATCAAGACGGCATTACGATGTTTGATATTCCACCGAGTGTCGGCGGTCGTTTCAGCGTGCAAACTCCGGTTGGGCTCTTGCCAGCGGCGTTGATCGGCATTGATATTGTAGACCTGATCGCGGGAATGCGTGATATGCGTGACTCCTTTTTGAGTACAAATTTTGATCAAAATATCCCACTCCAACTCGCCACTGTACAGATGGCGATGGTTGATCACGGCAAAACCCAAAACATCATCATGCCCTATCACACGAAGCTTCGCCAATTTGCCGCTTGGTCGATACAGCTGATTGCAGAATCTACAGGTAAAAAGAAAGCAGTGAGCGGCGAGCAGGGAGCGGTAGAACATGTCGGAATTACACCGGTACCGTCACTCGGAGTAACCGATCAGCATTCACAAGTACAACTTTTTGCTGAGGGACCGAATGATAAGCTGGTGATTTTCATCAATGTTGAGAGCTTTAATCACACCCTGGATATCCCGGTGATCGTTGATGGCCCGAAGACTGACTTTATGAAAGGAAAAACTTTTGGAGACCTTTTACACGCCGAGCAAAAAGCGACGGCTGGAGCTCTCACCGAAAATGATCGTCCAAATATCACCATTAATATCCCCGAACTTACCCCGTACTATCTCGGACAACTCTTTATGCTTTTTGAAGGGGCCACGGCATTTCTCGGAGAGCTGATGGAGATCGACGCCTTCAATCAGCCAGGAGTGGAACGTGGGAAGGTGCTAACGCGGGAGATA
>JAHDBZ010000001.1:49651-60301 GCA_020630245.1 Candidatus Altimarinota bacterium
AAATCTGCTATAATTGCCTGAAAATAAAAACTCAAAAAAATGAATTCACAAATCCTCTCTGTTGACGAAGCTTTAAAACATCCAGAAGTCTTCCGCGTCTCGATCTTTGGTTCCGCTCGAACCAAGCCCGGTAGTGCTGAATACGATGAAACGTTTCGTCTCGGTCAGATGTGTGCGGATAATCACATTGGTGTCGTTACCGGAGGAGGTCCAGGACAAATGGACGCAGCCAATGCCGGACACGAATCAGTAGACCCAGATGGTACGAACTCGATCGGTCTGACGATTCGTCTGCCATGGGAAGGGGAACACAATGAGCACTTGGATATGTTTAAGCACTTCGATAAATTCGGAGATCGCTTGGATCATTTTATGGCCCTTTCAAATGCGGTGGTTATTTCACCCGGAGGGATCGGGACTTGCTTAGAGTTTTTCTATACGTTGCAACTCACCCAAGTAAAACATATTTGCCCGATTCCGATCATTCTTATGGATCCAATGTGGACAAGTCTTCATGACTGGATGCTGAGTCAGCCGGTAGATCGTGGCTTTGTAAGCCCAGAGGATCTAGATAATGTATTTGTGGTCGAAACGCCAGACGAGGCTATGGAAATTATCATGCAGGCTAAAGCGGCCTTCGATGCTGGTGGAGGTGATGTTTGTATCAATTCAAAAGTTTACAAACTCGATACATTTGGGAAGAAGAACCTGAAGTAACAGCTAAAATTACTCATATTTGGTAGTTTTAATCACGGCTATTGTTTGAAGTTGTAACCTCAGCTGCGTATACTTTCACCAATGGAAAAATCTCACATTGGTCTTATCGGTTTAGCGGTTATGGGGCAAAATCTCGCCCGTAATATTGCCAGGAACGGTTTTCGTACCTCCGTTTACAATCGAACTACATCGGTGATGGACGAGTTTATTGCAGAACATGGTTCGGAAAACTTAGTCGGACAAGCTGACTTAGCCGATTTCGTGCAATCTATTGCCGCGCCGCGTAAGATCATATTGATGGTTAAGGCCGGCAAGCCGGTGGATCTGGTGATCGAATCTCTTCTGCCACATTTAGAATCCGGGGACACGGTCATAGATGGTGGGAACTCTCACTACCCAGATACGATTCGCCGAGAAGCCTCTTTAGCCGAAAAAGATCTAAACTTTTTTGGCTGTGGAGTTTCTGGAGGAGAAGAAGGCGCTTTGCATGGTCCAAGTCTCATGCCGGGCGGAAGCAAGGCGATCTGGAAGGATCTGGAGCCGATCTTGACCGCTATTGCGGCCAAAGATTTCAATGGAAACCCTTGTGTTACATATCTCGGAAATGATGGAGCCGGGCACTACGTTAAAATGGTGCACAACGGGATTGAATACGGCGTCATGCAAATGATGGCCGAGGCCTATCAATTGCTCAGCCAAAACTTTGGTCTCGCACCAAACGAGATTGCCGATATTTTTGAAAAATATCATGAAGGGAAACTGCAGTCATTTCTCTTTGAAATTGCTATCCCGATCTTACGAGAACCAGACGACCTGGGGGATGGATTTTTGATTGATAAGATCCTGGACAAAGCCGGACAAAAGGGAACTGGTCGTTGGACGGCTATCGAAGGTATGCAGCGAGCGGTTGATATTTCCGTGATCCAGCAGGCAGTTAATGCACGGATCGTTTCGAGCCGAAAGAATTATCGAACCCAGTTAAGTGAGAAGTATGAAGTGAGAAGTCAGAAGATAATGCCAAAGGAAGCTTTAGATGACATCGTGCCGGTGCTGGAAGATGCCTTGTATGCGGGGATGTTGATCTCTTATGCGCAGGGATTTGATCTCTTGCGACAGGCAGCCGAGGAGCAAAATTGGGATTTTGACTACAGTGAGATTGCTCGTATTTGGGAGGGAGGTTGTATTATCCGCGCTCAGATCCTCAAAACTTTGCACGAAGCTTTTCAAAAAGCCAATAACGCTCCACTCTGGGAGATCGAAGATATCAAAAATGACCTTCAAGATACGCGTGATTCATTGCGAGTGATTGTGGGGATGGGGGCCAATACCGGCGTGCCAATGCCTTGTTTAGGGGCAGCTCTAGGAAGCTTTGAAGGCATGACGAGATCCCGAACGTCTGCAAATTTTATCCAAGGGCTTAGAGATTTCTTCGGAGCACATACTTACGAACGAATTGATCGTGAAGGAGTGTTTCACACCGATTGGTCGAAGCACTGGTAGATTAAGTTTGAAGTCAGAAGTGAGAAGTTTGAAGTAAATAAACATGAACAATAATAAAGCGGCCTCAGATTTTCAATCCATCTTTCGGGTGCAAGATCCATTTGTGTTTACGATCTTTGGTGCTTCAGGGGATTTGGCCAAACTAAAGATTTTTCCGGCGATATTTTCTCTGGCCGAGCAAAAACGCTTCCCGTCCGATTACGCTATCGTGGGTTATGCACGCTCTAAAAAGACCCAAGAAGAGTTTCGACAGAGTTTTGAAACCTCAGTTCGAGATCATCACGCTGAAGATTGGGGCGACTATCAAGAAAAAATTCTTCAGGATCTACTCGCCAAAGTTCATTACTATTCTGGTCAATATGACGTATATGAAGACTTTAAAGGTTTTAAATCTTTTCTCGCTGAAAAAATTGATGACTTAGCAAAAGTTCCACATCTGGCCTATTTCTCGGTGCCACCCATGGTAGTGCAGCCAATTGTAAAACAACTAGCGGCGGCCTTTGACCCAACATCTCACGATTTACGTCTTATCCTCGAGAAGCCATTTGGAGATGATGAAACCTCGGCCCACAGAGTCTTTAATTTTATTACTGAGCGTTTCACTGAAGACCAGATCTATCTGCTCGATCATTATCTGGGGAAAAAAGCCGTACGGAGTTTGATCCCCCTACGTCACATGAATCGAATATTAAATTCCATGCTTCGTGGTCATGAGATCGCCAATATTCAGATCTCAGCGCTCGAGCCAATGGGGGTAGGGGAACGAATAGGATACTTTGATGAAGTTGGTGCCATTAAGGACATGATGCAGAGTCATTTACTGCAGATTCTTTCAATGCTTTGCATGTCGATCCCGATTGATCGCGATGCAGAACGGGTACAAGAAGAAAAAAATGCCATTCTGTCAGCGCTTGAATTTGCACCAGACAAAACCAATATTAGCATCGGTCAGTACCAAGATTATCCGGTCAAAAACTCTGCTACGCCTACTTTTGCGGCTCTTAAACTGCAGATTAATCGTGAGGAATGGTATCAAGTGCCGATCTTTTTACGCACCGGGAAAAAGCTGCACGAAAAGCACACCTTCATGGTCGTCGAGCTTAAGAAATTTCCCTTCCAGGGACCGGAAGTTGAGCCGAATCGTATCATCATCGAATTTTACCCAGATGAAAAAATTCAAATCCGTTTACTAGACGAAGATGGCGCTACTCTGCGGCAGGGCGAGATCGCCGCGAGTGAGTCGATCGCGTGTCATGGCGACTATTGTTTGCCGGAGCACGGATTGTTGTTTTTGGATGTGATCCGACACGAGAAGACTTATTTTCTCAGTCTCGCCGAAGTAATTTCTTCGTGGCATATCATCGATCAGGTGCTTGATTTCATCGCTACAAATAAACTCAAACCAGAGATTTACAGTGCCGGCACTACAGGTCCGAAGTCTCAGCATGACTTGATGAGCGGAACTGATTTTGAGTGGTATGATAATCATGATGATAAGTAAGAAGATGAGAAGTGGGAAGTAAGAAGTTTGAAATATAAACACTTGGTGTAGACTTGTAGTGCAATGTGCTAACACCGAGTGTTGACCTAAGAAGATTAACCACTACCCCATATGGAAATTCAAAAATTTACGGATTCGAATGCCTTCTGGGACGAAGTCTTAGCCGTTGTGAGTGAGGCTTACGGCGCTCGCGAAGATCAGTTTCGATTAGCGATGAGTGGGGGAAGTGCCGCTAGACTCTTCGATGTCATGCGAGACCATAGTTTTGACTGGTCTGATTCTGAAATCTGGATGGTGGATGAACGATTTGTTCCCCAGGATCATGAAGACAGTAATGCGAGGTTATTAGATGCAAAGCTGAGAAGTTTTGAAGTTAAGAAGCGATATATTCCGATCTGTGAGCAGCGAGCGGAGAGCCGAGATCAGTACGCAGAAATGCTGACGCCAGATGGTGATGGGTATTTGTTTGATTTGTGTGTACTGGGCGTGGGGCCAGATGGTCATACCGCTTCGCTTTTTCCAAACGCTCCAGCTTTAGACTCCACAGATCTGGTAGCGACGTCTGAAACGGATCGCTTTGCGGTACGAGAGCGCTTGGGTTTGACCTTTCGGGCTATAGAAAAAAGTCGTTATATCCTCGTGCTAATGCTCGGAGCGGGCAAAGCTGATATCTACGAAACGATCCAAAAACCGGGCCTCGATTACCACGAGTACCCGGCGGTGAAGTTATTGGAAATGGAGCAAGCCAGTGTGATGTGGTTGGCTGGTTAAGAAGCTAGTTCATATGGAATAGTATGTTGCATGAACAGCTCTTGGAATTCTGCTTCCGTAGGAATTTTAATCGTATCACCAGCTTTTAGAGAGTTAGGATCAGGAGCTAATTTATTGTGAATGGCAATCATTGCTCCAATAGTGTTAGCACTGATCTTATTTTCATTATCTTTTAGGAAAGGGCTTGATTCTCGAGTTTTTAAACCAAGGTTAAACCAAGTTTCTCCGCTAGGAATGGTGTGTGTTTCGCCTAGTCTGACATTATTTTGAGCTTCATTGTGAGCTTCTAGCCACTCGCGTTTGAGAGCGTTGAGCTCAGTTTGTTCGGCCTCGAATTGTCTAATAATTTCTGCAGATTGTTCCTGTCTCCGACGACGCTCTGCAGGAGTCATTTTTATCATGTCTCCTTTGTAATCATGGTAGTATTGAGTTCCGACTTCGTGATTTACACTACCATTTTCGTTCGGTTTTAGCTGTGCCTCAGGTATAGCTACCGACTTATCGCCTGCTGGCATTTTGTCGATCCAGTTACCATGATAACCAAGTGCCGCTCTGTCTTCGGGACTAAGGGCGTCGAAATGTGGAAATTCTTCTTTAGACGAATGTGATGAAAATCTTTCTCCCATTTGTTTGTGTTTTATTTAACTGATGGATCATTATAACACACAAAATTGACAAAGTAAAGTGTTTGAGTTAAAATGGCTTAATAAGAGTCGCTTAAAAAATAATATGGAACATTTAAAAAACATCGCATTTCGCCCCACTAGACGAGTAGGGGAAAATAAAACCCTCAAGAGTCGGGTTAGTGGTGTTTTGGAACGAGTTCGCAATACGTTAGATGTTTCTCAAGAAACGGGATCTGATTGGGGAGCGTTTTAGGTCTCGTTTGGACCTTATAAATACTGGATTAAACGGTTTTTTTGTGGTATAATTACGAGATGGGTGACAATACAGAAAAACAAGAAATAAAACTGCCTGAGAAAAATGAATTCCAGGCAATGTGCGATGTTTTGTCTGAAGAAGTTAGTACGAAGGAAGATTGTAATGTATTAGCTAGAGATAGTTTGTACGAGAACTTGGAAAGTAATTTAGAGGTTTTAGGAACATTGAATATTGAGACTATTGAGGTGCAAACGGGAGATAATTTATTTCAGATTATAACAGAACTGCAGTCTCGAAATAGTGATTTGTTGAAATATGCACTGACAGATTTTTTGGTGGAATACCACTCAGAGTACAAATTGCTACGTGATGGAGCCGTTTCAGAAGAGTTCCCTTTGTACAAAGGACAGATTGTATGGATCGATTTTAAAAATGAGAGACCGCGAGTGGTTGTACAGGGATTTGAAGAGCAACAAGAGGTTTCTTTTCGTAGAGGGAAAACCAATCAAGAAATATTAGATCACTTTAGCTTTAGAGATCGTGGAGAGGATGAAGTGTTAGTGCGCTTTATGGACTCAGAAGAGGTTTATGGGTTGAATGATCCTAATTTGGTGCTCGAACCAGGCATGAATTTAGTGCGAAAAGGAAACGAGCTAGTGATAGAGACTATGCCTTCAGTGACTTATATCGGGGAAGTTGGAATGATGAACGGAGGTCCTTATAAGACTTGGCGGGGCGTTATCGAGAACGGATTCTCTGCAACTTATAATAATTTCATAAAATCTGGTCGTGTAACACGAGATGGAGGAAAAACGTTCGAAAATTTTCGACAAGTTAAAGGATTGCCAGCAGAAAATATTTGGCGAATTGGTAATGATTTGTACGTGGGAGATACATCCCTAATTGTCCCAGAACCAGGTTGGAGGTCTGTTTTAGAGTCTCTTAATATTGACTATGACAAGAGTTATTTCATGCTAAAAGCTCAAGAAGTAGGGACCGAAGAGGCTTTTTACCTAGATGAAGTAGCCGCTATTTTACCCAATTCACCTATAAAAGTTTCTTACGATGCTATGACCCGTACTATTTATTGGGAAAAATCGAATGCGGTAGTATCGGAACTTCCTAAACCTGCAGAGACAAAAAAACCGGTCGATCAACCTTCAAAACCATTACCAACACCGAGAGAGAAGCCACTTACTCGAGAAACAAAAGGCGTTTCTGAAGCTATTAGATCTTCTGTGCGTCATAAAAATGATATTCCCGTTTTTACTTATCTTTTAGGAGCAGGCTTTGATGATATTACGCCAAAAAGTAGAACAGAATTACTCGTCAAAAAAATTGAGAACATGACTGGGCCCCAATTTATTGCTTTTCGGAGAAAGTTTGGGGCAAGTCGAACACTGGATAGTTTTTTTAAACGGTATGGTTTTGACAAAATTGATCGCACAGAAGAAATCATTGACGCTATAGACCAGGTCGTAAATTCTTTTTCAGGCACTACAGAACAGCAAGTAATAGATGCTTGTGGAGGTCGACAGGGTTTAAAAATAGCACTGGCTGAGCTCTGTCATCATGAGACCGCTAGTGGGTACGGTGCAAATGGTCGTCCAGTAATTAATAGCATGGTTTTTTCCGCTACATATTGTCAGGGTTTTTTCCAATTTAATTGGGCTAACACCAAATATTTTAAGGTTAACCCATTCAATGCAAAACAGTCAGTGGAAGCGGTCTTGGCACTTATGGTGCAAAATATGAAGATTTTTCATCAGAAAAAAGATAGATATGCCAGTCATATAAAAAAGAATGGTCTTGAAGATAACATGCAAAAATACCTTTTTGGAGCGCACAATGGTGGTTGGTTATCGGGTCTCACAGGTAAAAAAACTGGTAAAACCCTCAATCCAGATCCTTATGATTTTTATACTCAGGTTACAGCAGAAAAAGGATTTGATAATTTATTTGTTGGATCATCTTAGTGTTGGTTAATTTTGTAAAATTTCTAAAATAGATGGGATGAAAACCACTCGAAATTTTCTGCCGGCGAACTTTGTAGTTAACACATGGGAAGCACTCGCGCCTTATTTTACGGATTTGCTCGAGAGAGATCTTAATTCAGTCTCGGATTTGGAGCATTTGCTGCGGGATCGTAGTGAGCTGGAGGCGGTACTAGAGGAGGATTTCGCTTGGAGGTATATCGGACAGCGTTCCGATACTGAAAATGATGAAAAAAAAGCCCGTTATGATGATTTTGTCGAAAATATTCAGCCGCAATTGGCGCCGCAGGCAGATGCACTTAACCGAAAGATCTATGAATCAAAATTTTTTACGGATCTGCCAGATGATCCGTACTTTATTTACAAGCGGGGACTCAAGTCTGAGATCGAGATCTTTCGCGCCGAAAATATTCCGCTCTTTACCGAGCTAGCAAAGCTTAAAACGGAGTTTAACCAGATCGCTGGGCGCCAGACGATCGAGCATGATGGTGAAACACTGACCATGCAGCAGGCCAATAATCTCCTCAAAGACACGGATCCTGTCCTGCGTGAAAAAATTTACCGCGCCATGACGGATCGTCGGGCAGAGGATTACACAGCGCTAGATGACTTACTCGATCAATTGATCGCAAAACGAAACGAGGTGGCTCTCAACGCTGGTTACCAAAACTTTCGGGACTATCAATTCGCAGCTATGCAACGATTTGATTACACACCCCAAGACTGCACGGATTTTTATGCTTCAGTGCGAGATGCGATTGTTCCCGTGCTGAGACAAGTTCATCAAAAGCGTGCCCAGCAAATGGGAGTAGAAAAATTAAAACCGTGGGACATGGCGGTTGACCCGTTGGGGCGAGAGGCTCTGAAGCCATTTAGTACTTCCAGAGAACTTATAGATCGGACGGCCAATTGTTTTGACGCCCTAAAGCCGGCGTTTGGAGATGTGATTCGGATGATGGACAAAATGGGGCACTTTGATCTCGATAGTCGAACTGGGAAAGGCCCAGGGGGTTTTATGTATCCACTACACGAGTGCGGAGTGCCCTTTGTGTTTATGAATTCGGTCGGTTCACAGCGAGATCTCGAAACGATTGTGCACGAAGGCGGACATGCGATTCATGCGGTGCTAACGCACGAACTACCATTGACACAATTTAAAGATCCACCATCAGAAGTGGCCGAGCTCGCTTCGATGTCGATGGAGATGATCTCAATGCCGTTTTGGGATCGGTTTTATGATTCGGCAGAGGATTTGGAACGAGCCCAGCAAGCGAAGCTTGAGGACGCTATTCTGACCCTGCCCTGGGTCGTGATGGTCGATCAGTTTCAGAATTGGCTTTATGTGCATCCAGATCATACGGCTCAGCAACGAGCTACCCGCTGGGAAGAAATCTTAGCGGATTTTGATACAGGGATGATTGATCATACTGGTTTTGAAGCCGCTCAGGCACGACGTTGGCAATCGCAGCTGCATATCTACACGGTGCCTTTTTACTACATTGAGTATGCGTTTGCTCAACTTGGCGCTATGGCCATTTGGCGTAATTTCTGCACCGATCCAGCTACGGCTCTGCAGGGATATGAGGAATTTATGAAACTTGGGTATACCCGTACGATTCCAGCAATATATGAAACCGCTGGAGCGGCCTTTCGTTTTGATAAAGATTATATTGGGGAATTGGCAGAGTTTGTAGGACAGGATTTGAATTGAAAAAACACTTAGTGTCCTCGGACACTAAGTGTTAAAAAGAAACTTTACTTTTTTATGTTACTCTTCGCTAGCACCGCTTTGACGGGCTTCTCGTTTTTGACGAAGTAAATCTCGGAGCGACATGGCTCGACTTTTACGGCTGTCTGCTCGAGAGTTGAAACGATCAGAACGATTGCTGAGCCGTTCAGACCGGTTGCTAAGACCCTTACTGAGTCGTTCGTGACCATTTCCAGCTGCCCGATCAGCCTGACGACTGAATCGGTTTGAATAACGATCGGTTCGATTAGCTCGTTGATTGAGTCGTTGCGTGTTTCGACTATAGCGAGAAATCCCTTGACGAGACTTAGACTCCATCCGTTTTTTTAATAATCGATCTCGTGCGCTGTTGGCATTCTGTTGCTCAAAATTTTGTCGTTTTTCTGCTCGGCCTTCCACACGATCTTGTCGTTTTTCTGCTCGATGTTCTCGACGATCTGTCCGGATGTCTTTGGTCAATGAACGAATATCATTGATTTGTGCCTTTCGTTCTTCTCGACTGAGATTTGCCCAACTACCTCGAAGCTCTTTAATAAGAGATCGACGCTTTTCGAGCATGGCTTTTCGTTCTTTTATCTCGGCTTCCATTGCAGCGATTTCTTCGGCTTCTTCTTCGAGAGCTTCTTCTTCGTCCTCCAAATCTTCGGTATTTACTTCGATATCGGTTGCCGTAACATTGCTATCAAGATCATCTTCAGCAAACACTGTTGTGTGACTAAAACTCATAATCATGAGAGCGCAGAGACTGGTCAATAATAATTTCATTTTATTTTTGTTTAAAAAATGTATTCAGTTTTTACCGCATAAAAAAAGCCCTCACAAGCGTAAGGGCTTGATCTAAAGACTTTTTTATGTGACTTCTTTATTCAGCGTTTGGAGCTTCTTCTCGGGCCTCATTGATGTCTGGAAGGTTAAGTCCTTCGCAAGTTACGTTGATAAGGTTTACCTCACGAGGGTTTGCTTCGTCAGATTTGTTGTAGAGATAAATTGTCTGACAAGGGTTGGTTAGTCCGCGTTCGATAATCTCAACGACGGTAGCTAACTGACCGACTTTTAGGGCTTCCTGATAAGCAGGAGAATCAGGGGTGATGGTAGCATCTTTTTTACCAAAAGAGTAACCGCCAAAGGCAGCAGCGGCGAGGAGTAGTACACCAACGACAGGAGCAAGTGCTTTCATGATTTGTGTGAGGGGTTAAGTTTCGCACTTATTTTAAGGTACTATTTCAGATGCTCAACTTTTTTTGGCCTTCATGTGCTGTGCGGTATTTGTCTTTGGTCTGTTGACTGGAGATTTTGTGATCCACGATGGGGGCTGGATAGGCGATGTTATATTCTGTGTGTTTTGTGTCCCATTTGAGTATGTTCTTGTGTGGGACTGTTTTAAGTTCGGGGCACCAGTGTTTGATGTACTCACATTCTTTGTCAAATCGCTCGGCCTGTCTCCAAGGGTTAAAGACTCTGAAAAATGGCTGTGCATCAACCCCAGTGCTGGCAGCCCATTGCCAGTTTCCGTTGTTTACACATGGATCGTAATCGAT
>JAHDBZ010000001.1:60401-95322 GCA_020630245.1 Candidatus Altimarinota bacterium
CAGTGCTGGCAGCCCATTGCCAGTTTCCGTTGTTTACACATGGATCGTAATCGATTAATTTCTGTGCGAAATAACGTTCGCCTTTACGCCAGTCGATCTGTAAATTTTTTACTAAAAAACTGGCGGTGATCATGCGCACACGATTGTGCATGTAACCCGTGGTATTGAGCTCTCGCATGCCAGCGTCAACAATAGGAAATCCGGTGCGACCTTGGCACCACGCTGCAAAAATTTCTTCATCTTCGGACCATGACAGATCGTTAAATTTCTCTTGGAAGGCGTCGCCAAATACCCTCGGAAAATGATGGGCGATATGGGTGAAGAAATCTCGCCAATAAAGTTCACTGAGTACGGTGTGATCCGGACCATAAAATTTTTTAAGCTGGTTATAACTTTCTCGAACCGAGATCGTACCAAATTTATGATGTGCCGACAGCAGCGTCGTTGATGACTGTGCCGGAAAATCACGACCTTCGTTGTACTGTGGGTCGAGTGATTTGAGGATCTGGATGGCCTCAGATCGCCCGCCTTTGAGACGCAGCTTTGAATTGTGTTCATACTTAATTTCATCCAGTGTGATAGTTCCCTGAAGTGAATCAGTATGCAGATTTTTGTGCGAAAATTTTATCGGATCTGGTACCGGTAATTGGCGGGAGTTTTTATAGAACGGCGTAAAAACGAGATAAGGAGAACCATCTTTTTTGAGTGCAGTGTCCGGTTCTTGCAATAAATAATCTGCATAAGTTTTAAAATCCACATCATGCTTTGTACAGATATCTTCAATAGCTTGGTCTCGTTGCTGCGCAAAAGGGGTGTAATCATGATTTACAAAAACTGCCTCGACGTCTTCTGCTTTGATGAGACTTTCAATAGATTCATCACTTTTACCAGAGAAAATATAAAGTCGGGACCCCAACTTTTGCAGACTTTCATCTACTTCACGAAGACTCTGAATCATAAATTCAAAGGCGTTAGCTGAAAAGTAATCATTAGTCTCCGTCTGTCTCGGATCAAAAATAAACACGGGAATCACTTCATCCGAAGCCTTGCACGCAGCGATGAGAGCTGTGTTGTCCTCGAGACGCAGGTCTCGACGGAAGCAATAGAGGGATTTCTTAAATTTAGCTGACATTTTTTTGTGCCTGATTAGATTACTCTAGTTCGATAGATGAATACAGATATTTTGATTGCGGTTTTAGGAGTCTTTATTGGCGAGTTTTACGGAAACTTTGTTGGAGGCGGTAGTTTGGTAACCCAGATCGCTTTACAAAACATTATCGGTATGGATATTAAACCAGCCATCGCTCTCGACAACGCAGCGGTTCTTGGCTCCAATGTTGGGATGATTTTGGCCCTTTGGCGTAAGTATAAAGTGCAGTGGTGGTTTGCCGTATTTACTGTGTTTCAGATTGTCGGAGCTTTGCTCGGGGCTTGGTTATTGGTGGCTATCGATGCAACATTGCTTAAATGGATTTTTATTGCAACGGTAATCGGTTTAGTGGTTAAAAATTTGTTTTTTCCCGATGGAGAACACAGAGAAAAAGGCTTTGATCCGACTCAGCGGCGAATTGCTTGGTTAGCGGTCGCCGCTATTTTAATCGGAGCGTACAATGCCGCCTTTGTGATCGGGGACTGGATTATTGCTTTGTTGATACTGACTAGTTGCTTTGCTATTAAATATCAGCAAGCTATTTTCTTGCTTGTTTTCTCTATGCTGTTTAGTCAGTCAGCTGCAGTCTATCAGTATTGGGCTCATGGTTTGATCGATTGGTCCTTCTTGGGGCCGATGCTCGTAGTAACTTTATTTGGCGGTATGCTGGCTGGCACGTTGATTGAAAAAATTCATTCTGAAAAACTCGAAACTTTTCTCAAATATCTCAGTCTAGGTTTGGTGGTGTATCTGGTATGGGGGTTGATTGGTTAAGCTTTCCCTCGATACCCAAACAGCCGTCGGACAATCTTTCTCACTTTCGGATTAAATAGTTTCGGAGCGAGATATTGACCCGCTAGCCATTTGCTGGCTTCGCCATACGTTGGGTAGATATAGGTTGAGCGGGCGATTTTAGAAATATCAAGCCCTTGGGCGATGGCCAGTTGCCATTCGCGGATCATTTCACCGGCCCGTGGTGCG
Organism: Candidatus Altimarinota bacterium; assembly: GCA_020630245.1. GTDB lineage: Bacteria > Patescibacteriota > Gracilibacteria > UBA4473 > UBA4473 > JAHDBZ01. The sequence goes on from JAHDBZ010000001.1 coordinate 62,533, forward strand.
ACAATTTGGACGCCAAGGACTTTATTTTTTTTGCCGATTAGGACTTTGATGAAACCTTCACTGCCCGATTCTGTTAAAGCACGATCGTTACCACTGAGATTAAATTTCTGCACGTGGTATTTAAGCTTGGCTTTATCCGCGCTAGCTTCGTCATGACCGATATGGGCAATCTCTGGGTCGGTGTAGATCGTCCAGCCGATCGAATCGTAACTGGCTTTGCTTGGAACTTTGAGGAATTCATTGGTAAAAACAATGCCGGCTTCGTAGTTGGCTGCGTGCGTAAAAGGTGTGTGCCCATTGATATCACCGATCGCCGTAATGTGCGGAACATTGGTGCGACAGTTTGGTTTGGTTGCTATACCACGTGGTCCGTATTTGACGCCGGCAGCTTCGAGATTTAGCTCCGTGTTTGGAATTCGGCCGGCTGCGAGCAAGATCTCATCGGTCGTAAATTCAATCGTTTTATTTTTTACTTTGAGGGTGAGGCATTTTTTGGTCTGACGCCCTATCTTTACAGTTTTTACTTCTAGTGGTTCGACATCCGTATAGATTTGTACGCCTTCAGACTTTAGTTTTTTTGTCATTACATCACGTGTGTCGGCGTCAAAGTGACCCAGGTAGGTTTTGTGTCGTTCTAAGATCGTTACTTGCGTGCCGAGACGCTGCATGGCTTGCGCCAATTCGGTTGCGATGACGCCCCCGCCAATGATAGTGAGTGATTTTGGTTGTACTTTTGAACTAAAAATTTGTTCATTAGTGATAAATCCTGCTTCTTTCAAACCTTTAATTTCAGGAATTCGCGGTCGAGAGCCAGTAGCAATACAGATTTTTTTACCCGTAATGGTCGTCGTTTTTTGAGTTTTATATTTTCTTTGTTGCAGGCGTGAGAGTTTGGGGTTGAGCTCGATTTTGATCGTGTGAGGATCTTTAAATTCAGCTCGGCCGAATATGACATCCGCGCCATAACTACGAAAACGATCCGGGTCGTCATGTTTTTGGATCTTGCTCTGGATCTTGGCAATGCGACCCGTAACGTCTGACCAGGTAATCTTTGGCTCAGCTGCTTTGATTCCATATTTATCCGCGTGTCGTATGTGATGAGCGACTTTTCCAGATTTGATCAAAGCTTTACTGGGAACACAGCCGTAGTGGAGACAGTCACCGCCGAGCTTGTCTTTATCAATCAGGCAAACTTTGACACCAAGTTGAGCTGCGGCAGAGCAGAGAGATAGACCGGCTGAGCCGCCACCGATGATGATGAGATCGTAGGTATATTGCATAGTTTGCTAGTTTGCTAATTTGCTAGATTGGAAATGTTTTACGATTCGTGGCACGCAGAGTACTAAGCCAATCATGATTGCTGGAATGATAAGGGCTTTAGGTCCCTGTAGAAGTGATTCTCCGAGATACACGAAAGCTGGTACAAATACGATATTGGTCAAAAGTGTTCCTAGAAAAAAATCTCTTCCCCTCAATGTGGGGATCGTACCGGCGGCGTAGCTGAGTGCAATATACGGTAAAAACAGTGCTCGTAGTACGATGATGCTGAGGACACCATTTTTATCAGATTTTTCTTCGATGGTTTTAATGAGTTTGCCGATACCTTTTTTATTTTTAAGAGTTTCGATTCGGTCACCGCTTAATTTTCGACCGACGATGAACGCTACCTGTGCTGCGACGGTAGCCGCAAAGATAACATAAATAGAGCCCCACAGTTTACCGAACAATAAACCGCCTAAGATCGTGAAAACAGTCGAAGACACGAAGGCCATCACGACCACAAAATAAATAACCATAAACACCAGTGGCCCAAAAATTCCGAAGGCTTCAATCTGAGCTTTCAGATTGTCTGGGTTTAGATAATTTTGTATTTGTGTACCGATGTCAGTCTGTGTCCACAGCAAAACTCCGATCGCAATGATGAGCAGTAGCCAGCCGTACTTCTTCAGCCATTTCATGCGAATTGCGGCTTAGAGTTTGAAGATCGGCTTGTCTGAGATTCTGATATCATCGATGTAGAGTGTTTGTTGGTTGTGCGGGTCTTCATGATTGAGGATTCCGAGCTCGAGGATAGAATATTTAGTCTGTTCCTGTGGGAGTGTTTGCCCTGGAAAGTAGAGAATTTTTTTGTTGTCTTGCCAGACTTCGACCAAGCCTTTGCGGTTGTCAGTCGAAAACTTGATGTGAAAACGGAGATTGACCCATTGATTAAACGGCAGGTTTACTTCGTCTAGTACGGTCTGCTTGTAGGCCTCTGGTTTAGGGAGCCAGTAAAACAGGTCTGAGGCAATATAATTGTTTCGATCAAAGAAGAAAAACCGGCCCGGCTCTTTACGGTAGCGCCAGCTACTGTTTTCGGCTCGGATACCCCAGAACATTAAATTTTTAGTAAATGGTTTTTGTTCGCCTTCTAAATAAAACCATCCAGAAAAATATAGGTCTTCTCCCTCATCAAAATCAAATAAGTGTCGACGAATCCCCGCAGCCGTTTTGCGACCGAAGCTAAGTTGGGTTGGGGGGACGGTAAACTTTAGCGACTGCTGACCGCGTTTTCTCTGCTCGGTAGAGATTTCGATCTTGCTTTTTCCCGGAGCCATAAAACACTCTGAGGGAACAACAAAACAGCTCTTAGTAGGATTTTTCAGTAGTCTGACTTCGTTGTTTTGTAGCGTCAGCTGGTGCCAGCGAGAGAAATCTGGTGGAAAGAGATCTTCTACGCGATCAATTTCCTCAAAACCTTCCGAAAATTTATTTTCACTGGGCTGAGACAATTTGAGCGTGTTGAATTCCTGGATCGTGGCTGGAGTCGAAAATGTGTAATAGATCAACCCTCCCAAGAGGGCGAAAAATAGTAACTTGAAAAATTTTTTACCAGACATTTCGGTTCCTATTTTAGCGCGATCATTGGATTGTTCTTGGGGATTTTGTCGACAAAGCTGGTGAGTGATGTATTTTTTATGTCATGAAGCCAACGAGCGTTTTGTTAGCCCTAATGCTTTTGTGCACGGGTTGCTGGTTTGGGTCTCGTGGCCCCACGACGATCACACTGATGAATGTGGATGGTCAGGTGATAGGGCAGGCTTTTGCGATGGAAGATGCATTTTGGACGGCAGATCATATCTATCGAACCCACGAGAATCTTTTCTTTGAGGGAACACCGATCGAAGTGCTAGAGCGCTCTGTGCGCCGTGATGTTTTGCGTTTTTCTCTGCCGTTTCGAGGTGTTAAAGACAAGCAATCAGGATCTTTGTCCGCCGATTTCTTGCGGCCAGGGATTCGCCTCAGTTGGTCCGGCGGACAAGGAACACTGGAGCGAATAGAGACCAAATTTGTGATAGGCGATCGTGAGTATCATCGTATTGGAATCGTGTCTGGGAAAATACTCCCCGGGATGTCAGGTCTTCCTGTATTGGACGATGCCCATAATGTGAGAGGAATGATCATCGGAGGAGATAATGATTCGGTTTTTATTTCGGAGCTTTATGCTACTGAGTAGAACGCGTAATTTGGACTTGACGCCAATTGGTGTGCTCCTAGAATCGTCGAGCAATAATTTATTTTTTTAAATCACATGCCTGCAAAAGCTAAGAAAGACGAAGCTAAGGCGGCTCCCAAAGCCACTAAAAGCGACAAAAAAGCCGTAATCGCGGCTCATCAACAACACAAAAAAGATACCGGTTCTGCCCCGGTTCAGATTGCGATCCTTACTGACAAGATTAACAAACTTACAGAGCACCTTAAAGCGCACAAAAAGGACAAACATTCTCGCCGAGGACTTATCGGCATGGTTGGTCGACGCACCAAACTCATGCGATACCTCAAAATGCACAAACCTGAGGAAGCTCGACAGCTTGCAAAGGAACTCGGACTACGGTCTTAATCGCTCAAATGATAAACGCTCGGGATAAAGTCGGGCGTTTTTCTTTCTCAAGAAAAATTCCTCATCGTTATCCTGCAGCGATTGTCAGAGAGCTAGCAATAGATATCTCTAATTTTTAAAAATCATTTCACAATGAACGTTGTAAAAAAGGAACTCCCGTTGGGAGAAAACGTATTCAGCTTTGAAGCTGGAAAATTTGCCCATCAAGCTGATGGTGCCGTTATGGTCTCGAATGGAGATTGTAAAATTTTGGTTACCGCCCAAATGGGAGGTGCCCGAGACGGGATGGATTTCTTTCCTCTCGTGGTTGAATTCGAGCCTCGTTATTACTCAGCGGGTCGACTCAAACATTCAAAAGTCAATAAACGAGAAGGACGAAAAAGTGATCCAGATGTCCTTACTTGCCGAGTGACGGATCGTCCGTTGCGACCTATGTTCCCAAAAGGAATGCGTAATGAAGTCCAAATCATTGCCACTCAATTTCAAACCGATGGTGACCATGCTTCAGCGCCACTCTGTATTACCGGCGCTAGTCTCGCTATCCAAATGGCGGGAATGCCGTTTGAGCGATCGGTTTCAGCCGTGCAGGTTGGAATGGACGCCCAAGGAAACTTTATCACGAATCCATCCGGCACGCAGATTGCCGAATCAGGGCTAGATTTTGTGGTTGCTGGGACGGAGGACTCGATCATGATGGTCGAAGCCGGGGCCAACCTAATTTCAAACGAAAAAGCCGTCGAGGTTCTCGAGTACGCGCATGCAGAGATCAAAAAGCTTTGTAAGTTACAGGATGAATTTTTGGCTGGAATGACCATCGAGGTCAAAGAATACGAGGTCGCGTCAGAATCTGATACCTATGCCCGCGCAGCGGAACTCGTCGATCAGCACATTACCGAAGACGAATTTACTACCATTGCGGGGACGACTAAAAAAGAAGTTAAGAAGAAAATGCACGTTCTTGAAGAAAAACTCTTTGCAGCTTGTGCAGCGGAACTCGAAACTGAAGAAGTTTCAAAAGGAGACTTAGTCGGAGCCTTTGAAAAACGTTTTGCGAAAAATATGCGAGCGCGGGTCTTCACCACTGGAAAACGAGTCGATGGTCGTGGTATTGACGATGTTCGAGATCTCTATGTAGAGACAGGGCTTTTCGATCGAGTCCATGGTTCAGGTCTTTTCCAGCGTGGTGAAACGCAAGCGCTCACGATGCTTACCCTTGGAGGACCAGATGATGAAAAATACGTAGACACGACGGATGGTGGTGAGCGACGTGCTCGCTACATCCATCATTATAACTTCCCGCCTTACTCAGTGGGGGAGACACGAATGTTGCGCGGACCGGGTCGTCGAGAGATTGGACACGGAGCTTTAGCAGAGCGAGCTCTGAGCTATGTCATGCCAAAAGAAGAAGATGGTTGGCAGTACACAGTTCGTTGTGTGTCAGAGATCCTGAGCTGTAATGGTTCGAGTTCAATGGCTTCAGTTTGTGGATCGACACTGGCTCTGATGGACGCCGGAGTACCGATCAAAACACCAATTGCGGGGATCGCTATGGGACTGCTAATGCAGGACGACGGGGATTTCCGAATTCTTACTGATATTCAAGGTCTCGAAGATTTCGATGGAGATATGGATTTCAAAGTAACGGGAGACGAAGAAGGTATCACAGCTCTACAGCTAGATATCAAACTCAAAGGGCTCGATCTATCACTGCTGAAAGATGCCTTGGAACGAGCGAAAGTCGCTCGAACACATATCCTAGGCGCTATGAAAGCTGAAATCGCGGTGCCAAACCCAGAGATGAATGCACACGCACCACTGATCGAAACGATGAAGATCGACCCGGATCAGATCCGAGATATTATTGGTAAAGGCGGCGCTGTAATCCAAGGAATGTGTGCCGATTACGATGTAAAAATTAGCGTCGAAGATGACGGAACGGTTATCATCGCCGGTCTTAAGGAAGGTATCAATGGTGCGCGTAATCAAATCGAAATGATTACCTACACGCCCGAAGTCGGAGATGAGTTCCAGGATTGTGAAGTCAAAACGATCGTTGATTTCGGAGCTTTTGTTCAGTACGCACCAGGCAAGGATGGGCTGGTTCACATCTCTCAGATTGCAGAGGAACGTGTCGAAAAAGTTGAGGACTACCTCAAAGTTGGTCAAAAGGTGAATGTAAAACTTACCGAAATTGATCGACAAGGACGGGTTAAGCTGTCGATGAAAGGAATGAATAACTAGTTAACAGATAACGGTTAACAGTGAACAGAAAGGGGTCGATGATTATCGGCCCTTTTGTTGTTTATAAGAGATCTAAGTGTAAAGATGTTTTTTTTGTTTAGCTTAGGACTGGCAACCCACCGGCTTTTTTTTCACTTCTCATCTGTTTCAGCCAGGCCTCTAGAGCTTCGCCCGTCTCTGGGCTGAGCAGGTGCTCGATCTTACAGGAGTCTGCGTCTGCGATGGCTTTGTCGACTCCTAGAAAGTTTACGAAGAAGTCCATCATCATGGCTTTGTTTTTGATGATTTGTTGGGCCACTTGAGTGGCGTTTTCAGTGAGGGTGAAGTGTTTGTCTGGGTGTTGGGTGATCCAGCCTTTTTTTACCAGTGTTTTGAGTGCTTGAGAGACGGTTGGGGCTGATACATCTAAGGCTTTTACCAGATCGCTGGCGTGAGCGTTTTCGGTTTCATAGATCGTCATTAGGTAATGCGCTTCACTGTGAGAGAGCGGATTCTCGTGAAAGTGTTTCCAGACGTGATTGGTAGTAGTGCAAAGCATGGAGCCAGTATGAAGTATGAAGTCAGAAGTAAGAAGTAATTTTTTGATAATTTTATTTGCATTTAGGTATACCTAAGTATAAGCTCCGTGTCACGTATTTTAGTACTAATTTTTCTATGAACGCAGCGTTCCTGATTACATTCCGCGAAGGTCTTGAAGCCGCTCTTATTGTAGGGATTCTATTTGCCGCCATGCGTGCGTTAGGTGCGCAAAAGCAGAACTTTGTGGTTTGGGCTGGAGTTGTGATGGGTTTGCTGCTGAGCTTTTTATTTGCCTGGGCGTTTGCGACTTTTACCAGTGGGTTTGAGGGAACGAGTGAGAAACTTTACGAAGGCATCTTGATGTTAGTGGCCTGTGGGATTATTACCCATCTCATCTTTTGGATGCGAAAAGAAGGTAAAAATATTGCCAGACGTCTCAAAGAACAGGTGAAGACTCACGTCGACAAAGGTTCTCTTTGGATGATCGGAGCCCTGGCGACGATCGCGGTAGCACGAGAGGGGATTGAGACTGTGATCTTTTTTCAGGCACTGTTTGTCCAATCAGGCGAACAAGTTTCGATAATGAGTGGATTGCTTGGCGTGGCTTCGGCGGTTTTGTTGGCTTGTGTGATCTTCTTCTCAACCCGCAAAGTACCAGTCGGTAAGCTCTTCGAATGGCTGTCATATTTCTTGATCTTGATTGCCGCTGGGTTGCTGGCGCACGGTATCGTTGAACTGCAAGCCGCTGGCTGGCTGCCAACCATCATCAAGCCACTCTATGATCTCTCAGCGATTCTTTCCGAAAAAGAAGGCCTGGGAGCCTTCCTCAAAGCAGGCTTTGGTTATGACGCCAATCCGTCGCTGATAGCGGTGGTTGGTTATGTGCTGTATCTGGGAATTGTAGGGCGAATGTATCTGAAAAAGAATTAAGAGCTTAGAATTAAGAACTTAGATTTTTTAGGCTATAAGTAGTTGGGAGAGCAGACTAGTGCTCTTGCAAATTATCTAACGCCTAAATCTTTCTTGAGCGCATGAATATGCCGAGCGGTAGCACTGTCAGTGCGGGCCAAGTCCTTAACTTTGCGGACTCCGTGCATGATCGTGGTGTGGTTTTTACCACCGAAGGCTTCGCCGATGCCTTCGAAACTCATTTTGAGGACATCTTTGCACAGTAGCCAGCTGATCTGACGCGGAAAGACGATCTCTTGTTTGCGAGAGGTACCGATGAGGTCGGTTGCTGGGATCTGAAAGTAATCAGAAATCAGCGTAATGATATCATCTGGGTTGCGAGCCAGGCTGCGGTGTTCACGACCGGTAATGAGGTCTTCGTTAGGCTGCAGCTGTCGGAATATTTTTCCGACACTCTGGATCGTAGGAGAGACTTGACTGAGCTCGAGCTCAGCGTGAATCATGTTGAGTACGTTTTCGACTTCGCGTAGATTCTTTCGAACATTAGTGGCGATGAATTGTTGTACGTCTTCGGGAAGAATAAGGCCCAAAGCTTGAGCCTTGGCTCGGATGATAGCCATCTTGGTTTCGTAGCTCGGCATGGTGACGTCTACCACTAGACCCCAACCGAAACGAGAACTAAGACGGTCAGCCATTTTTTCCAGCTGAGCCGGTGGACGGTCAGCGGAGAAGATCATTTGTTTGTTGAGATCTCTTAGATCGTTAAACGTATTAAAGACTTCGACCTGGGTTTTTTCTTTGCCGGCAAAAAATTGTACGTCGTCGATTAGTAGTACATCAACCCGGCGGTATTTTTTTCGAAGGGCTTCTGTCTTGCCCTCACGAATGGCTTTGATCGCTTCATTCGTAAATCGTTCAGCGGTGGTGTAGATGACAACCGCCTCAGGGTTTTGTTGACGGATTGCATTGGCCGTTCCTTGGAGGAGGTGTGTTTTCCCAAGTCCCACGCCGCCATAAAGATAGAGAGGGTTGTAGGCTTTAGCTTCTTGACCGGCAGTTTGAGCGACCGCCAGACAAGCGGCGTGTGCCAGTCGATTTTTTTCTCCAACGATGAAGTTGTCGAGTGTGAACTTGTTTTGCACCAGTCGAGATTCAAGTCCCGAAGCGTGTTTTTCGGTTGGTTGTTTTGGAAGTTTTCGAGGCGCTTTTGGTTTTGCAAAAGCCGGAGCGATAACGGCTGGTTTGTCAGCCAGCGTTAGATCTACGTTGAAATAGATACGGTCAATCTCTGGTAGAGTTTTTTGTACGTTGTTGAGTAGAATGGTCTGATATTTGTTTTCCAACCAGTTTTTATTCATCTCAGTTGGACAGCTAATGAGGACCGCTGATCCAGAGATTTCTTTGAGATGTACTTTTTTAAACCAGGTATGAAATTCCATGCGTGAAATCTTCTGAGAAAGATTTTCTAGCACTTGGTTCCAGACTTGGGTTTTGTCCATGATCAATAAATATTTTGAGGGGGTTTTTTGTTTTTTGTCACATTGAGAAATTAATCTCTGAAGATGAGATCTTGTCGATCCATGCCGACGCCGATGGCGCGGATTGGACAGCGGATGAGTTTTTCTAATGTGGTAACATAACTTCTAGCATTTTCAGGGAGATCGGTAAAGTCTTTTATGCCACTTAGGTCTTCTTCCCAGCCTGGAAGCGTGATGTATTCAACTTCGAGTTTTTGATTGGCCTTGCGTGTAGTTGGAACGGTGCGAATTTCTTGGCCATCGAGCAGATACTTGGTAGCGACTTTGAGCTCTGGAATCCCAGAGAGTACATCAAGTTTTGTGAGATTAATACAATCAAGTCCGTTGAACTCAACAGAGTTGCGCACTACTACGGCGTCAAACCAACCACAGCGACGTGGTCGTCCGGTTACCGCTCCAAATTCACCGCCAGCCGCTCGCAAGTCTTCTCCAAGTTGATCGTTGAGTTCTGTTGGGAATGGTCCAGAGCCGACCCGAGTAGTGTAGGCTTTTGCAATTCCTATTAAGCCTGTGATTTTTCGGGCAGGAAAACCGAGTCCGGTCGCAATGCCTCCCGACGAAACGTTGCTCGAAGTTACGAATGGATAGGTGCCGTGGTCAATATCAAGATGATGCGCTTGAGCGCCTTCAAAGAGGATTCGTTTTCCGTCGCGGAGTGCTTCTTGGAGTAGTATACGAGTGTCAGTCAGAAGTGGTTTGATCTCATCGCGTACTGACATGATTTTTTGAAATTCTTCTTCTGCGTCGACATTAAGTCCGAGTGTCTCGTTGTGAAATTTTACATTCGCAAAGACTTTTTCTTTGAGGAGTTCTTTGTCGAGTAAATCTTCGCATCGGATTCCGCGGCGAGAAATTTTATCATTATAAGTCGGTCCGATGCCGCGACAGGTAGTGCCAATCTTTTTGTCACCTTTGCGTCTTTCGAGCTCGGCATCAATTGTCTTATGGTATTCAAATACTAAATGGGCGTGTAGCGATATCTTGACTCGCGGTCGAATGTTTTCGATGCCTGTTTCTTCGAGACTTTTGATTTCAAAGATGAGGTCAATTGGGTCGACGACGGTTCCATTTCCGATAACGCCAATGGTATCTGGATGTAATAATCCAGAGGGGAAGAGACGGAATACATATTTTTTGCCCTCATTGTAGATAGTGTGTCCCGCATTCGCGCCACCAGTGCTGCGGCAGATATAGTCAAAGTGTGCAGACATAGCGTCTACGAGTTTTCCTTTTCCTTCATCTCCCCATTGTGTACCAATTACGCCCACATTTAAACCGAGAGGTTGAAGGAAGTTTTGCATGTTTATTGAGTTGTGATTCGGATTAAATTGAGGGATCGAACCGCCGGGGGAACCTACTAAAATCTGCGAGGCTCGTCAAAGCAAAAACCTTAATTTCGCTCTGGGATTGGCTCGTTTTTTGGGAAATATATAAAAAAAATATGTACACACAAAGACTATTGGAAAAAGAATAAAAAAATTGCACAAGTATAAAAAAATTAACTAGACTCTCCTTGATCACATTTTGTGAACTCGCACAAAAAAATGAAACTACAAAACTCTTTGGCTTTGGGATTTGGATTGATGCTTGCCGTGTCAGCGCATTCTTATGCAGCTTCGACGGTTGCCAATCCTATTAATGAAGATCTATTCTTCTCTAATGGTGTACAGATCGAAGATGTCACCGAAACGGCGCAGGGGGTGGCTTCGGTCACACTGCAGGGTTCGGGTAGTCTGACGGTTGGAAGTCAGGCCAGTGGAGGATTTCCGCGAGTGGCCGTTTCAGCTGGTACAACTATTACTAGTAACCGCTATTGGCCCGCAGAAACAGTGCCAAAAACTAGCTGGGACGGACAGTTTACAGCGCCTGGTTCAGGTCGACTGCCATCTAGTGACGAAATTACTTTCCAATACGCTGCAAATCTCGGCAATAACTATCAAGCGGTTGGAGCCTTTGTATGGGGGTTGAGTAACGAAGTTTTCTCTTTTAGTGTCCCGGCTCGATTTATGTTGCCGGTTGATGAAGCTGATGGGCAACGACTTTGGGTGGCGCCAGCTTCTGGGTCTGGTTGGGCGGTCACCGACGCTAATAACTATTGTGTCGTCGAATCAGGTCTTTGTTATCTCGAGTTAACATCGTTTGGAGGATTAGCTTTAGTTAAACAAACCTACGCTGATTGTCCGAAATCAACGGTTAATAATGGTACCGTCGGTTCGGCACCAAATTGTATAGTGACCTGTAATAGTGGATACTATATTGATAACGAAGGAAATGAATGTCTTTCAGATAACTTCGACAGCTCGGCGCCAGTTGGTGGTGGAGATGTTTCAGATGGAGATGAAAGCGTAGAGTCACAGTGGACAGAAGAAGATCTAAAAGCTTTTGATGATTTCTCTGAACCAGAGCAAGAGACTATTTATGATTTTGCCTCAGAATATGGTTATGATCCATTGGAGCTGATTCGGGCAACACCAGGGGGCGTGAGAGAGCGTGGGTCAGCAGCTTCGATTCGTTACTACCTGGAAGAATACACAGATATGACTGATGAAGAGCTGGCTAAAGTACGACACATCAATACTGGATACATGGCTCGAAATCCGCGTTCTGCTGAAGAACAAATTGCGGCTTACAGTCGAGATAAGGACCCGGCTGAGAAACGAGCTGAAGATGATAGTTTTGCCAGCTACTTACTCGCTATGCGAAATCGCTTCGCAAGCCAGCAAGGTGGCGAAGCTGTGGTGGCTGGTCAGACTGATGCAGTTGCTCAAGGTGCTCTCGCTGACGCAGAAGGTGCCGCCTCGGGAGCCGCTTCAGATCAGTTCCATTCAGCAGGGGGGTTGCTCCCAAGTACGGGACCAGGATTATTCATTGCTATCGCTATTATTGGCTTCATGCTCATGCTGTTCGGCGGCATACGTCGGAATTAACAACGCTACACTAAGTTTCTGGATATTTTGTGGGTCCAAGAAGCCCTGCCTCGGCAGGGTTTTTTGGTAACTTGAAAATGCCGGATAATTGCCTTGACGATGACCCCTAAAAACCTATATTCCATCGGCTTTGCTGGTACTTGGCCACAAAGATGTAATCCATACTAAACATGCAAACTGGTATCCATCCTACTCTTCATCCTGTGATCTTTCGGGATGCAAACGCAAAAAAAGATTTTGTTATTTACTCGACGATGACTTCTGAAGAAACAGAAGAAATCGGCGGTGTAAAGCACTACGTAGTGCGGGTTGATGTCTCATCAGCCTCACATCCTTTCTATACAGGAAAACAAAACCTCGTCGATACTTCAGGGCGAGTTGATAAATTCCGTGCTAAGATGGAACGTGCGAAAGCCGCGCAAGCTAAATAATTATTACCATGGCCGAAGAAAAGAAAAAAACCACTCGAAGCACTGCTAGTACCGCTAAGAAAGTAACCAAAAAAGTTACGAAAAAAGCCACTACTAAGGCAAAGTCTACGACTAAAAAAGTAGCTTCAACCGCGAAATCAACGACGAAAAAAGCCACTACAAAAGCCAAGTCAACGGCTAAGAAGGCAACTTCAACGGCGAAAAAGCCAGTAAAGGTCGCTAAATCAGTGATTCGACCTGGAAAGGTTGTCACGATGACTGACTGGAAAAAGACTGCTACAGGGGCTTTTGGAGCCTGGAAAAGTGTTGGTTGGCGGATTTTTGTACTGTTCTTGTCGTTCTTTGCGGCTATGATGCCTATTTTAGCCCTGATTGGAGGAGGTTACACGCTCTTGGCCGGAGGTTTTCAAGGGCTCGAAAATCAATTTGTGAATCTGCAGTTTGGTAATCCAGACCTTGCGTTCCTTTGGGGGGCGGGGCTTGGGTTTATTTTGTTACTTACCGCGATTTTTGTACTTTCATTTCTCGTCAATATCGCCACCTGGTTAACCCTTAAAAATTACGCACACGGGAAACCCAACAATCCACTCATAGTTTTCTTTCGTGATAGTTGGGCTTATCTAGGTCGCTATACGTGGCTCTCGGTGAAAATTTTCCTTTACCTTTTAGTCCCAATCCTAGGGCTCGTGCTTTTCGGTGCTTTGATGAGTACTCTCTTTGGAGCCGCGGCTAATTTTATAGGAGATCCTACGATGTCTATGGCATTGATGGTAGCGCTCGGTATTTTATCAGTGATTGTTCTGTTTTTCTTACTGCGGATGCTCTTCCGTCGATGGACCGAAGCTATTATGATGCCAATTGTACTGATGGAATCAGACGATTCCGTAACGAACGTCTGGTCAAAATCACTCAGCCTGGCGCAAAAAAATTGGGGAGCGATCCTTGGAGCCATCCTACTCTTTGCCTTTCCTTTTTGGATCGTACAGGTGATCTCCGATCCAGAGCTGATGCAGTTGTACGCACCAGAAGCTTTTCTAAATAATGATTGGCTCTTTGGTGGCGCTATTGCCTTCAACGTGCTTTTCTCTCTCCTGATTATGACGCCGATTACGACGGCTTTCCTGTACGGAATTACTCGACACCTTGGTAACGTCAAAAACATTAAACTCTAAACCTTTTATCTCATGTCTAAGAAACCAGTACCCAAGAAACAACAGGCTAAATCGCAAAGTCGTTCACGACACAGCAAATATGTAGCCGAACAACGAAAACGTCTTTCACAAGGTGTGCAACTTACGGAATGTACTCACTGTGGAGCCAAGCGACGTGTACACTATGCTTGTGAAGCCTGTGGTTACTACCGTGGTCGACAAGTCCTTAATGTAGACAGCTCGACTGGTAGCGGTAAAGTTACCGAGATTTCAGCCTAAACGAAGCGAGAAGTAAGTGAGACTTGTCGAGTCTACGAGACATCAGTCGAACTTATCCTGAGCCTGCGAAGGATCTTATGTCATAAGTAAGCAGTGAGAAGTGCTTTAAACCGAAGGCTTCATATTTCATACTTCCACTATGAGTGAAAAACAACAACAGCGTCGAGAAGCCCGAGGTTTGGCAATCCAAACGCTGTTTGCCTATCTGGAGCGTGATGAGAAAATTCCTCTCGTTGAAACCTTTGAAATGGTTTCAGAAGGCTCAGAAGACCTATTTGTAACCGGTTTTGCTTGGCAGATTGTTCAGACAGCAGTCGAGCATCTCAAAAAAATTAGAGTTATTATTCGCGCCTTTGCGCCAGAGTTCGCCTTTGAAAAAATTGCTCCGATCAATCGTTCCCTATTGATATTGGGAATTACAGAAATGAAATTCATGGATACGCCCCCAGTGGTAGTCATTAATGAATACATTGAATTGGCCAAAGACTATGGAGAGGACAAGTCTCCGAGTTTTGTGAACGGAGTTTTGGATAATTATCGTAAGAGTTTGGGATTAGAAAGAAGTAAAAAGTAAGAAGGTAGAAGTAAGAAGTAATGAGTTATTGCTGAGAAGAATCTTCTCATCTTCTCATCTTCAATCTACACTACTTTTCACTTCACATTTCCTACTGCATATTTCATACTTACCCCACATGAGTGAGATAGAAGATTTATTTTCCCGTATTGACGTTGATTTTGTGGTTTATACTCAAGCAGCAGACCTTTTTAAAGAAGCCTTTACGCATCGTTCAGTGACCTATGATGGTGGACAGGAGAATGATAATGAACGTCTGGAATTTCTCGGAGATGCAGTGCTAGAGCTTGTGACAACCGAATGGCTCTTTCGTCATTTTCCAGATCTGAGTGAAGGAAAGCTCACCAGCTATCGTTCCGCACTCGTAAAACGCGAAAATTTGGCCCAGGTGGCCCGTAAGATTGATTTAGGGTATTGGCTCAAGCTGTCACGTGGCGAAGACCGATCAGGCGGTCGTAATAAAGACTATCTCCTGGCGAATCTCGTCGAAGCGTTTATCGGCGCTTTATACCTCGCGGCTGGAAATGAAGTTACCAGAGAATTTATTCACCGCTTTATCATGGTAGAGCTGGATCAGATCCTTCAACAAGGACATCACATCGATGCTAAATCTGAACTACAAGAGATCACGCAGGGAGAACTGGGAATCACGCCTCACTATCAAGTCCTCAATGAGAAAGGAAAGGACCACGAGAAAGAATTTGAGATCGGCGTCTACCTAGGAGATCGACTCATTGGTCAGGGAGGAGGCCGTTCAAAAAAAGAAGCGCAGATGTCGGCGGCACTAAAAGCGATAGAAAACCAAGATGACTGGTTCAATGCTTGAAAATACTCTAACGGCATTTCGTCACTTTGCCACGGCCGTAGAGGCCGGTGATTCGGGTATCTTCTTTAGCGACTTTTCACCGCGGGAGCAGGCAGAGTTTTGTTACGGGATTGGGGATTACGAGTTGGTTGATTTTGAGGCGGAGCTATTTCCCAAGTTTTCGATCTTTGATTGGAAAGGGGAGACAGATCATCACTATTACTTTCAAGACTGGCGTAGTGACAAGTCAGAAGTGAGAAGTGAGAAGTGTGAATGGCTCGAATTACCTGTTGATTCTGAATTGTTTTCTTTTTCGGATCGCCCAGGAAAAGCCTGGCAGGAAAAAGTTGCCCAAGTTATCAAATATCAAGAGCGGGGCGACGCTTGGGTGGTAAATCTAGCGCACGATTATGTGTCAGGACCATTTACAGATATGGCGTCATTTAAACGAGAATTACTCAGGCTGTTTTATCGGTTTCTGCAGCTTCCAAACTCACATTCCGCCGGCATTGTTTTTACCAGTGAACAAATATTTTGTTCTTTTTCTCCAGAGTTATTTGTCCGCCAGAGTGATGGCCAGATTTTGACTTCGCCGATCAAAGGAACTGGTACCGTGGAGTATCTTAATACCTCACAAAAAGAACGTTCAGAGCTCGATATGATTACCGATCTTTTGCGTAATGACCTGGGTCAGATCTGTGATACGGTGAGTGTGCTCAATGAACGTTTTCTGGTGGCGGAAAAAAACTTTTACAGTGCTCGTTCACTGATTCGGGGCCAGTTTGATGGCGCTTTGACGCCAGCAGATTATCAGCGTTTGTTGCCAGCGGGCTCGATCTCTGGAGCGCCGAAGGCGCGGGTGGTGGAGATTATCGAGTCGTTGGAAGATTTTAGTCGTGAATTTTATACTGGAACGATGGGCGTGCAGCTGTCACCGACTGATTCGGTGTGGAATATTTTGATTCGGACGATTTTCGTTGATGCCACCTCTAAGCATTGGAGCTTTCCGGTCGGAGTCGGCATCACTGCTGAATCTGATCCAGCGGCAGAGTGGCAAGAAACTTGGCAAAAGGCCCAACTCCTGACAGACTTAGCACGATGAAAATTTTAATGTTTGTCTTGGCTTTGGTTGGAGCTGATCAGGTTAGTAAATGGTGGTTTCAGAGCGAGTTTGAAGGGCCTTGGGAACTTTGGTCGGGTGTTGGCTTTAAGGTTTCTGAGAATGCTGGGATTGCCTTTTCGCTCCCCGTACCGACTTGGGTTACGATCCCACTGACACTGCTGGTGGCACTTTATCTCGGATATCTCATCTGGAAGACGCCACAACGAGCACTGACACGATTTGCGCTGGCCCTCGTCTTGGCGGGAGCTCTGGGGAATCTGATCGATCGAGTGTTTCTGGGAGCGGTGACCGATTTTATAAGCGTTTACAATTTTCCAGTCTTTAACCTCGCGGATAGCTTTATCAGCGTTGGTGTGGTGTGCTATGTGTGGCAAGAGGTGTTTGCGGGTTAGGGCAGTGAATAGTGAGCAGAGAGCAGTGAGCAGAAATCAGAATTTAAATATAGATCTTTTCCCCCTTGAAAGGGAGGCTTTAATAAAAAACTCCGCGCTGCGGAGTTTTTCATATAAATTTTGAGGGAGTTGTTTCCTTTATTCAGATTTTTTGGCTGGAGCTTTCTTAGCCGCTGGTTTTTTCGCTGGAGCACCTCCGACCATCTTGGCAAGACTCGATTTTTTTCGAGCCGCGGTATTTTTGTGCATGAGGTTTTTCTTTACTGCCATATCGATGGCTTTCTGTGTGGCTGGAAGCAATTTAACTGCTTCGGCCATTTTTTTTGCTTCTACGAGCTCCGTCATTTCTTTGATAAGAGATTTATAACGGTTTTTAGTGACCGTATTTCGTTGAGTGCGACGAGCTTCTTGTCGTACGCGTTTGATAGCTGATTTGATAATTGGCATTGCAAATGTGCGTTATAGCTGGAGGAATATAGGTAAAGGTGGGGGAGCGTCAAGGGGAAAAATAGTCAACTGATCAGCTGACCAACCGATCAACAGAACAACAGAAAGGGAAAGCCGGACATCTGTGAATCAACAGGATTTAGATCTGTCACAGATTGACGAATCAGGCGTTCTATGATACGCTAGTCATCCAGGGGGTGATATGGCCTCGACGGAGTTCTTTGAAAGATCATAACTGGCGTTTCCGGGTTCGCATGGTGTACCGGTTATCCACTTCCATGTTACTTTTAAGTGCAAACTTTAAAGAATTCGCTCAAAAACGAATCCAAGGTGCTACTCGCTCTCTAGCTAACGCTTTTGCAGCTCCAGTACCAGTAATGGCTTAGTTCCGAGCTTCATTAAATCCTAGTTGAGCTTAGGCTCCTAGGTGTCAGTGCACTCTACCGCGGTGTGCATTGTCTGTTTATGCGGAGTAGTCTAATCACCTCGTCTCAGTGATCGGATGAAGCTTTTGAGACAACTTCCCATTGTATTTGTTGGTTTTGTTGATGGGTCGTAACTAAATCAACTACAAACGTAGAAGGTTATCGTCTTTGACTTCGGACGCGGGTTCAATTCCCGCCACCTCCACCATTTTTTACAAATAATCCTGCAGGGCATCCACAGCGGCTTGATAAGCTGTGGTGATGCGTTCGCTTTCGCGCTTCAGGTAGTCAGTTAGCGTTTCACTGCCGGCAAAGGCGTAGGTGTCTTGGTCGGGGGTGTCGATTTTTTGGACTAAGCCGCGATCGACTAAGCTGCCCAGCATAACTTTGGTCAGGTTGTAGGTGATATTGAGTTCTCGACTGAGGCGTTTCGCGCTGGTTTTTTTGAGGCGAGCCAGGGCGAGGAGGCAGTCGGTTTCGTATTCGGCGAAGCCGAGTGTGGTGAGGGCAGAGTGGATAGAAAGGTTGGACATCTATTTTTTTTCTTTTTTTTATTTAATAATAAATTTGACTTTTTTGCAAATTTAAACAAGTTTTGATGATGATGACAGGCCTTACTCCCCACACGCCTACTAAGATCGAAGGTTATGAACCCGCAGATGTTAATTTAACGCTGGGACATGAAATGGCTGATATTAGAGTTGGCTCTGCATCGGATAATATTCGAAGAATTTTGTTTTCACGTATCCAGCCAGATGGAGGAGATTTAGAAAAGATCACTAAACTCCAAGCCAATAACACTCGTGAGAAAGTTTTAGCTGCTGATAATACGCTGGCAGGAGGTTTTTTGTCTCTGCAATCGTCGGTTGATTTTATGTCTGAACATTTAGACTTTGAACGCAGTACGGTTATCAATGAAGCGGTAGATTCACCTCAAGGTTATGTAAAGGGGCGTGTTCTTGGTTATCTGATCGGTATGCCACTTAATAGAGCAACGATAGATAATCATTATTATACGAAATCCTATGCGAAAAAATGCTTAGCTCACGTTAATAGTCGTATTGTTAGCACTCGTTTCAAAATGAGCGAGGTACTCGTCGGACAAATATTTTTAGAACCAGAACTACGTGGTATGCGTGTGCATGGCGTGAAAAAGAATGAAGGAGGAGAAGAGCACCAGGTCTACGGAGAACTAGTACAAGAAAGAACCGATGGCGCTCATCGTCTAGCTTCCAAGCTTTATCGATCGGCTCATATACCTCAACAACAAAACAGAAAACTCTGGATGGCGCGAGTAAAAGGTGAAAATGTTCGTTCAATAAACTTTCATTCTAAAGCTTTTCGACTACAAGGGGTTGTTCCTTATAGCAAAGCTGAGTGGGGTAAAATATACGGACAAACGCAACCCTATCCAGGAAAGGGGCATCAAGAAGGAGATTTCATTTTTACAAGAGATCTCACCAGAGAGTTTCCGAACGAAGATCAAAAGTAATTATAGATTCTTCCACAATTGATCGAAGAATTGCTTCATCAGTTTCGCAATTGGTCCACCGGAGAAGACAAAGCCGACCGGTTTATCTCCATCAAGCGTTACCAGAGCTGATTTTTTGCCATACACCTTGATCTCTCCGTCGAGTTTTAGGTCTGAGATGACTTTGATCTCACGGAGCTCATTGGCCGCCATGCTTTCTTGTTTTGAAAATAGGTCATTGGTGCGTTTAGAACGAATGGTGTAGAGTTTCATATTCTTCTCTTTGCGGGTTTGAATGAAATTCTCGATGTACTCCTCACTTAGGGCACCGATTAGCTTCTCCAGGTCCGTACACGTGTAAATGTCTTCACCAGTAGCCAGCATGTCATCATATATCTCTCGAATTCCATCTCGCCCCTCATAAAAAAGAACTTCCGGTTGCCAACTGTCGCCCTTGGCACTGTCAAAGAGCTGTGACATGTCTTTGCCGGCTTGAGCGTAGATGTCTTGGTGCTTGGATTGTTCTTCATTAAGCCAGCGGTCGAAGGCTTCTTGCCCGGCAAAGGTGTAGTGATCTTGGCCGTTTTGTTCCACGGTGACGAGACCTCGGCGTTCGAGGTTTGCCAAGGCTGATTGAGCCATCGTGAAGGGAATCGTCCCCTCACGGCTGAGTTGTTTGGCCGTGGCTTGTTTGACGCGTACCAGATATACCAACGCTTTGACTTCGTGGCGGGTGAAGCCGAGATTGCGAAGAGATTGTTCTACCTGGAGAGAAAAGGCCGCGTTCATGCGTTAAAGTTAGATTTTTTGACTAGCGATATCTTCGAAGCGATCCATCAAGAAATGATACATCGGGTGATATCGGAAAGAGAGCCGGTGAAAGTAGTCAGAGAGTACCGGGAGGTAATCTTGCTGCAGTTCCCTTAACCATTTAGCCTTTTTTTCAGGTTTTAGCAACTCAATCGACTCTAGATTGTGCAGGAGATCGGCCCATTTGATGAAGAAAACACTGACGTCCATCATGAAAGCGGCTTCTAGCTGCGAGATGAAAGCTCGGTGCCGAATAAGGCTATCGGTAATGGCCTGATTTTTACTGACGGCATCGACCATGAAAAATACGTGCGGTCCAAACTGATCTTCGATCTGTTGGCTGACTTCGGCCGGATGTTTGGCATCTTCGATGCAATCATGTAGGAGCGCCGCACAGATCATGTCCTCGTCAGCACCTGCTTGAGTGAGGAGCAAGGCGACGGCTACTGGATGATGAATGTAAGCTTCACCAGAGAGCCGAGTTTGGTCTTGGTGGACCTCAGCTGCGAGTTGGTACGCGGCTTCGATCTTTTCCATGTCGAGGTGTGCATGTCGATTTACTTCGTCGGTGAGTGGGGTGATCGACATTATTTAACGAGATTTACATTTGGGATGGACTGCAGGGCTTTGACGGCTTTTTGGTAGTCATCGAGAGAAGGACTTTCAACGGTGATGCGCCACTGGATCTCATTGCCGGCTGGACCGTCGGTGCGCAGTTTAGAGGCGATGATGTTTTGGTCATTGTGCTCCAGGGCGTCGAATATTTGTCGCATCATCCCCGTACGATCCGTGCCTTCGATTATAATCACCTTGGTGTGGATGAAGTTAGCTTCGAGTATTCGTTCTGGATCGAGACGATTGAGCGTCTTACAGTCTTGGCGGTGGACACTGAACTGATTGCCACGAGGTACATAAGCGACAATTATATCTTTGACCTTTGGCTTGCAGCACGAAGCCAGGTGAAAGTTGCCGGTTTTTTCCCCACCAATAAAGATCTCGGTCTTCTTTTTGGCTTTCTTGATCGGGGCTTTCTCACTGACGGTTTTAATCTTCTTTTCTAGTGTTTTTTCACTGTGTAGGTTGGCTTCTTTGGGCACGGTTTTGATCTGATGTTTGTTTAGATAGCCACGGATGTGTCCTCGAGCAGATGGAGATTTGGCGAAATTAAGCCATAGCGGATTAGGTCCGCGACCTTGTCGGGTGACGATCTCAACGACATCACCGTTTTTGAGTTCGTGACTGAGTGGCTTGATGGCACCATTGATCTTACCGGCGATACAGGTGTGGCCGAGATCAGAGTGGATCGCGTAGGCAAAATCAATGATGGTAGCCCCTTTAACCAAATTTTTAATGTCTCCCTTGGGGGTAAAGACGTGAATACGATCTTGTGACAAGGAGGCAGATATCCGGTTGAAAAACTGATTGGTCTTTTTGGTTTCTTGATCTTGGGCCTCGATGGTAGCTGGTAGCCAACTCATTTTTTCGAGGTACCCATCATCAAAGTTTGACGAGCGAGTTTGTTTGTAGGCCCAGTGAGCTGCCGGACCAAATTCGGCATCGAGGTGCATTTTTTCGGTACGGATCTGGATTTCAGTCGGACTGGTGCTTTTGGCGATTCCGAGGACGGTGGTATGCAGGCTTTGATATCCATTGGGTTTAGGGACCGCAATGTAGTCTTTAAAACGGGCGGCGATCGGTTTCCAGGTTCCATGAATAGCCCCTAGACAACGATAACAGTCGCCGGTCTCCTGTAGAATGATGCGAATACCAACGAGATCGAATATCTCAGAGACATGGGAAAAATTTTTCCGCTTTAATTTTTCATAGATGGAATATAGATTTTTATAACGACCCGAAATCTGACGATAGGGGATATTTTCTTTTTTGAGGACTTTAGCGATTTGGACTTTGGCCTCTTTGAGGAATTTTTCCTGCACGGCAAAAGACTGCTCGGTTTGCTTGGCAATATCTTCGTAGATTTCTGGGTTAAGGTTTTTAAAACACAAATCTTCGATCTGGTGTTTAAACTCGTAGAGTCCGAGCTTTTCGGCGACCGAAGCGTAGATATTTATTGACTCATTGGCGATCCGTTTGCGCTTTTCTGGGCGAACGTGTTCAAGCGTTTGCAGATTGTGAATTCGATCCGCTAATTTGATGAAGATTACGCGGATGTCTTGGGCCATGGCCACGAATAATTTTCTCAGGCTTTCGTGTTCGCGCTCTTGACCACGCAGGCGAACTTTGGCGACTTTCTCCACGCCCTCACACAAAAATCGTATGTCTTCACCAAATCGATCTTCCATCTCTTGTGCCGTTATGTCTGTATCTTCGATCACATCGTGCATAAGGCATGAACAAACGGTGTCGATATCGGGTTTGATCTGGAGAAGGATCTTGGTAGCGGCGATTGGATGTGTGAAATACGGTTCTCCAGAGAACCGGGTTTGGCCGTCATGAGCCACTGCAGCAAACCAAAAAGCGTTGCCGATTTTATTTCGACGACGCTGATTGAAATCTGGGTAGTATTCAGCGACCGCGTCCTGAATAAATTTCAGATCACTGGCAAATATTTTTTTGAGTTCGTCAGGTGGGGTGATGGTTTTCATCAGACTCTACTCGATTATGTGTGTAAGCGCCCTGTTTTGTCCAGCGTTTTAGTTCACATTTAGTACACAATTATTACCATGAATGACGCAATGCGCAGTGAGTTTGGTGGTCGGATCCGGTTCGTAAAAGCTTTCCTTCTAATGGTTGGATTGGTGTTTGCTTGGCGGCTCTTTGATCTGCAAGTTTTGCAATTCGAAAACTTTGAAATTCAGGCGAAGGCGCAGCACGAGAAGCGCTCAGTCTTGCCCGCTCGTCGAGGAAAAATCTTGGTGCGCAAGCATCGTAATTCAGAGGAGTATACGCCATTAGCGACCAACAATACGCTTAAAATGTTGTTTGTTGATCCGCTTATTTTGGCTTATCCGGAATATAATCCGAGGCTTACCATTGCGGAACAAAAAGGTGGAAATCCTGAGCTAGCGGCAGAGTTGTTGGCGCCGATTTTGATCCATGCTCGCTGTGAAAGTATTGAAGGGTGTACAATTACCACAGATCCTGAACAATGGACTGAAACTGAGAGAGTTGCTATTCAGGCTTACAGAGAGGAACTCCGAGAACTCTTTACTCAGATTGAGCGTACTCGAGTACTTTTGGACGAAGACTTGTCATCGACTACGATTGCCCAAATTGAGCAGTTAAACCTGCCGGGGATCTGGACGCAGGGAAATCAAGTCTGGGGAAATCCAACCGGGATCGGAAACTTAGAATCAGTTTCAGAGACGCTTTCAGCGGTCTTAGGTCTTGATCAAGAGCGCGTAGAGGCATTGTTGACGCGTCGACCACGTCGTTACGTAGAAGTAATTGATAAAATTGTTCCAGAGGTTTCTGATAAAATCCTCGAACTCAAGAAGAATCGACAGTATGCTTCTACTTTGCGGGGTATAGGACTCGTAGACGAAGAATGGCGTTACTATCCAGATCGTGAACTTGGTTCGCAGTTGCTTGGTTTTGTCGATTCCGGTGGAAATGGTCAGTACGGTATCGAGGGGAGATTTGATCTCGAACTCAAAGGAAAAGAAGGCTATATCTTTGGGGCCACTAATACGCGAGGGCAACGAATCCTCGGTAAAGGTGGAGGAATTAGTCGAGCTCAGAATGGCGCGGATGTCGTTTTGTCGATTGATCGTCGAATTCAGGGGATGGTCGAAAAGATTTTGCTCGAGGATCTAGAACGTTTCCAGGCTGATTTTGGGCAAGTTGTAGTCGTTGAGCCTGATACAGGGAGAATCCTGGCGATGGCTAACGCTCCGACCTTTGATCCGAACGAATTTCGTAAGGTTTTCCTCAATTACGAGATACCGGTTGAGCAAGAGCAGGCGGATCGCGGTGACGAATTTTTTAATCAGAGAATTCCGACAGAGGCAATTGAAGGTAAGCTTTATCGTTATTTTAACGTCTGGGGGCCGCAGGTTTTTCGAAATCGAGCCGTAGCTGATAGTTATGAACCCGGGTCTGTGATGAAGGCGGTCAGTATGGCAGCGGCTATTAACGCTGATGAAGTTACCCCTCAAACCACCTTCAACGATGATGGGCCAATCGAGGTTGATCAATTCCGGATTCGTAATTCGGACAAGGTTTATGCGGGTCCTACTTCAATGATTTCAGTACTTGATCGGTCGCTCAATACAGGAATCGCTTTCATTACTCGTAAGATGGGAGCTAAGTTGACCTATGAGTATTTGCGTGATTTTGGGTTCGGTCAGTTTACTGATATTGAATTAGACGGAGAGGAGGAAGGTGAATTGGAATTTTGGCACGATTGGGCAGAGTCAGAGTTGATTACGAGAGGTTTTGGGCAGGGGATTTTGGCCAGCCCATTGCAAATGACTATGGCGTTCGCGGCGTTAGCTAATGGTGGGTATCTGATGAAGCCAATCCTGGTTGAGGAGATTCGTTATAATGACGAACGTGGCACTCGAACGTTTAAACCAGAACCAATCCGTCGGGTGATTTCGGATCAAACTTCTGCCACTATTAAGTCGATGCTGCTCAGTGGGGTAAACAAAGGCGTAGCCAATGAAGCACAGGTCTACGGTTACACGGTCATGGGGAAAACGGGAACCTCACAGACCTATCGGAATGGATTCGCGCTGGAAGGGATAGGAACGACGATTGCCTCCTTTGCTGGCTTCGGTCCGATAAAAGATCCAGCTTTTGTGGTGCTGGTAAAGTACGATTATCCGAAAACCTCACAGTGGGGTTCCAAGACCGCCGCAGTGACCTTTCAACGGGTCGCTGATTTCTTATTTGAATACTTAGAGATTCCGCCAGACCGGAATTGAGGAAAACCAGTTTTTCTCAAGGCTCCTTTCTGTATATGTATTCGTTTGCTCTGGGGCCGGTGAGACCCAGGAATCACTCATGATTTAATAATTGAGATCATGGAGAAAGTTTACTTTTTATGTATTTTTTAAGCTTTTAAAGTCGTTTTTTATTATTTTTGTTTGTTTAAGTTTTACTTTTTAGTAAATTTTTTACGTATTTTGCTTCAAGAAATGTCTAAAATTTCCAAAAACACTGTCATCGAAGGAAAAGTTATTACTGCCAATAGAATGATAGGAGGGAAAGACCTGGACGAATATGAAGAGCGCACGGATTTCTATCTTGAGGATGCATCAGGTGCTCAATTCGAGATCAAAGGTAAAGCTTTTGAGGCCGTAAGACCATTGGTAGGGCAGAAAGTGAGTATGATGATCTCTCGAGAGGTCGGACATAAGATTGAAAAGATAAAAGATGCGGCAGGAAAAGTGGTGTTTAGTGACGACAGTAACGTGATACCTCTAAATGCTGGTACTGAAGAAATACCAAAAATCGCTGGCGATGGCGCCAAATTTTCAGCCACTTACCAACGGTAGAGCTTCGTTTTAAAATCAATAATCTTGTCATCTATTACCTCAACGCCTTCTTCGGCCAGGCGGCGGATTTTTTCTTCTGGTTTGCCAGCGTAACCGCCGAGGCGACCATCGGTATTAACCACCCGGTGACAGGGGACGATGTCACGGGGGTACGGGTTTTGGTTCATGGCATTACCGACCGCCCGATAAGCCCTGGTACCGAGTGCTTCGGCCAGGGCTTTGTAGGTGGTGACGCGTCCGGTAGGGACTTCACTTAGAAGTTTATAACAGCGTTCGTTAAAATTTTTCATGTTAGATAAGATCCTTCCCTTCGACAGGCTCAGGGCAGGCTGCTCAGGATGAGTTCGACTAACAGCTCACAAGTTCGCTGAGTCTCACTACACCTCGACCTCATACTTTCCCGTTGGATCTTTGGTTTCGTAGTAGTGGTGAATGTCTTGTTGTGGATATGGGATACTGATGCCATTAGCATCGAATTCAGCTTTGGCCAGTTCAAAGAAATCTGCTGGCAGGCCAACATAGTGCTTGTCTTGACACCAGACTCGGAGATTTAGATCGACAGAACTTTCTCCAAGATTCCCGACAAAGACTTCTGGCTCGTGTCCTTTTTCTTTAAGGATTTTTTTGTTGTCTTTGGCTAGATTTAAGAGGATGTCTTTGGCTTTCTTGATGTCGTCTTCGTAACCAATACCAAAGATGATGTCGTGACGACGCGTGCCAAGGGAAGTGTAGTTTTCGATGGCATCGTTAGAAATAGCACCATTTGGGATGATGATTTTTTTGTGATCTGGTGTGTGGAGAACGGTGTTGAAGATTTGGATCTGTTTTACAACCCCGTCGTATCCTTGGGCCAGGATATGGTCACCGACTTTGTACGGCTTGAAAAGTAGGATCAAGACACCACCGGCAAAATTTGCGAGTGATCCTTGCAGCGCTAAACCAACGGCCAAACCGGCGGCCCCGACTAAGGCTACGAAAGATGAAGTCTGCACACCAAGCATGCCGGCAACCGCGATAAAGAGCACGATCTTAAGTGTGATGGCAATCAGGCTCTCGAGAAAACCAGCAACCGAAGGATCAAGGTGCTGTTTTGCAAAAATCTTGTCGAGAATTTTGTTGAGGAGTTTAATAGCCTTGAGTCCAACAAATAAAACAACCAGGGCCAACAGGAGTTTGGGTGCGTAGCTCGCAACCATTTCGACTCCTAGATCAATGTACTTTTGTACATCTAGATTAGAAAAATCCATGATATAGTGGGTTAAAGTAACTTCAGTTTAGCAGGGAAAACCAGAAGCTGTAAAGGACTAGTTTTGCGGGAAGGCGAAGACGTCACGGAGTTCGATTTTTTCCTGACGGAAAGCTTCCTGGATCACTTCTAGCATGCCGTAGTACACATCCCAGTAGTCTTTGGTCTTTACCCAGCCACGAAGGCTGATCTCCACGCCGCGCTCTGTCAGGTCCTTAACCACGATTTCAGGGGTTGGCTTGTCGAGGAAACGTTTTTCCTTTTTGGCCAAGGCGAGGAGATTTTTACGTACTTTTTTGAGGTCTTCGTCATAGTGCAGATGGAGCGTTAGGTCGACGCGACGGGTGCGTTTTGCGGTGTAGTTTCGGATACAATCATTGGAAAGTTTTCCATTTGGGATGACGATGGCTTGGTTGTCGGTGGTTTTGAGGGTGGTGTTGAAGATCTGAATGCTTTCCACCGTGCCTACAAATCCTTGGGCTTCGATGTAGTCACCGATCTTAAACGGTTTAAAGATCAAAATTAGCACCCCGCCGGCAAAGTTGGCCAACGAGCCCTGCAATGCTAGACCAATGGCGAGACCGGCCGCCCCCACGAGCGCTACCAATGAGCTGGTCTGCACACCGAGCATCGAGGCTACGATGATGAGTAGTACTATTTTGAGGCCAATACTGATAAGGCTACCAAGAAAACTGCGGACGGCTTGATCGAGTCGGGCATGCTTAAGAGCGCGTAATGCGACGTGATTGATCCACTTGATGATGATCCAGCCGATAAGCAAGGTCAGGATGGCGAAGATCAGCCGTGGTGCTAATCCTTCGATCAATTTGAGTGTGTATTCGATGGCGTGAAGGACGATGTCGGTATTGAATTCCATGTTGTTTAGATATTAAGCTGTTTGGAGGGTGGGTTCAAAAAAGTTTGACTATAAATCAAAAACATTTAACTTGGTGGTTAGATGTTTCAGACCATGATCACAATTACGACAAAGAAAACGGGGCGCCGCCTCGGAGTGTCGTAGTGAGTAGATCCAAGATCTGAGATGCTATGCCGCTCCACATGGAAGCGGTTTTTTTAAAATTTATGAATCAAACAATGAACGCTGTACCAGAAACAAACAACTTAGAGTTATTAAATTCAGCAGAAGTTTTAGTCAGTAAGATTGGCGGAGATAATGCACCGTTGTTAGCTCAGAATTATACGAATGTTCGTAAAAGGTTAGAACGAGGGCAAAAAACTATTTTGGTAGTATCTGCCATGCGTAGCTCTGATGCAAAGTATTCAGAATTAAGACATCCAGAGGTAATAGACCGAGACTCTTCGGGAGAAATAAAGCCGGGGTTTAATACAACTTCTCACCTGAAAAAGATCGGAGAGTTCTTAAATGCCAAAAATATTGTCGAAGCCAAAAATATTTATGCTTCTGTTTCTGATTTTTTGGTGAACCTAATTATGGAGGCACTACAAGATGAGTCTGCGACTATTTCATCCAAAGTCTTAGCGAGCTTAAAGGATTGTTTATCGGCTTTTGGTGCGGAACTGGAAGCCTTTGATCCGGAGCAAGATAAAATTCTTATGCTAGATAAAGATAATTTAATCCAAAAATCAGATGGCAAATTGATTTCTCTTACTGGTTTTGGAGAAACGGTTTCGAAAATAGTTTATGAGCGTTACTTCAGCTTAAAAGAGCTTGATACCGCTACATCTAATGTAGATGGAGCGTTTGAGGCAGTCTTCCAGGGAAACGATCCAGTACAAATCTTGGCCGATGTTGGAGAGAATTCAGCAGCGCAAGAAAGACTCAGAGCTCAAATTTCATCGGACATTTCAGATGTAATAGATGACAACGAGGTTATTGTGCTAGGTGGTTATGCGCCACTGATTGCAAGTGAGAGAGGTTACACTGAAAAAATGGGTGCCCGCACGACAGTTGTGGTCAAAGAAATTGGTAAAAAGGTGGCTTATCTGATTGAAAAAGTATTCCCGATCATGAGCGCTGATCCACGAAAGTTGGGAACCGACAGAACTCAGGTAGTTCAGCACATGGGTTGGGATTTGGCGAAGGAAACTTTTGGTGTTAATTTTGGAGCTGATGGTGGGGCCGTGCAGGCAGAAGCTTTGGATATTTTAGAAGATGGAGGCGTAGAAGCTTTTGTTTGTGACCCAGAATACATAACTTCAGATCGCATTACTCGAATCTTTGATCATCAACCAGGTCCCAATGGTATTGAAATGGTGCAGGCTCGTCAGGCAGCGTCTGTGATCCAGATCAAGTCTAGTGCTATGAATACGCCTGGCTTTACAGCGCGTATCGGAAGCTGGTTCCAAGAGCGTAATATATCATATGACCATTCAGCCACCAGTGAGACGACAATGACTTTTGCTTTTGGTAAATATGAGTTTACGGAGGAAGACGAAGCCGCACTTAAAGAAGAAATGGGAGAAGGATTTGATACTCGCGTTGAAAAAGATATTACTTTGCTTTTTTGTCTCGGAAATAACATGGGACATGTTGGGCCCATGCATCGAGCGACGACGGGACTTAAGATGGCTGGGGTTAGTACTCGCCTGGTAACGCAGGGGATTAATGAACGTGTGATGATATTTGGAATTGATCATGACCAGTTAGATGCAGCATTAGACAGAGTGCATTGGTGGGGGGTGGAGCTTTCCGATGATCGTTATGCGGATTACCTAAACCTGACAAAAGATTTTGAAAAAAGGCAAAAAGTGGTTTAATTTTTCCGAATAAAAAACTTGTTCACAGGAGGAAGTCTATTTATTATTTAAACGACATGCTTGAAGCTTCTCTCTCCGATATCGAATCCGCCGCGGCAAATCTTGAAGATACTTCTGAGGCAGTTTCTCATGTGATTGTACCGAGCCCAAAAGAGGCTCGAAGCATAGATCAAGTCTTAGCAGATACCAGTAGTATGGCGTACTTAGCTTGGCATGCTGATGTAGCGCATGAAGCCATCAAAAAATCCGGCACAGTACCGGTGGTAGGAGCCTTTGCTCAAGAAAGGTTTGAGGCGCGGATGGAGGCTACCAGAAAAAAAGTACAAAAAGTAGACCATAGACCGCCGATGGATTGCGCTCTCTAGCTCAAAAATCCAGTTTTCAGCATATCGTGGGCTTCATCAGAAGCAATACCGCGTGATTGGAGGTAGAGGATCTGCTCTCGATCAACTGGGGCGATAGAGGCACCATGTGAGGCGGATTTTACTTTGTCCGTTTCGACACGCAGAACTGGAAGGGAGCGGCCTTTGGCATCATCAAAAAGGATGATGCGTTCTTCGATGTTGGCGTCGGCGTCGACAGATGTTTGAGCCAGCGTAGCGGCACCATCAAACTCGAGAAAACTTTGGTCTTCTGCCGTGCCACGTAGGTCTATGGAACCGATTTGTTCGGTGCCCTGAAAAATTTGCTTTACCTGCCATGATTTACGGTCGCTACCGTGCGTTTGAGCGCGCCCATGGATGTGGCATTCGGCCTGGTCGCCGAGGAGTTCAACGGTGAGCTGGAAATCACGACTGCCTGGCTCGAAGTCTTGGAGCGTAATATTGAGCGATTGGTTGTCTGCAACCTTTATTACTTTTTGCCCTTCGGGATTGATTAGTTCCATCGGTTGGAAAGATAATCGTTTTCCTCTACAATTCAACTAATGCAATGGTTTAAAAATAAATGGTTAAAACTCCGTCATCGCCTCGGCCTAGGAGCTATTGAGTGGGATATGACACTTGATAAAGTGTTTGATCGACTCGCGATCATGAAGCAGGAACCAGAACAAAAACAAACCATTTCGATTCGAGTAGTAGAAGACGCCAAGATCGGTTGGCTCTACTGGATGGAGCTGACACTATCGGTGCTGATTGCGACCTTCGGTTTGCTCCAAAACTCGGTAGCGGTGATCATCGGAGCGATGCTGATCGCCCCGTTTTTGCGACCGATTCAGGGAGTGGCCTTTGCGATCGCCAATGGCCGACGGAAGCTCCTCTGGAACACGCTACAGACACTGACGATTAGTACGTTGTACTCGATTTTTTTGGCTTGGTTAGTGCTCGGACTGGTGCCCTACGCGGAGGTGACACCAGAGATACTGAGTCGAACGGCTCCCAACACTTTTGACCTTTTCATCGCGATCTTCTCGGCGATGGTAGCGAGTCTCGCTCATGCCTATCAACGATTATATGAAAGTGTGGCTGGGGTGGCGATGGCGACCGCAATTGTCCCGCCGCTGGCGGTGATCGGGATCATGATTTTCTTTGGAGACTTTACGTTGGCGTGGGGTAGTTTTGTGCTCTACCTAACTAACCTCGTGGCGATTCTCTTGATCGGAGTAGTGATGTTTATCTTCTATGGCTTTAACCCGCACAAACAAGAATCAGAGTCCTCTCTCAAACGAATTGGGATTTTGTTTTTAGTTACGTTTGTGTTGTGGTTTGTGCTGAGTTCTGGTCTGCAAAAGATCGAAGAAAATCGTACCTTGCAAAAGAGTACGTATCAAACGCTGCTGCAGACTTTGGACAAAGATCTTCCAGGAGCTAAGGTCAAAGACTTCGAAATCATTGAGACCAAGGAAGGTCACACCATCAATGGACAACTGTTTGTCGATGATCAAACGCGGATCACGCATGGGAAGCTTAAGGACATCAAATCTGGACTCTCTGAAAAACTCGGTCGAGACTTTGAGCTCGAGCTCGATATCGTGCGGACGGTGAGTATCGAAGGAGAAGAGTAAGTATGAAGAGAGAAGTGTGAAGTAAGTGAGACTCAGCGAGTTTGCGAGTTGTTAGTCGAACTTATCCTGAGCAAACGATCTTGAGTTTGTCGAAGCGAAGGATCTTCAAAAAGACCTTAACTTGACTTGCGCGTCCATCTGTGAATAATGAGTCTCGGTATGCACAACGCAATTTCTTTCATTATTGAAATTATTATCGACCGCTCCTAGAGCAATCGAGTGCCTTGTGTAAATCAAAGTTTCCTCTCGATCTGCTCCAACAGGTCGATTTTTTTTAACTAAATATTATGACAACACCAGATGACTTACCGGTTAATGTGAGCGATTACTTAGAAGCCGCTCATGAATCAACATTAGCACTGCCTGAACAACTTGCAGATATGATTAGCTTTGAGATGAACTTCTTGGGTAAGCACATAGGTAAGATGCCAGACCGCACTGAGTATGATTTGGCGCCAGAGTGTAAATGTACTGTGCGGCGGATTGATAGGGTGATCGTGGTTCGTCCCTACAAGGATCTTCCGCCGATGCCTGATCAATTTGATTTTGCTACCGGGAGAGATCTTGCGTCAGACGTTCGCAATGAAATAGTTGGGGGATTGGAGCACGTTATAGCGTATCCGCATCAAGTATTACCAAGGCAGGGATAGCCTTTTTGCCAGACTTTTAAAACCGGGTTTGGACAGGTTGCGTTTGATCTCAAAACCCGGTTTTGGTTTAGCTAATTTAACCTTGCCGCTTGATCCACCACGCCTTCAGTGGTTTTAGGGTGAGAGTTGAGAAAAGATAGCCTACGGTTGGTACGAGTGCCGCCAGCCAATAATTAGGAGCATCTATGGTGTAGAGAAACAGGACTGCAAAACCATAGGTAATAGCAGCGATGCTGGCTTTCCGTACCCAGCTGGTCTCCCAAGCTTTGTCGAGCTCAACTTTACGGTTTCTCTTAGTTATTTGATCAATATTTGTGTTCATGTTATTTGAAGATCATCCAAGCACTTGTCAGTATACCGATTATGAAGGAGGCACGCATGATTGATTTTTGGATGTGCGGCGGGAATTTCTTCATCTTGGAGAGGAATCGACCAGCGATGATCCCACCAAATACACTTCCAATGATCAATGGTACGACAATGGTCCAAATCAGGTTTCCGTGGAAGTAATGAGCGATGACGGCGGCCAGACTACTAAAGAAAGTAATGGTTTGAATTTGGATCTTGAGATAGCCAATTTGATCGTCTGTATCAGCTTTTATCCGCAGGAGTGATAGGAGCATGATTTTGCTTGAGGCGCCGATGAGTCCGGTGTAGATACCGTAGAAAATCTCAAGGAAGTAAAAATTTCGTTCAGAAACAAATCGTTTTATCAGACTCGCGGATTCAGCAATGGCAAAGGCTAGTATCAGTAGCGGCAATATCCAGA
>JAHDBZ010000001.1:95422-100496 GCA_020630245.1 Candidatus Altimarinota bacterium
AGACTCGCGGATTCAGCAATGGCAAAGGCTAGTATCAGTAGCGGCAATATCCAGAAGACTGGTAGCTCTGCTACGATATTTGCCCCGGCGAAGGCTGATATGACGTAGAGTGGTCCATTTTTGAGTACAAATCTCCAGTCAATGTCTCGCCAGAATCCGATCAGAGCCCCAACAGCATTCGCATTCGATCCCATCTTGAATGAACCAATCAGTTCGCCGAGACTTAGGTGTGGGAAAAATACCTGCAGCAACGCCAAAAAAATCGGCGTGCTCGAACCAACGATCACACTCATAAGTGCGATGAAGAAACCAATTAGGAACAAAATTAGGGGGTCGGACATTCGTCATTGATTTTAAAGATTGTGGCGATATTGACCAGGGTATCGTTTTTCCATAAAGTGAAGAAAATAAAAATCAATGGCCGCCCTGGGTGGCCGGTTGGTTTAACTTAATAATTTAATTATTTTTTTATGAAGCCATTTGATAGAATTGTTGATGCAAATTTTGGATACGATTTACCTCAAGAGACGTCTTTTATCGATCCTCGAACGGGAGAGGAAAAACCAGCAAAGGAGACTGGATATGACGTAGTAGGACCACAGGGAGATTATGCAACGATGACACTGTTGTCAGAACTAGGTTTTGAAGATGGCCAGTTTAACTACCATCCCGAAGAATATGCTAATCCAAATCCGCCATTAGCCGCACTCAATTATTTGACGGTTCGCGGTTTACTGGACCGTGCAGATGATGACATTGCATTGACGAAAGAAGACGCTGGCGCGACTTTTGTGCTCACAAAAAATGGAGAAATATTAGCGCGACACAGTCAGCAGATTCGAACTCACTTGGATACTTTTGATGACTTCTCTGGTCATTTTGAGGCAATTATTGGCACTGATAATGGTGTGGAAGAAGTACAAAACAACCAATTGGAGTCGATAACCGAAGTGCTAGCCGATAAAGATCAACAAATCTTAGACAGTTTGCTCGAGCCGTTAGCCTGGGGAATGTTGCACGAAGTCCGAGATGGAGATTTTACTATGAAAGATCATTTCGAACGGGGTTTTAAAAAAGCGTCTCATGTGGCGGTTGACCTGGCAGAGGCACGGAAACGCTTTCAATCGATCAGTCCTGATACGGAAGTAGTCTTTGATCGGTTGTTAGGTATTTTAGAGAGACGTGGAGCCATTGAAAGTTCAGGAGATCAGCATTATCGATTTATTGATACGAATCGCAATCGAGCTTACTTACGATTGTGTGGATATCATGGACTGCATGGAGGCTCATATCTACCGACTTTTTCGAGTTTGACCGATATTACTCAGGGAAGAAAAATGTATGCCCATCGACGCCCGGATGGAGCATCAGCTGACATCCCGCTGATCTATCGAAAAGATTCAAATTCTATATTTTCCAACGCGCTTATCCAGCCGGCACTCAAAAAAATTGTAGACTTTGTAAAAAACAGCCCTTTACTACAAAAAATACTCATTGAGGCGGCTGCCAAGGGTCGAAAGGTCGTTTTTGCCGAGTTTGGAAGTGGTGGGGGAGATATGACTCGAGCATTGAAGAACGCAATACCAGAACTATATGCAACCATTGGTGTAGACTTTAACGAAGGAGTTGTAAATGAAGCTCGTAAGCTGACCAATCAGCCGGGAGTACACTTTATGCACGGTGATATGACAGATCCTGAAATATTTCAAAAAATCCGAACACAGCTCGGAGAAGATATAGATATTTTAAGTATTACGGATTTTATTCCGCACGATATTGGGAAGGAAATGACACAACATTTTTTGGCCACTTGTAGAGAAAACAATCCAGGAAAGCCTCTCTACATAACTGACTCTTTGCAATTTTCCAAAAAGGCTACCTTTGAGGATATGCGTCTGCATCCAAATTATCAATTACCGTTTTTTCGCCTCATTCATGAGTTCTCAGGACAAGAGTTATCAGATGAGCAAGAATTTTTTGAAGCCTTTAATCTCGGAAAATTTAAAGTTTTGCAGAAATATCCAATTTCATATGGTCGCGGTCGAAAGCATGAGTCCTTTGCAACGATTATGGCCACAGAATCTATTCCTGCCTAACCCACACTTCCTTCCATCTCTAGCTCGATCAACCGGTTTAATTCGCCGGCGTATTCGAGTGGCAATGTTTTGACGATCTCATCGAGGAAACCATTAACGATCATGCCCTTGGCCGTTTCTTCATCAATCCCACGAGATTCGAAGTAGAGG
This sequence comes from Candidatus Altimarinota bacterium, assembly GCA_020630245.1. Lineage (GTDB taxonomy): Bacteria > Patescibacteriota > Gracilibacteria > UBA4473 > UBA4473 > JAHDBZ01. The sequence continues at coordinate 97,669 of JAHDBZ010000001.1, forward strand.
AGTACTTCGTCTGAGATCTTTCCGGCACTGGCTTCATGGTTGATCTGGGCGCTGTCATTGGCACAGTTGATGTGCGGGATGGTGTCTGAGACGGATTGATCATCGAGCATCAGCGCATCACATTCGACGGTGATGATGGCGTTGTCCGCCGTTTCTTTGATATCGACCGAGCCGCGGTAGGTAGAGATGCCCCCGCCTTTGGATAGACTTTTTGATACGACCGAAGCGCGGCAATCTTTACCGACGATGGTGATCTTGGCACCGGTGTCTTGGTTCTGGTCTTTGTTGGCGAAGGCGACGCCGAGATGATCGGCGCGGGAGTTGTCGCCGACCAAGATAGAGGCTGGGTAGAGCATAGTGGTGCCAGAGCCAAGGTTGCCTCCGATCCATTCCATGCGGCCAGACTGTTTCACGATGGCTCGCTTGGTATTTAGGTTATAAGTGTCTTGGGACCAGTTTTCGACGGAGCTGTAACGCGCCCGGGCGTTTTCGCCCACGAAGACTTCCACACCACCAGCATGCAGAGAGTTTTCGCCAAATTTTGGCGCAGAACAGCCTTCGATGTATTCGACATCGGCGCCGGGTTCGACTACGATCAATGTGTGCTCAAATTGGCCACCATTTTTGGCATTCATGCGGAAATAGGCCTGGAGTGGCTGCGTGACCTTAACTCCTTCCGGTACGTAGAGGAATGTGCCGCCTGAGAAAATGGCGTAGTGCAGAGCGGCAAATTTGTGATCGTTAATCGGGATACAGTTGGTGAAATATTTTTTCACGATTTCCGGGTATTTTTGGATTGCGACATCAAAGTCCTCAAAGATAACACCTTGTGATGTCCATTCGTCTTTGAGATTGTGATAGACGGTTTCACTATCGTACTGCGCACCGACTCCGGCGAGAACAGCGCGTTCGGCCTCCGGTATCTTGAGTCGTTCAAAGGTTCGTTTGATATCATCAGGGACATCGTCCCAGGATTTTTGATTTTTTTCTTCAGCGGCGGAGGCAAAGTAAACAATATCGTCGAGATCTAGATCGCTGAGATCCGGCCCCCAAGCGGGTAGCGGACGGCGATTAAATTCTGCTAGTGCTTTGAGACGTATATCGAGTACCCAATCCGGTTCGTTTTTTTCAGCGGAAATCTGACGGATCAGGGCTTCACTGAGCCCCTTTCCATATTTGCCGACATAGGATTGATCATCTGCGTGATCGAGATCCGAGCGGTCAAGAGTGGTGAAATCAACAGTAGGTGGTGTCATGTCAGTATCTTTTTGCAAAAAATTTATGAATTCCGAATGGCTTTACTGCGTTTCCTACAAATTCGGGCACTTCAGCAGCTTTTTTGAGGCTGGCTACGGTATAAAAACTCCGTGGATGGTATTTTTGCAGGACTGGAATAATTTTTTCAGCCTGTTTTCTCGTCGCTGGCATGAAGACCATAAAACTTTTTCCTTCATTAGATTCTGGTTCTAAGAGCGTGAATCTTAGTCGATTTTTTTGAAGCCATTCAAGAAGTGCTTCGGGCTGTGTTCTCGTAATGAGTTCAATTACCACGTGTCCTTGAGCTAATTTCTCTTCAAACCAGGTTCCAAAATAAATTCCAAGACCAAATCCAATGGCGTAAGCAAAGTAGGAAGTCCACCCGTTAAGATTTTGAAAAACAGCCGCAATTACAACGAGCCAAATGAAAGCTTCGGTGGCTCCAAGTAAGGGAGCGAGAGTCTTGTTTCCCTGAATAGTGAGAATGGTACGATATGTGGAGATGCCGACATCGACAATCCGTGCTAGAATGATCAGCAATGGCAGTAATAAATACTCCCAAAGTTGTGGATGCGTAGTTATGAATTCAGCAAAAAAAGCAGTCATTTATTGGATGACGTTTAGACTTGAGGTTGGTTTGGCGAAGTATTTATCAAAACCTTCGTTTTGAACTTTTTCGATCAGTTCCGGACCACCGGATTCGGCAATAACACCTTTTCCAAAGATATGGACGTGTGTGGGTTCAATTTCCTTGAGAAGCTTGTCAGAATGGGTCACCAGGATGATTGATTTGGATGTATCACTGAGGAATTCGCGGATAACTTTTCCGATCTCACGGATGGTGTCTATATCGATCCCAGAATCAATTTCATCGAGGAAGGCAAGCTGCGGTTGCAGTGTGAGCAGGGAAGCGACTTCAATCTTCTTTCGTTCTCCTCCCGAAAAACCTTTATTGGCTTCTCGATCGATAAATTCTCCCGGGAGACGTAGGGTTTCGAGCGTACTGCTTAGTCCTTTTTTAAACTTAAAACTGCTCGAAAATGCTTCATCATGGGCTTTTTTGGCCGCAAAGAGGAAATCTTTCACGCTCACACCATCGAGCTCTGGTGGAGACTGGAACGTCAGAAAGTAACCGGCTTGTGCACGTTCGCTTGGCTCTAGTTCGGTGAAATCTTCGTCATTAAAGGTGATTTCCCCCGCGGTTTGGTCATACTTTGGATCCCCAAGGATAACGCGTCCCAGTGTTGACTTTCCCGAACCATTTGGCCCCAGTAGGACATGAGTTTCTCCTGGATTCACGGTTAAATTGACTCCCTGTAGGATGGGAGTGTCTTCAAATTGAGCCTTGAGATCGGTTATTTTGAGCATTTTTAGGTACGTCTTAGTCGGGAGATTTGTACTTCGTAAGGTAGCAAAAGTCAAAGCACTTTTGTGGTCTAAATCACTGGTTTAATTATGTTTTTTAAGGTATAATAAGGGGAAATGGAAAAATTTCATCACACGCTTAAGCGGCAACTCCGAAAGGTGTTCGAAAATCCTGATTCTGGGATAGGGAAAGCTGTAAGTTTTTT
>JAHDBZ010000016.1 GCA_020630245.1 Candidatus Altimarinota bacterium
ACATCAGATCCTGGCCAGGCCAGGATGACGAAAGTGATTTTAATGTGGTGGCGCGAGGTAGAATTGAACTACCGACACAAGGATTTTCAATCCTTTGCTCTACCACTGAGCTACCGCGCCGTATTGAATGTGAATGGTGAGCGATACTGGATTCGAACCAGTGACCCCCTGCAAGTCAAGCAGGTGCTCTAGCCAGCTGAGCTAATCGCTCGTCACAAAAAATGATCAAAAGAGCCAGCCGATCTTACGGAAAAAGATCAGAGGGTCAAAAAATTAAATGACCAAAGTTTTACTCAGTACCGCAAAGCGTTTAATATACCAAGGATATGAAAAAACTTCTGACAGTCTTCGCCGCGCTGGGTCTCGCCTTTTCTGTATTTACAACGCCAATCCTGGCGCAAGGCAGCACACCTGATCCGGCCGCTAGTAATACGACTTCTAGCGCGACGACTACGGCGCCGGATACTTACCGCGGTATTATCCCGGCTTCGAAAAAACCAACTACAGAGATAAACTGTAATTCGGCTACTGATCTAGGAGAAAAAATTCACTGTGGTACGGTTACGCTCAATGACTTTCCACTACTCATTATCTACCTCATCCAATGGGTCCTCACCATCGCCGGAGGGATCGCGGTGATCATGATCATGATCGGCGGATTCCAGTACATGCTCGGAGGGGTTACCGATGACAAAGAACGCGGCAAGAAAACGCTTATCTACGCTATTTCTGGTCTAGTGGTAGCCTTCATGGCTTGGTGGATCGTCGAGCTGATCCAGGTGTGGCTCACGAGTTAGCACCCCAAAGAAGTAGTATCGCGGTATCACAATACCCTGTGATACTTAGTCTTTGTGGTGTTGTAACACTATCTTCCCTGCCGCTTGTTCGAGTTGCTGATACATTATCTCAAAGCCATCCAGGATCCCATAATACGGATCATTGACTTCGTGGACATCAAACAGCTGTACCTTAGCGTGGTATTTTGCATCGATAATGGCGCAAATGTCATCAACGTTATTTCGATCCATGCCGTAGATGCGATCATATTTTTCACCGTCTGCAGCGGTAAATTTACGCGCGCGTTGTGCGGAAATGTCGAGATGATAACGCGCACAAACTTCTTGACTCCGTCGATCTGGTGGATGACCCAGGTGCCAGTCCCCTGTCCCGGCTGAATCCACGACGAAATCTACCCCTTCGGTGTAGCCTGCTTCGATAAATTTCTGACGAAGCAAAGCCTCTGCTACCGGGCTCCGGCAGATGTTTCCGAGACAGACGCAGCAGATGCGTAGCATGCAAATGTTATAATGTTTTGATGTCGCGATTTTATAATAATAAATTTTCCAACATTAGAACATCGTAAAATTGCAACATTCACTGAAGCGGTTGTTTTCGCGGTACTCCATTCGCTCGAGGATATTTTCGAGATGTTTGAGCAACTTTTTTGATCACAACAAAGACACGTTCCGAATCCCCCAGAGATGTCTCATGCACTTTCACAATTTTGCCCCCTAGCTTAGCTTCTAAACCAGTAAAATTTTCTAAGTCTTCCCGCACCCCTGGCCCCTGATAGGCCACAAACCGACCGCCAACTCTGACAAACGGCAACGCGTACTCGAGCAAAACCGGCCAAGGTGCCAGCGCTCGAGCGAGTACCAGGTCAAACTGTTCGCGATACTGTGCATCCTGACCGAGTTCTTCGATACGGCCATGCTGAGTGCGGAGTTTTACCTCTAATTCATCGGCCATCGACTGCACAGCTTTGAGTTTCTTTCCGACACTGTCGACCGCGGTAAAACGGAGATTTGGATACACACAGGCCAGTGGCAATGAGGGAAATCCCCCTCCCGTCCCTAGATCTAACACTCTCAGCCTCTGATCCCCTAAATTTAAAAAGTCTCCTAGTAACAATGAATCTTGGACGTGTTTTTCGCGCACACTCGCCTCATCTCGAATTGCCGACAGGTTGAGTTTTGTGTTCCAGTCGAGAAACAGAGGTACAAGCTTTTGCAGTTGCTCGTTTGATAGAAAATCAGTCATCAATTTTTTTTGAATTTTTTTCAAGTGCAATTGCGATAGCTTTTTTGTCAAGCTTACCAGTCGCGGTATCTAATACTATTCGCTCTAGATCCTGCCACGCAAAAGTATGCTGATACCCATTGAGGCCCAAAAATGTTAGCATGCAATCAGTCGCTGTACGTTTGTTACCATCCACAAATGGATGATTCTTGCTGAGGTGATAAAGATAGGCTGCGGCCATTTCAAAAGGAAATGCATGAAAATAATCTTCTCCAAACCCTTTTTGCGGTGCCTCTAAAGCAGATTCTAGCAGGCCTAAGTCACGAATCCCAACACTACCACCAAATTTTTCTATTTGACGATCATGTAGTTTTAAAACTTCTTCTAGGCTAAGAAAGTAAATCATTTCCCCGCTAAACTACGGAATAAATCTTCGTTTTCCGACAACACTTTATTAGCTACAGCCTCGAATTTTTGGCTCCGAGTATCCTTGGCTCGGATCACCATTTGATCATTTTCTGTATGTATTTCAAATTTTGAACCTTCCTGATAACCAAAAAGCTCTAATATCGCCTTTGGAACCGGAATAACAAAGCTATTTCCACTTTTTTTGAGCGCAACATTCATGACAAAAGTATTATTAAAGTATTACAATTGTATTACATAAGTATTACAATTGCAAATAATAATCCCCCGAAAAGAATCGTACACTGATCATTGAGTTTCAGGGTCAAATCTGCTATAATGGCGCGATAGACATGAAACATTTGATACATTTTCAGCAATCGTGCCAATCCGCTTTCAGACGCATCTACCGTCTGCAAGCCGGTCAGGCTGCCGAAGTACTCAACGAAACCAACGAAGCCCCCACTAATAGCTCGGTCGTGGACAAATTCGTCAACTGGTCACTCAAAGACAAGGCCGAATCGATTAACAGTGCCAATGACAACCGCATCGAAACTAGCAACGATAACCAGATCGAAGGTGCCAATGACAATGATCCTGAAGCTGGACAAGAAACCAGTCTCGGAAAAGGGGGCGGTAGTTCCAGTGGAAAAAAGACCAAGGCCCAAAAAATAGAAGTCTTAGACGATCCTGAGATCAGCCCAGTACAAGAAGAGATGATCGATCGGAGTCTCACCAAACTTGAAGCCGTTACTGAGAGACGCGGTTTATCGGGTAAGATCTTTGGCTGGTTGACCGACAATAGTCTGTCTGAAATGACCCAAGTCGAAAAACTTGAATATCTCAATGATCTTCGCAAACAAAGCTATGGGGAGATATGGAAAGACGAATCATTGGGTTTCTGGGGCAAAATTAAAACCTCGATTCTCAAGCTTGGGGTTAATTGGTATGCCAACACTAAGACCGGAAAAGAAGTCTTCAAAGTTGTCGAAGTCTCGACTCCGATCATTCGCCAAACTGAAGAAACCATCGAAGATGCTGAAGAATTAGTCAAAAACGCTGAAGAAAACATCGATGGCGCCCGCCAAGTCCGAGAAACCTATCGAACCAACCCCGTCCTCTCTCCGAGTGCTACGCGCGCCAAAATCATCGAAGCTCGCAATGATTTCCAGCGGTCTTTTGCCCAAACGAGAGAAATGATGAAAGAACCCGAACGTATGCGCCGTTTCACGAGCCAAGCCGGACAAAAGTATCTAGAACTCGTTAACTCCCCGACTCTCGACCGCGCCACCGTCGAATCCGAAGTCCGTAACAAACGCGTCCCAGGCGTCTCGATGGTCGGACATGGTCGGCTGGCAGCGCTACGATTAACCGTTAATGAGGTCTTTGATGGCATGCGGACTGGTAATTGGGAAAAAACCGCTGAAAGTCTCGGTAGCCAACAATTCCGCCAAATGCTGGCCGAATCTATTATCCCTATCTATGGAACCATGGAAGCCTACGAACGTCGTAATGACGAAATGGCCGGGCCAAAATGGGCCAGGACTGCCGATCTCTATCTCAGTGGGGCCGCCGATGCACTTATGGTCGGTGGTATGGCTGCAGCTGGTATCGGCGCTGCTGCGGGTGGAGCACCTGCAATCCCAGGGCTAATAGTTGCAGGTGTGGGAGCCATGCTTAAAGGTGGTCTACGCCTAACCTCTAAAATTGCTATGAAATTCGCCAGTAAAAAAGGCCGACGCGACATGGCCAAAAAAGCCGGAAAAGAAATCGCCCAAGAAACCAGTCTCCGCGCTGCCTTCGAAGGCGTCCTCATCGGGATGCAAGCCGTCTACGATAAAATGTACCCGGACGGCATCATCGCTGAGGTCAAACACAAAGCCTACCAAGTCGCTGCCAATCAGCTCTCGCCGACCCAACAGCACATTGCGAAGCGGCTGGGGTATTTCCCGGTGTAAACATGTAGTATGTGGCAGGTGGAATGTAGCCGATTGATTTTTCTAGTTCTCTAGTGTCTAGCAATCTCGCCTTCTAATGTTACGATTTTGCAATGTTTTAATGTTACAATCACTTTCTTAAAACCCTCTAACCCCCTCACTCCCTAACCCTCCATCTTACTTGTGGTGGTATGTCCTTCTCTCGTGTTCTAGCATTCTCGCTCTCTCGCATTCTATCTGATTTGCAATCTGCCGCACTTTGTGTTACAATGATCTGATTTATCGATTACAAAATCATGCAAAAACTCTGGAATCACACGGCTGCCGGCACGACTCAATTTGTTTTTAACGCGGGACCTGATCACGCAGAAGTACACGAAAGTATCAATGCAGACTCAGAAAAACGAGAAGCTAAAAAATGGACGCACGAACAGCTCGATAGCATTCGAGACAATGTGCTGGCCGACAACAAAGTCTCTCGTGATGAAGCCATTGCCTTGCTAAAAGGATCAGTGCCAAATCAATACAACGATGGGATCGATAATGCGGGCACTCGTTTTCACGATGAGGATCATGGACCAGACGTTGCGCCACCAAGTTCAGCCGAAGTGAACGGGGCCCAAAGCGCTCTGGCTTACCAATCAGCGATGAAAATGCTTGGACAACCCGTAACTGTTGATGCAGTCTGGGGACAAAAATCAGCCGAGGCTCTAAACGTACTACAGACTCAATACAATTTAGAATACGCCACTGGACCGGATGATTACATTGCCGAAGACGGTATCCCAGGACCAGATAGTGCCGCGGCTCTTGTGAAGATGTTAGAAGCAGGCGCTACAGAAAAAAAGGATGAAGCCGTTGAAGATAATGAACACCCAAAAAGACAAGAGGTCATTGATTGGGCTAAACGCCGAGTCGAACAAACTTCTTCGGGTTTTCGAGACTGGATGAATCAAGAAGCTATTGATAAAGATAAAGGATTCTTCCCGATTGAGAACGGGACAGCAATTGCTGCTAAGGTTCACAGTCAGTTCGAAGCGGTCACCATCTTCACGGCAGAAAAAATGGCTGGCATGGGCGTAACCACCAAGGAAGTTCTGGCGATTCTTAATGATCCGACAGCTATGGAAGAAGTAAATCAAGTCCTCAATGAGGATTGGGAGGCTCAACCAGAAACAGCAGATCCTGTAGTCAATACTGATCCAGAAACTGCAGAAAAGGTCGAAAAAGCAACGCTAGAACAAAGTCGTGGAAGACTCAACAGCAGTATTAATCGACTGCGACAAAACATCAGACAAGAAGAACGACGGCGAGCATTTGATCCTATGGGCGCCGATCACAATGTGCGTCGCATGGAAGGGAAAATTCGGACTCTAGAAAGTAAAAAACGCGACATTAACAAAGCTATTGAAGCGGCTGATAAGGTATTAGGGTCTGACACCTATGAAGCAGAAACATTGGATGCAGACAGCTTTACAGTAGAATTTAAAAACGGTACCTTTAATATCAAAGGAAATCGTACTGATGGGACACCAACGTTTATAGGGATTGCCTCCGAACCATTAAACGAAGATACAGCAAACATGGCGGTGAAACGAATCGAACAAGGTATTATCAATCGGATTAGCAACTAATATTATCGAACAATAATTACTCAAGAGCTCTTCACAGAAGGGCTTTTTTGTGATATAATGTTTAGATTTTTACGTAAAAAATGAAGTTTAAACCAACCTTCTCGGCTAACGATACTCGCGCCCATTTCATCTATCATGAAATCCCCCATCACCACGAGACCGTGAGCCAAAGTGATATCCCAGATCCTTTTGTAGAGATTAAGGACAAACTCGATCGCGGTCGTGATGTAAAAGTTGCTAAGCTCAAACGTGGTTTTGGCGTCTATCTCAAAAAAGAAAATGACGTGACTATGAAAAAATCTGGAGAAATCGTTCCAGGAGAGTCATACGTCCTTTACATGAAAAAACTAAGACTTGAAGATCGGGCCTTTCGCGTACGCGGAGAACTAAACCGTACCAACCTTAACGCCGCTCTAGAAAGAATTCGAGACGCCTACAACCGTGATAACGACCGCAAAGGCAAGGTTCGGGAGCGAGGCGATGTAGACGAATTTCATCAGAGTTTTGATGAGCGATTCCCGCCGAGCAGCCGTGAACGCACGATCGTAGAAACCCGTCATCACATGGGTCGGCTTGTGCATGAAACGACTCACCCACCGGTGACCTATGCTCCAACTCCAATCCAAACACCTCCTCCAGCGCCAGTTGCACCAGCGTCTTACACACCTCCAGTGGCCCCAGCACCAAAACCAAGAGTAATACCAACTCCTCCAGTCAAACCAATACCGTTGTATCGACCGCCAGCTAATCCGACACCGTCAAAAGAATCGCTACAAAAAGGCCTTCCTGAAAAGCGAGGGCCTATTATGACTAATGTTGCTGAGCAAAGCGGTCCAATTATGACAAACGCTCAATCTGAAAATGGACCGATTATGACCAATGTATCCAATAACGGTGGACCCATTATGGCAAACAACCAAACTGTCACGGGACCGACGCTTAACGCAGCGACGTCAACAACGCCCGAAACTGCAAATCCAATCGTGCTACCATCTCTAGTCGAAAATCAATCGCGAGAAGGCACCACAATTTTAGGTGGGATTGAAGGTGGGCAAGCGCTGTCTCCTGAAAAAATATACCAGGATCTAGATGTCGATGAGCAACTTCAATTTCTCAACTACTTTGCTTTCGAACAACTCACACCAGAACAACAACAAGAATTTAATCAGTACGCAGAGGATATTTTGGCAGATCCAGCTAATTTTGAAGCCTGGGTTGCAGAGTCAGATGAACCTATGATCCAAGAAGCCTACGCAGACTTTATGAAGCAACAGGCTGGCGCCGAGCACTTTACTCTGTTTAGTTATTTCCTCATGGCTAACGGTCTAGAAGGGAAAGAAGTAGAAAAAAATTTGGGAGTAATTGCTCAAATCATGCAAGAAGAGAACAAGACTCTCGATCAAGTCATGAATAAATCTATAGCAACTCCAGCACTAGACAAAGCTCGCAATAGACTTAAATCCTCTTTTGCAAATTTCCAAAGGGATTTTCCAGCCCTTGAGATATCAGATACGGCACAATTTCAATCTGATCACCAAGATCGCTTACATGCCATGGCTCAGCTAGCTCGCAAAGAAAAAAACACAGCCCTGGCCTCGCAAATTTACGAACAACTCCTACAAGCGGAAGTCTCACAAGCTACGATCAGCAGTGACGTGCAGAAAAAGATCGACCGTGCGCGCCAAGAGCTCAGCAACGAGCTCAGTGACTATGATCTGCGACAAGGTTTAGAGGACATGGGTATCGAAGATCCAACCACGCTGCAAATCGAGCAAGCCCGCCAAGCCACCATAGACCAAGTCATGCGTGGCAAAGAACTAGAATTTCTCATCGGAGATAAAGCGCTCGATATGGATAACCCGCTGGTTAAAGAATACAAAGACATGAAAGGTATCGGCTGGTTTGACCTGGCTGATGACACCAAGCGCACCATTCTCAAGGAAGCCATGATCACAGCAGTGATTGGTGTGGCTACACTCGGAACCGGTTTGGTCGCAGGAGGGATCCTTCGCGGAGCCGCTCTCGGTGGACAAGCACTGGCTGGAGCCAGTCGCGGTCGACGCGCCTATGTGGCCGGTATGGGAATCCTTGGAGATACTATTGGGGCTCAAGCCGGTTACAGTCTCTCTCGTGCTGGTGTAGACAGCTATCGTAACGGCAGTGGCTTCATCGAGAACTTCAATGAAAACATGTGGGATCCAAAACTAATGACCGCTAATGGAGTCAGCATGTTTGTAATGCGCCGGTTGCAAGTCTTTAGTCACGCCGGACACGGCATTAATCAACTCAGTACTGGTACACGAATCAGTGCCAAAGCTGGTATCATTGGAGGAGCTAGTGCCGTCGAGACGGCCGTACTCACTGGAAAGATCAACCCTGCTGACCCACAATTTGCTCGGCAATTTATGTTCAGCGCCTTATTTAACTCTTTTGCTGTTAAACAGGCCAAGCTGGGCAAAAGAAACATACCAAACCTCAGCACTATTGATAACGCTATGCAAACTGCGGGTGGGCGAATACAACTCCAGAAATGGATCAAAACTCCCAACCTCAAAAACCCTTTCAAACAAAGTCCAAAGACTAAACCTAACAAACCTCAACCGAGCCCAAGTCAGACCTCATTTGCCAATCGCGGTACCAATGAAATGTTCACTACGAATGGAAATCTACGCTATGGACGACTCAGTAATAATCGTCCTATGGAGGTGTCTGGATTTAAAAAAGGCGAAACCATGGGTCTGTACAAACTCAGTCGCAAGGTCGGTGAAATCGAACGCAAAGCCAATGGTGACATCGTCGTACGCCAAAATGGAAAGGTCGTCGACACCATCCCAAAAGGGCAAACTAAGCCCGTTAAGATCGACGGTGACAATGTCCGCCTCGCAAACGACACCAATCTCACTATCACCAAAAATCCAAGTCGTCTAAAGCGTCCCAACTTAAAACCAAAACAGAACAATCTTGCCCCAAAGGCTAAAACCGACCTCAAACTTTCTGGTAAAAATAAAATAAATTTTTCCACGAATGGGTTTAAAGTCGGAAATGCGGTCAACTTGCGTGGTATGAAATCCAACGTCGACTACACCATCGGTGGTAGCAATGGCGCCCGAGTCTCTATCGATCGCGGTACTAATATCGCCACGATTACCCCGAAAGGCGGTAAGTCCATCAGCGTAGCCCCAGGTGCTCCATCTACATCAATAACGATTGGTAAAAACACCTACGAAGTAGCTATTACCCAAAGACTGAATCGTAAAACCGTTCGACTCGAACGTACGAGCTAAAACACAGAGAAAATAATGCTTTCTGAGCACTTTTGAGCTTGATAAATTGTTGACAAATTTTCATTTTAATATATATTTAAAAAAGCTCTTTGTCGTTTTCACCCCTTATTTGTCTCTCGAGTAGTACTTTTTCCGGCCGGAATGTAGTCTACCGCATGCCTCGGCATGTGTTTTTGCTAATCTTCCCCGGAGAGTATTACTCTCGGGGACAATAATGAGGATATCATCATGCCATATAATTTACGCGTGGAACACGCAGTAGCCATTGTGCTCGGTTTAATTGTGTTAGGCTGGTTCTTGTTTTGGCCACGTGCCGGGAACCAAAGCACGCCAGTGCCAAATCCAGGAAAATTTGTGCAACAGGCCATCACGCCTTCCAGCTACGCTGGTCGAGTAAAACTTGAACGCTTGCCAAGCGGTCGGTTAAAGGCGGTAGCTGCTACGTTTGGAAACTTCCCTGGAAGTAGCCAACTTACGGTTACCGATCTGGATTTCCGCGACGGAGGCACCATCTGGTACTATTACGTCACTTCTGGCAATCGGACGGAGTGGTTCGCTACTCTCGAAGTCCGTAACACCCATAATATTGTTGCGGGCTTTCCACAAGCCCGTACATTGAATTGGGCAAAGGTAACACCCGCTACGATCAAGCAAAACCCGGATATTATAACTCACGGTTACGGCACTAATCTTCAATACGGCTCGCCCTAGGGCGCGTCTTTCCCCGAGAATTAAGTGCTCCTTTCGACATACTGAAAGGAGCGCTATTTCTAAGTGTTTTTATTCATTTGAGTCTTGTGTTTTTCGTGTTTTTCTGGTATAATAATCTGATTTATGCATAAAAATCATGGCGGAACTCAAAAACTACGAACACGCTGATCAAATCAGAAATCCAGATGACGGACAGTTATCGGGGGGACACAACGATACCCGTCTGGAACGACAACAGGCACTAGCTCAGAACGAAGTCAATAAGTCTGGGGTGGACGGCCTGGCTGATTTCTTCGATACCGAAACGACTCGCAACCGACCACGGAACGTGCAGGATGTGATCCAAGACACACAGTCACGCGTCATGACCACCCTTACCAATGCCGCTAATGAGTACGTCAGCAGCCTTAATCAAAGTTCCAGCGCGCGGCTCGAAGCGCTCGCCTGGAACCAACGCCGCGGTGATGTTCTCGCCCGGATCCAAAATATCAACGCCAATACCGCCCTATCAGCGACTGTCGCCGAAGGCTATGTCAATTTTCTCAAGGAAGCACAATCCAAAGCCACGAGCGAATGGGAAAAACAGAAAGCCACTAACCAAGAAGCTTTAGAGCAGTTTGGCTTTTGGGATAAGTTTTGGCATGCAGACACTCGCTATCAAAGATTTGAACAAAATGTCGACAATCGTCTCGATGACATGTTTGCGCGCCTGACAAATAATGCCAACACGATCCAGAGCTCGGCCGAAGCGCGCGTCAGTAACATGCAGTCTCGCATTGAGACACAGTGGAACGCCACCATTGCACCAGACCAAAAACAGAATCTCTGGAATGAAGCCCAAACCAATATCAACGCGGCTAACATTGCCAGTGTTAATTTTACACATTTCAACGTACCTAATAACGATCAGGACAAAGTTGATTTCGTGGAAGCCCTTCGAAATCTACCTTTCATTCAAAAAGGGCTTAGTCTTCGACAAAACTCTACCGAGAACTACAACGCTCAGAAGGATCTCATTGAAGCGACTCAACTCCAGGAAGACTACCTGGAAAAAGTTTCAAACTACCATTTCGAAAACGTTATCACCCTGCCAGAATTTACTGGCATGAAAGGTAATCCAGACAATGCGCCAGCAATACCTGCCCTGGTGAGCGCCATCGAGAAAGATCTCCGCAAAAACAAAGTAAACGTTGAAGACATTTTCCCAGCTGGGGTTAAAAAATCCGACCTCCTGACTAACACCGCTCGACTCGTCTACCTGGTCGAAGCCCTGAATAATACGACCAGCTATGCGAGTCACCTCGCTCCAGCAACACTACAAAGTCTGCTCGACTGGGTTACTGCGGCTGACGATAGCAGCGCTAATAAGGTTGAACAGTACGACAATACAGAAGCCATCGCGCAGTTTGATATAGTAAACAATCCAACCACGGGACTCAATAAACAGCTAGAGGATTGCCTTACGACAAGTCAGTCTCTGAAAATCAGTACTGGAATCAGTCATTTTGAAGGTTTCGTAACGACGGCATACGATTTTGATAAAGACTGCAAAGTTGGATTCGAGAGTTATAAGCGAGTCAAAGATGCTTTTCCAGACAAAGATCGTCAAACTCTAGACGATATATGGAGTAAGCTAAATGACTATGCCACAAAGATAACCAAACTAGCCGACCAATGGCACAGTGAAAAAGTCGCCCATGCTAAATGGAAAAAAGAAAAAACTACAGCTGAAAAAGAAAGAGACGACGTAGTCATACCAGCCGACGCATCGATCGCGACTATTCAGGCAACTATCGGAAACCCTGCCACTGGAAAATACGACAATGACACCGCCAGAACTGCAAACGTTGCCAAGCTCCAAAGCATCAAGCGCAAAGCTCTGGAAAGATATAAAACATACGAAGACAGTGAGCCAGGACTCTCTAGCTTCACAGACTTCGCCACGATGGACACTCAGCTCGCCACTTGGAAAAGCACCACGTTCACCCCATCAGCCAGCGTTTCTCCAGTCACGAAATCTCTCAACAAACGGATAAAAGATCAGCTATTTGATAGCTTTAGTACAGATCTCGAAAGCACCTACCTGTCACAAATGGAAGCCAATGATCAGTTTGAATTGCTCAAGAAAATGCACGTCGGAACACGCGTCAGAATAGAATTCAAAGATCTCGCCGCGAGTGCTGATCTAGAGTTCCCGAAACAATTAGAAGGCAGCACAAAGAAAAATTTCCGCATCAATCAGATCACTGACAAAGGTATCGAGTTAACCGCTCTAAGTGGTCTACAAACTATCACCCTGCTCGGACCAGCCGTCAAAGAGGGTGATCCATACAAAAACTGTATTATCCAGAACCGAGTTAGTGCCACTTCTCCGGCCAAAAAATCTGGGACGATGGGCATGGCCTTTAATTTCCAAATGATCTAATGTCTAATCTCAATACCGATATCGTTAACTTCCTACAGTGGTTTAGTCAGTGTGAGGCAATTCCTGTCCAGACTCGACAGCAAATCCTCGGAGCTATTATCGAGGCCAAAGGCATCACCCCCGATCTTGGTCTCAAGATTTCAGCAATTGTTAAGCTGCTACGCACGCGCATCGAGGCCGAAAACGCTTTTCTCGCTGACCA
Source organism: Candidatus Altimarinota bacterium (assembly GCA_020630245.1). Lineage (GTDB taxonomy): Bacteria > Patescibacteriota > Gracilibacteria > UBA4473 > UBA4473 > JAHDBZ01. Next base: position 12,618 of record JAHDBZ010000016.1, read on the forward strand.
AGTTCAATGGCTGGAAACCAACCTCCAACGAGAGACCAATCCGGCTACGTCAACCAAAGAAAGTTTTGTCCAAGCCGGCCTCGCTGAGATGGAAGCCACCGCTGAAAAATTTAAAACAGACGTAAACACCTACAACCAAAACGTTAGAGTCAAAGCCGAAACCGCTGAACATGCCGCTGAACTCGACCAAGTCGCTGCGCTCAAAGCTGCACTCTAATATTGACTTTTTGGATAAAAATACTATAAAAATAACATGAAATTCTTAAAACGCTCACTTCAACCGACGCAGACGCCGGGCCGGTGGGTGTTTTTTGATCGTTCTCCAGAACATAACAGTCCTGATGTACTCTCTCGGGTTGCCAATCTCATGGACGGATCAGCGGACCAAGCACCGCTTAATGCCAGCATTAGCGGCGCAATAAATCGAACTCGTGTAGGAGTGGAGGATCGCGTTACTTCAGCCGAAAACAATCGTATCGTTACTGATCGCTTTGGAGATTACGCAATTGCCCGTCAGCGTGAGGCTAATGGTTTGCTTTATTCGAGTACTTACAATCTTTCCGCACCCACTGAAAGATGGTTTTTTCCTGACAAAGCCATGGTCGAAGGTTTAAATCCTTTCAAGTGGTGGGATGGAGTCATGACCTCTAAAGGGCCAATGTACAACGCGCTGCGCGAATCAATGCGTCAGACCATTGATATCAATAAAGACTCCCAACTTCTCTATAATCAACTCAGTTACAACTTTCTGGACAACAGTCTGTCAGAGACGCTAGATGCCGTAAATGAAGGGAAGAGAGACAATGTGTCACTGTTTGCACTAGATGTTATCGAACGAGGTCTCGATAATTACCTGCCACAAGCCCGCGCTGATTTCGATGAATTTGAAAGTGAAATGCGTCAGCGTAATGAAGCGGAAGAAACCTGGAAAAAGAAATTTACTCGTCGCGTATTCTTTTGGACTAATCGTGGACCACAAACCGTTCAGGCTCGCATTTTCCGTCGTCAGATGGAAAAAGGAGTCGCCCAGCTCAAGGCCAATATCCGTAGTGCTCGTGAAGTACAATCTCGTAAGGTGGAAAATATCCAAGCCCGTATGCTCCGCGCCCAACAAATGTGGATCGAGCAAGGCGATACCGAGAAATCTACCGCCTTCTGGCGCATGACAACCGAAGTCTTACAAAACCCAGAAGAATTCCTTAGTAGCAATCAAGCTACGATTCAAGGGTTTAACTGGCGTAAAGAATTTGACGTAGGCCGTGGCAAAAGCGGTAAAATCAACCTACTCGACACTCTCAATAGCTTCTATCTCGATAATGCTCTTGATATGCCGGCTATCCAGGCCGTTCACAAGGCCAATGAACGTCATATCAATGATATCCGTGACCGACACGCCGAACAGGAAGAAGTCTACAAAGACGTCAGCTTCAACGGTCTACGAGATGAGGTGTATAAGATTGAAATCGAGCGTGCTCCGAAAACAGATATTCCAGCTGGAACACAAGGAACACTCATGGTTACCGATAAACTCATCGATGCCCTCCAGTCTCATCCGGTAAATATCAATGTAGAAACCGAGGTCTTCCAACGCAAAGTCGGAAGTATTAACCGGAGCCCAATGGAGCGTTTCGCACAAGTTGCCAAGTACATCCTGGCCAACAAAGAACTCCTAAATTCGAAAAATCCAAGTAAGAGTATGAACGTGGAGGCTCTCGCCTATCTCAAAGGATACCTACGGGATAAAGAAGAAGACATTACAACCCGACTTGAATCACGATCTATCTCTGAAGGAGATACGCCTTTTGCGCGGGCTAAGCTTCTCAAACAAGCCGAAGGAATAGTCGACAGTGCTATGAATCTAGTGACTCAAACCATACCAAATCTAGCCGAACAATTAGTAAATCCGGCAAAAAAGGCAGAAGTGAATCAAATTTTACAGGATCTCCAATCTCTTCCTGCGAATATAGCGGCTCTAAAGCAAATCCTAGGACTTACAAATGAAAAAGGCGAAACAAATCTAGAAACAAAGGACAAGAAAGCACTTATTAATCAGGTTACTCAGACTGAAAAAGAAACTTTCCTAGATATTATTATTAATCTTGACCCTCTCGCTCAGACTCTCAGCCAAAAGACTGATCAGATCAGAAAAGCGCGTGCTGAATATGCAAAGCTATTAGCTGTTCCTGACGAACCTTATATTAATGAAAAAGTGGAAACTGTGAAAGCCGGAGAAAAAACAGCGGCTGGAGTAGTAGAATCTACCGGCGGAGCACTTAACATCCAAGGAGAGGGGCGCATCGTTGGCGGCTTTGCTGGTGGAGGTGCTGGAGTCGACAGTAATGGCGGTGCCGAAGGTGACGGTGGAGGAGGCAGCGGGATGAGTCTAGAGACTAGTCTCACGACTTTCATGCGCTACATCCAGGATGTTTATAATGATATCAATGGCTGGAAGTCAATGATCCAAGAACGAGAAGGTTTTACGTTCCCAATGGTTGATAACCTGGAGGCTTTTGCTAAACCGATGCTGGATTCTTTGAAAATTAACATTAAACAACGACAAGAGGAGATTGGTGTCGATAAAGTTCTTACAGAAAACCCGCACCGTATGAGCCTCGAAGAAGGTATGCGACTCGAAATGGCTCTCGAAGCCAATGCCAGTATGCGGAACTTCAGTGAAAGGATCCTACAAAATTACCAATCACAACAGTGGCAACGTATGGCGAGTCTGCCAGTCGGGGCCGTCTTTAGCCCTGTGGAGTACTCTGAGACGACCAATCAGACTAAGACCAACACGCTCAATGCCGTCCTCAATCCGTCAGCGCCACTTACCAAGATGGAAATTATTCCAACTCCTAGAGATGAACCAAATGCCGCAGGTGTGATCTACGCCGCTGCCGAAGACGCCGATGGAAACAAATGGTGGGCCAAGCTGGTATCACCACAACTCACCAGTGGTCAAGACGCATCGAACATTTTCCTCTACAAACGTGAAGGCGATCTCGAACAATTCAACCCGCATCAACTCGCGGCTCCACGCAAGGGACTTGTACTTACAATGGGTATCGAAAATACGACGCTCAAAAATAACGAATACTACGCTCCGCTCTGGAAAACTGAAGGCGAGACTAAGTAGTCTACCCCAAAATATCACTTCCTACCCATCCTTCGCTAACGCTTCGGAGGGTGCAACTTAACCGAGAATATCACTTCCGACCGCCCGTTCGACGATTTTTCGCAGTCGCTGACTGGCAAAATCACCATCTGACTCCCCTGGTGAAGGCACTGGGATCACGGCTGGAAGGGCTTTTCGTGAGAACTTCTCGATGAGATCCTCTGGGAATTCTTTATAGTAGCTCTCTTCGACGAAGATCACGGCGTATTCTGGTGTTCGGTTGGTATCATCGTGTGCCGCACGGAAGAGTTGTTCGGAAGTATCACGAGCCTCTTCTAGGTCGTAAACCGCATGCGTTTCACACCCGAGTGCTTTGTAGAGCAGCACCGAGCTGGCATTTCCGACAACCGCGAGTTTATAATTTTGCATGTTTTTCTACTTTACTACTCATCTTCTCAGCTACCCAACTACAAATGTTCTAATTGCTGGTAGATTTTCTCACTGCTAAGGCCATTCATCTTAGCGTACATGATGAGCTTGATGACTCTAGAGTTGTGCAGACGTCGTTCGAAGTAACTAATCGGAATTACCAGACTTGGTGAAGCGCCGAGATTTTCCCAACGAAGGTACTCAAGTAGGTACTCATCCGTGGCTTTTTCGATTTTGTAGAGAAGTCCCTCAGCATCACTCGCATCAAGTTCTTCGAGGTATTTAGCGTATTTAGTGCGTGAGAGGTACTGCAGGAGTCCGGCGGTATCTTTAATCTTTTGCGCGTCAAAGTACGCCACGTTTCCACCTTCGAGCCAAGACTCTTCTGGTGGCATTTCTTCGCGGATAACGAGGCCGCGCGTCAGGTTTTTGACATTAAGGCCATCGACCCAGTGTCGTACCAGTCGTTTGATGAACACATTATCCTGTTTAATACGGTTATTACGGAGATCCATGAAGAATTTCCCAAGAGCTTTGTCCAGGGCGTATTCTACGAATACAAAGTCACCTTTGTCACTCATGATCTTGTCGGCATTTTGAACGGTTGAATGGATCACAAACGGGATCCGTCGGTGAGCCGCATTGCGAAATACTACGTCTTCGATCTCTCGTTGATCGATCATCCCCAGGCGAGAATAACCATTCCCATCCGTGAAATTAGTAAGCTCTGTCGCTCCTTCGAGGATTCGAGCCTTGAGCGCTCGTTTGAGATTGTTCACATCATACGGCAACCACAAAAACCACAATCCTTGGTCGTTATTGGTGCCTTTGAGGATCATTTCTTTGGTCTCAAAGAGTCCTTGGTCAAGGATTTGGTGGAAATCTTTCACCGTTGTCGATTCGTCGATGTACTCAGCGTAGTTGGATTCTACGAGTACTCCGAAGGCTTCATCGGCTGATTCGGCGCCAACCATACGATCAATCTGTGCCTGAGTCAGCAATTTAGACTCCTGGGCACGGATCTGACCGGTGATAAAAGAGTAATCCGTCATACTATATTAGTCTTATCCAACCAGCTTAAGTTGATTGGCAAAATACATCTCTAGTTCGTCTCGGTATACCGAGTAAACGAGATTGTGAAAAGTGTTGTCGATTTCAGCGCCCCCACTGTTGAGCAGGAATCCGCCAGCGATATTGCTATCACCCTTAACGTTAAAGCCTTTGACCAAAGAAGAAACAAGTCCTTCGTCTGCGGCAGCCACTACGATATCTCCACTCGAGACGTCTACGAGATCAAGAAGCTTCTTGTAAATCGTTTCTTTACTTGATTTATCCGCGCCACATAGTGCTTGGAAGAAAGCATCCATCGCCTTGTCGAGTACGGCTCGACGCGCTCCTAGCATGGCTTTTTTATTTTCCTGTCGAGCCATCGCCGCGATCTTGTGATCGACGTCGGCCAGGGCTTTCTCGGTTTTTTTATCGAGATCCACCAGGGCGGTTTTCTCTTTGTCAGCGTAAGTGGTATCGAGCGCTTTTTTCTGCGCTTCAAGTTCTTTTTCAAGGCCTTTGATCTGCTGATCAATTTCCGCCAAGATTTTCTGAGCGATATCGGCTAAAGCCATTTTGTAGGGGTTTTAAATTAACTTTTTAACAAGACACTAGAGCGCAAGAAAACTAGTGTCTAGTAATCTCGCATTCTAGCGATCTATTTAAATCTGTACCGCATTAGCGATAAGAAGGGCTACAAGAAGCCCGAAGATAGCGTATGTCTCAACGACTACCGCGAGAACGATCGCTTTACCAGTAAGGCTTTCGTCTCGAGCCATAGCTCCGATCCCAGAGGCAACTACACCTCCTTGGAACCATCCAGAGAAAAGACCAGCCAATCCCATAAGGATCCCAGCCCACATGAGTTGTTGACCAGCTTCTACAGAGATATCAGCAGCACCACCGAACATTCCTACTTTGAAGAGGATGAAGATAGCAATTAGAAGTCCGTATACCCCCTGAGAACCAGGAAGGGCTGAAAGGACAAGAATTTTACCAAACAGATTTGGTTTTTCGGCAAGGACACCAGCACCTTTGGCTCCAGCTTTACCAATTCCGATAGATGAACCAGCACCACCAAAGACAGCGGCCATAGCGGCTCCAATTACGGCAAGAACAATTCCAGACATGATATTTAAGGGGTTAAATTTAAATCTCACGGATTTTGTAGAAATAGGCCCCAATGTCAATACTAAAAAGTGACTTTTTATAGAGTAAGCCGTGAGTGGTGAGCAGCGAGCAGCAAAGGATTAAGGATGAATTTATTCTCTTTGATTTATAAATCTCGGTAGTACCCTAAAACTGATGAATCATTTGGATGTACACCATCTTGATGATACCCCAGAGATGTAAACAATTTTTGACTAGGCATATTATCTTCTCGAATCCAAGCAGCAAAGAAGGCTACTTGGTCTTTAAAATTCTGCTCAAAGGCATTTACCAAGACTCCTCCAATTCCTCTTTTAGTTTGTGTTACTGCCACAATATCTATCAAACCTACTATATCACTGCTTCCTGGATTTTCCATCACCTGACCTATAAGCGCTCCATTAATAGCCCCTTGCTCTTGACTAAAATAATAGGCTGTCATTGGCAGCTCCGTTTGATTTAAAACTGTTTTAATAGTGGGAATATAACACTTCGGATCATGAAAATCTTGCAGATGTTGATCCGTATAGTAAGTAGAAAGTGCTTCACGTGCTGGGCCCAACAAAAATTTTGAAACAGGACCTAGGTGATCTGTATCCGTTAATCTAAGAATCTCCATTTCAAGCTCGCATTCTCGCACTCTAGCTATCTAGATAGAGATACTTTTCCTCACGTTTAAATGGCTTGAACTTAACTCCCCCACCTTCGTAGAACTTACCGAAGAACTCGATGAACTGGAGACGTCCCGAGTGGATAAAGGCTCCTAGCAGTGAAAGACCGAAGTTGAGCGTGTGACCAAAGATGATCACGATTACCCCGATGATCAAGCTCAAAATCCAGTGCGGCATCATATCGCCAAGAATTCCAGCCGTCATATTCATCGCAAACCCGACGACTCCTGTCGCGAGCCCCAGGGCCATGATACGCGAGTAACTCAGGAGATCTGAGAGATAAGACGTGATGTTGTAGAGACCAAGGATCCCAAAGATAGGCTTGAGGAGCCAGTTCTTTTGATTTCGACTCTGCGTGATCATAAGGAGGACGGCCCCAACGATAGAAAGGTTCCCCATGAGTTTTTTATCAAGACCGATCAGATCAGCCAGCCCCCAGAGAGTAAGAGAAACCAGGAAGAAAGCCCAAGAAGCTGGATCACCAAGAGCTCCAACAATATCTCCGTTCTTCCAACGCTGGAAGAAATCGACTCCGAGACCAAAGAGAATCTGCACAAACCCAAGCGCTAGTGAGACGGTTAGGAAAAGGATCGGACCAGAGCCACTCATTGGGTTTAGGAGTTGTCCGTAGAAGAATCCTTCACGACTCGGATCCGCTAATAGTGGAAACTGTTCTGGCGTCATACCGAAGTAACCTCCGAGGATCACTCCCCCGATCATCGCTGAGATACCACAGAAGAGGATCAGCAATAGACCATCACGAGCCGCGCGATTGAATTTCCCGAAGAGCAAGAAGTATGTAGATACAAAAGTAAGGATCGCTCCGTATCCCACATCTGAGAGACAAAGCCCAAAGAAGATAAAGAAGAAGAATGACACAAATGGTGTCGGATCAAACTCGGTTGCTTTTGGCAGACCGTACATCTCGACGAGTGGCTCGTAGAAACGAACCCCCCATTTATTTTTGAGGTAGGTTGGCGCTTCTTCGCCTTCTTGTGGTTCAATTTCATCGATCGAGACTTCTCCAACAAAGGCATTTTTGACCCATTTTTTGAGATCTGGCATGGCTTTATTCACCCCCCAGGCTTCGAAAGCAAAGACATGGTCTGACTGGAAGATGTCATGTTGCAGATCATTTTTCCGTTTTCTCCATGAGTTGAAATCAAAAAGAATTTTGAGATCTTCGACATGAACTGAAAGTTCTTTTACTTTTTCTTTAGACGTTTCGAGATCTGCTTGATGTTCCGTAAGTCGTCGTGCGAGAGATTTTTTGACTTCGTGAATCGGTTGTCCGATAAAGTCTTTAAATCCGTTGGTCAGATCCATTTTTTCAAAACCGTATTCATTCAGCACTTCTCGTGCATCAGATTCGATTTTGCGCAGCACGGTAACTCGGTAATAGTGAGCGAGTTTTTCTCGACCGATCTGGTCGACGTCAACCAGGTTTGAGAGCTCAGACAGCGAACGTTCAAAAGCTTTCACTTGATCTGGTGTGACTTTACCAACCCAAGTCTTGGTCTGCTCAGTGTCGTACTCTGGTTGTAGTTCTGCCGAAAAATCGCTCAGCGTATCGAGGAACTTTTGTTGTTCTGGGATCTTATGGATTTCGTTCTCGAGACGCACGATGTGCCCTTCGAGTTCTTCACACTGGCTGATAATCGTTTCTGATGAACCAGAAAATTCTTTGAGTCGAGCTTTGGCGTCTTCTTCTGACATTACCAGTTTTCCACCCGAAAGCATTGATTCGATCTTTGATTTAGTCGGAGCGTATGGCTTGAGAAAATCAATCGCAAACTGGATCCGCGCGAGATCAAATACGCCGTAATGATCATCATAGTGCCCGGCTGAGGCAGCCGTGAGCTTGTCATTATGAGTGATCTCCATGACTCCGGCACGATGTAATTCCTGCATGAGGAGCTTGTAGTGTTTACGGAGACCGGTAACGCGGATTTTTTGTAGATCGGCTTTCATATATTAATTTGTGAGTTTGCTAATTTGCTAAAGTGCTAATGAATGTTTAGCGCCCTAACGTGTAGATCTTCTAACCAAGCAGCTCGAGGAAATAAGTCTGAGCCAGTGGGATTTGTTTGTCTACCTTCCCAGCGGCATCTTTTTCGAGTTGTTTGACGCTTCGGTCGCCTTCTTCGATAGCAGACTCGTAAGATGCCCGCGCATCAACTTGTTTTGATTTGAGCTTATCTTTGGCTTTTTCACGCGCTTTATCCAGCTTCGCTTCAAGTCCTTTTTGTAACTTTTGCTCGTAGGCAGTTAGCCCCTCAGCAATTTTCTTTTTCGCTTTGGCTAGCTTCTTCGCCGCCTCAGCTTCGGTTTTTTGGATCTGTGCCAAGAAATGATCGTCGGTATTAGCTTTTGACATGTGGGGGGGGTTATAGTGCGTCTCAGAATCAAAGTTATTCCGGTCAGCCTTTAGGTTGTATGCCGTGCAGACCAGCCCAGGAGCATATAATTCACTGAAAGGACTTCGTCGTAACGGTATATCGCGCGAATTTTTACCAATTGTCAGGGAATGTCAATTCAAGTCTTGAAATTTGTTCTAACTGATTGCTAATCATCAAGCCGGCGCGTCATTGCTCTTCTGAGACTTGGAGTAATTTCCGGGCCAAAGTTCTCATTGTCGATAATAAAATCATGTGGTGGCGCAACCTGGATACCGAATGCTCGTGGAGACCTAACTGGTCCAAAACGAAAAGTAGCGCCTGACTCAAGCCAATCTGCATTGCTACTAAGAGTTCCGTCTTCTAGTGAAGGCTTAATATTATAACGGGCAGTTCCATATATAATTCGCCCATAAAGATTTTCATCTTTTAACACTTTTATCTGAGCCCAAACTCCATCTTTACGAGTTTCTAAAATATTGAGCTGTTCCCGTATCCAAGCTTCAACCTCTTGCGGAGATTTGACAACAGCAGACAACTCAAGATTGGAATTTATCACATGAAATTCTTCTGGGACATCTTCATGGATTTCAATGCTTAGTTTGTAACCATAATGGTCAGTAAGATAACGAATTTCACCAGATGAAGAGACTCCTCCGTGTATCCCAACAGCTCCAGCCGAAGACTTCGTAAATACAAGTTCTCCAATTCGTATTGTTCCATCCGATTCTAAACCTAGATCTTTTAATTTTTTATCCATCGTCGCTTGTTTTGCTCTTTGTTCAGCAACTATGATCGCCTCTTTTTTCTTTCGAGCATCAATACTTTCTTTTTCGATCTCTAACCAATTCTCAAGCTCTTCAATGCTTCCCAACGAATAATCTGTTTGCAGCGTCTCATTCTCTCCAAGAAAAATATTTGGGTGATCATATCGAATATGAATGTGCAATAAGTCCCCATTATACTCACCTTTCATGCCATAGTTTGCGTCTTCCTTGAGCAATTCTTGATCTTCGAAAGCAACTGATTCATTCAGGCGTCGAAATTCGATTCCTTTAATATTGATGGGGAAATCCACTTTTCCATCTAGAGACTCAAATGTACTTTCAACCACATTTCGGATCTCTAGAACCCTCTCTAGACGAGTTTGATCACGTTGATCATTTGCCCAACGCTCCTGCGGCGAAGTCGTAATTTTGTCTATAAAAAACAATCCCACAGCTGCAGCAAGTCCTGCCTTTGTGAAATTAATTAAGGATGATTTTGCTAAAACCCAATTTACGGCCTTGTTCGTTTTTTTCTGTCTATTCAGTCTTCTTTCTAATTTAATATTTCTTTCTTTTAAACTGAGATTTTTTTTATCTTTTTCATGCAAAGCCCTTTCAAGTTCTATGTCTCCAGAACTGCCCAATCGACGGTAAAAATCTTGGAAAAAGAATTTATTAACCTCAAGTTCTTGTCTTGCCTTCTCTGCATTCTGAATCATTACCCCGGTGTCAAACGATCCTCCTCTCTTAGATTTAATCTGTATACCTTGTAGTGTAAGCTCCAGACGTAATTTTTGAAATTTACTTTGTGTGCTTTCAAAAGCATCTAACACATATTCTAGATTGTCTTCGTCCTGAAGATATTCTTGCATTTGTGCCATCATGGGAACATCTATAACCGGTTCTTCAAGGAAATTTGAAAATGCTTCTCCAATAAACGTCATAGTTTCTGTCTCTGCGAACTTAACACCGTTTCCTTCTTTTTCCATAAAATATTAGCAAATCAATTAAGTGACTTATATTTTATGTTTGCAATTTGTCAACCGTGCTACTCTAAGTGTAACAGCTCATCATATCGCTCGGCCAATCGATAAAGTCGGCCTAAGTATTTCTTGGTTCGAGCTGGTAAACGTTTGAGATGTGCCGCTTCACGAACTTGCTCTTCGATCAAGATCTGCATGACGCGAGCTGAAACTTCGAACTGGATGGCTTTTTTGA
>JAHDBZ010000017.1:0-9340 GCA_020630245.1 Candidatus Altimarinota bacterium
CCGGTTTTTTGCGCTTGGACCACCCAGCCGGCTTCCCAGCCACTAATATCACGGAAGGGGAGTTCTCCTTCGTGAGACCCAGACGGTTCAAAGCCATCGAGGGCAAGTAGGATCTTGACTGCTTCGGCGCGGGCCAATGGTTTGTCAGCGCGTACCGTGCCATCGGGATAGCCCTGAATGACGCCTTTGCGGCGGAGCAGATAGATGGCCTCCGCCATGGCGGTTGATTCGTCTGTGATGTCGGAAAAACGAGGATCGCTGATCTCGGCAGTACGTTCGGTGAAATCAGTGCCAAAGTACCATTTGACCAACCATTCGATAAATTCTCCCCGGGTAACCGGTTTATCGAGTTGCATGTCGCCCCATGGGTCGATTGGGACAATATTTTTAGTGGCTAGTTCTAGGACATAGTCATTGGCCCAGTGTGGCGCCAGGAGGCCTCGCCAGTCGAGTTTATGAGTCTCCTCGGGAGTCGTTTCCCCATAGGGGTCGAGTTGGACACAGCGCTGCGTGTGACAGTAGCTCACATCTTTGCCCAGAGAGAAGGGGATCCCCAGAATATCTGGGAAGAAATAAAACAGCTGTCTTTCGGCCACGGAGCCAGGTGCGACTTCAATGCCGGATTTGATGCTGAAATTATCGGCAAAATCAGCGGTGATCCAGCTGTCCCCATCACGGAAGAGGGGTTTGGCCTGTGCAAACACTAGATCTTGCGCTTTGGCCAACGGGGACTCGAGTTCCCAGATCAGAGGCCAGAGTTCGTTCCACGGGAGTTCCAAGGCACTGCGAATGTCGGTCTGTGGATTAATAACGCCGGTACTGACACCGAGTCCACGGATGAGAGCATTGAGAAGTAAGATCCGCCCGTCATCAATCGAAGTTAGAGCCTGACGACGGAGATCGTCCGCTACGCGTCGTTCCGCCCACAGGCGTGGGATGAAATCAGCCGTGGGTGACACGGTCTGACCGCTCTTGTACGGAGTGCGACTCAGCCAAAGCAAAGACTGGTCTGGGGTAAAGTAATTGATTTCTTTTGGTAGGGCTTCGTTGTTGGGAGCCGTCTCTGGGAGATGCAGTCGTTGCCAGAGAGTCCAGAGGTAGGGCCATTGGGAGAGATTTTCATCCTGACTGATCAGAGTCTGGTATTGTCCGTCATTAAAACGTGACCAAAAGGCCGCTGTGTCGTTGTCGCCAAAATCTAGTAGTAGACTCCGACGGAAGCTTTTCAGACTGCCAAAATCTTCATCAGGGATACTAAATTGTGAAAAATCTCCAACGATCAAACCGGCAGAGCTACTGAGGGCGCCCTGATCGAGTTGTAGATCGCGAAGCACTTCCTGGAGCAGGCTCCAGTCAGTACGACCAGTCGGGACTTGCGTACCCCACCAATCAAACAATTTTTTCTGCTCAGCCGCACTATTGCTTACTGGTTGCTCGTGAAACCACTCGATTTTGTCATCAAAGAATCCAAGTCGGAACTTGGTGCTGCCCGGCATAGTTTTTAGAAATTCTTTGATGACAGTCTGGCTTTGCTCCCAACGATCGCCAAACATAGATCCAGACTGGTCGATGAGGATTGTGATTGTTTGCCATTTGTGCGGCCCTGGGAGGGATTCGAGCTGTAGGTGATAGTCAAAGTCAGCCGCTCGATAACTGAGCTTTGGGCTAGTCTGCGTAGACCAGAGGAAGGTGAGTGGTGTGTGACTTACAACGTTATTGCTTTCATGTAACCAAGTGGTGGTATTGTCCTGCGTCAATAAGCCACCTTCTAAATGCAACGGCGGTAGAAAGTGTCGATTGGCACCTACAAGGTTAAAACTTGTCTCGAAGAGGTCACTTTCTAGCTGGTCAGCTACATCGATGTGCAGTAGATTTACCCCTTGAGTGACAATGGGCTTAGTGCGGTATTTGAGTTTGATCTGTGTAGATTCGCCGGGATTAATGGCGATAGGTTCACTGATAAAGACATTTTTATCATGGTAGTTCCCCAGGCGGAGTAAAGCACGATCGGTTTCGACATATGACCAAAGTCTTTCTAAGAGCTCCGGTCCGGTTAATTTTTCAGACTTGATACCAGTGCCGTCCTGATAGAGATTGTAATTGCCCTCTACGGGTGAGAGATAGTGGTATTCACGGACGGTGTTGGTAGGATTTTTAACGACTTGCTCAATCGTAATTTCACTGTTTCCATTACGGTGATCGACACGAATTACCTGACTCTGCCGTTCGAGATTATCGGCGTTAGTCCAAAAGGCTTCACCGTGAGCGGAGAGCAGAAAGCAGCAAGCAGCCAGACAAAATATTTTTTTCACATCTAAATTTTAGAGTAAAAATTGTGTTCGGCAAGTGATTTCGTTTTTTTGTGGAACGGTTAAAGTGTGATTGTTTATAAAAAACTTACATGCTGGGAATTTTTGGTGTCATTTGGAATTTGCTGTTGGTCTTGATCGCTTTTGGACTGTTGCAAGTGCTGTGGAAGCACTTTCGGCAACCCTGGAGTCAATTTTCATGGCAAAAACAGCTGGGTTTTGTTTTTATCTTCATAGCTTTTGTGCTTTTTCTGCCCAATATCGCCTATCTCTTTACCGATGCTCGTCACATCGCTGATTATTGCGAATTTGATTTTCTGCACCGTTGCACCAATCATCCCTGGATGAATCTCGGGTATTTTGTCTACGGAGCCCTGGGGATTCCGTTTTTTCTGATCTGTACCCGACGAGCGAGTCAGCTGTTGTCCATAGTCTTTGATGCGCGCCTACGGCACGTGATGCCGATAGTTTTACTCTTTCTGACCGCACTTGGTGTAAGAATTGGCCTGATCGAGCGTTATAATTCTTGGAATATCATAAATGATCCCCTTGGGATTGTTATTACCTGCTGGCAGCACGTGGTAGGTCTTGATCCTGCTCTGTACAGTTTCTTTGGGTTATTAGCACTGCTTTATTACTGGAGTTGGTTTTGGTTGGATCGGTATTAACCCACAATCCACCCAAACTTCCGTTTCCCTACCTTCAGCAGTTTAGCCTCGTCATCGACGTAGATGGTGATGGTTGGATCGGTGATTTTTTCATCATCAAAGCTCACAGCGCCTTGCTTTACCAATCGACGAGCTTCGCCGTTTGAGTCCGCGAAGCCGCAGACCTTTGTAATCAGATCAAGCACACCGACCTCCATATCGCCAACCGTAAAAGTCGGGACTTCATCTGGTGTTTCTTTTTTCACAAATTTAGCTTCGAAATCTTTGAGCGCCGTAACCGCCGCGGCTTCGTCGTGAAGCCAGCTGACGATCAGCGTCGCGAGTTTTACCTTGGCATTGCGTGGATCGCTTTTAATCATCGTTTCTACTTCTGTTAGATCTTCATCAGTAAAGATTTCAAAGTAAGTGAGCATTTCTTCATCCTTGATCGACATCATTTTACCAAACATATCATTGGGCTCTGCAGCGAGTGCGACGTAGTTGCCGTAGGATTTACTCATCTTGCGCCCATCGGTACCGTTGATGATCGGCGTGGTAAGCACCCATTTTTCTTTGTCTTTGTAATTTCTGAGCAACGTGCGCCCCATCATCATGTTGAACATCTGGTCGGTACCGCCGATCTCGAGATCGACTTCCATGGCGACCGAATCGTATCCCTGGAGTAATGGGTAGATAACTTCATGACCATGAATCGGTTTCCCGGCCTTTACGCGTTGTTGGAACATGTCGCGCTCCATAAGTTGTTGCACTGTTACATTGGCCAATAATTTAACGATGTCAGCGTAGCTAAGGGCATCGAGCCAATCACCGTTGTAGACGATTCTAATTTTTTCAAAATCTAGCACTTTGCTAGCCTGGATCTTCCAGTTTTCAAAATTTTCCCGAATCTGTTCATCTGTCAGTACCGGACGCGTCGTATCCTTACCCGTTGGGTCTCCGATCCGAACCGTTCCGTTACCTACCAGCAGGATCACGTCATGTCCGAGATCAGCAAATTGCTGCAGTTTTCGGAGTCCTACTGCGTGCCCGAGTGTGAGATCGGAACCCGTTGGATCGATCCCGAAATATAGTCGGATTTTGCGTTCGTCCATGAGCTTGGCCAGCGTTTCGGTTTTGGGCAGCACATCGGCGACCCCACGAGTGAGAACGGTTTGGGTATTTGTCATATCGCGAAGTATTGTAGAGAAAATTTAGAGACTGGCTATTTATTGGTTAGTATTAGGAGGTAGGTATTAAGTATTAAGGAGAGCCTCCGATACTACTTACCCCATACTACATAATACTTTTCTATGAATTTCATCCAAAAGGCGTTTAAACGCATTGATTACCAAACTCCTGAGAAAGAAATTTTTGCGTGGTTGCTTTTCGGAGTGCTCGTGTACGTGCTTGGGTGGTGGGGGGATCGTTATTTTATACCCTTTGTGCTGCCACTGCATGGCTCTTGGATCGATCAGTGGGTGGTATTGCTGACGGAAGTTTTTGTATATGTACTCCTTTTGCTGTTTGCACTGATTACATTATGGCGAGTGTGGCGAGACGAAGATCATCAGAGCAAACTTGTCCCCGCTCTGTTTGCAGTAGTGACCTCCGGAATTGCGGCTTATATTTTCAAATCTGTGTTTGCGGTGGAGCGACCCTATGTCGCCTATGCACTTGAACCTTTAGTTCAGGCCCAGTCTTATGCTTTTCCTTCTGGTCATACCGCGGTAGCTTTCGCATTGCTGATACCTTTCTGGCGGATTTCCAAATGGCTGGGGATGGCTTGGGGGCTTTTTGCGCTGACGGTTGGTCTGTCTCGGGTCTACGAACTGGTACACTTTCCTTCAGACATTGCGGGCGGATTATTTCTTGGGGGAGCGGTCGGGATGATTTACTCACAACCCGAAAACCAAAAGCTCATTCGACTGCTGTGGAAAGAGCTTGAATTTCGCCGGCAGAGCTTTCACTTTATTGCGGGATTTTTAGTCGTGTTTTTTCACTGGGTGGGGATGTTGCGACTCCGATTTATCGCTTTGGCATTGATCTTGGGATTGATTGTTTCGATCGTTTCTCAGTACCGACGAATTCCAATTATCAGTGAGATTCTCAACCTCTTTGATCGACCACGGGACAAGGATTTCCCAGGAAGAGGTGCGTTTTATTATTTTTTTGGCGTGTTTTTGACCCTGCTGATCTTCAGTCAAAATCATATCAATATTGCCTACGCAGCGATTCTGATATTGGCGGTGGGGGATAGTTTGAATCATCTCGTAGCAGCGCCTCTCAAAATTGGGAAAGTGCCTTGGAATCAAAGAAAAAACGTCGTGGGAGTTACCCTGGGCATCCTGGCGGGAACTTTGGCGGCCATGTGGTTCGTGCCATGGCAGGCCGCTTTTTTGGCCTCAGCAATAGCTATCTTTATGGAGACGATACCGTGGCGGATCGGAAAATTTTATATCGATGATAATATCCTGGTGCCGTTAGTGGCCGGTGGGGTGCTGTGGCTGTTGGTTTAAATATTGGCGAATGCTTTCTCCAGTTCCAATGAAAGTTGTGTCTAGAAAATTTTCATAAACTTCAGAGCCGATATCTTGGGCGTATTGCAGACATCGTTCGAGATATTTGGCGTCAGGTAAGAGATCCGTACGCCACATAGGTTCATACGGGTATTGTTGACGAAATTGAGCCCATAACTTTGCTCGTACTGGGTCATCAGCCAAAGCAGAGGCACAGGTTTCGTCATTAGCATAATCACCCACACACAATATCCCGGTACCGGCATTGTTGTTTCTTAGGTCTACGAATGGAACTGACTGGAGGCGGTACTCAAACTCTCGTTTTACTAATGGCGCCCATTCGTGTTCCGGTATTTCAAAATGTGAAACTATCATAGTGTTGCCAGAATCATCAGGCACAGCGCTTAAACAGGCGTAGGCTTTGTGATCCGTAGGCAAATTGCCGCTAAGAGCTAGGATTGAATCCGTTTTGTTAAAGATGCGTTTATAACCCGTAATGGTTGCGAGTCCAAAATTTTGTAGCGTTGGACAGGTACGTCGAGCGCTTTCTTCACTGAGTAAAGAACCAAGCCCGAGAATCGTTATCATGCCTCCAGCATCCGTTTAAGAAACGTTCCGGTGTGAGAGTTTTCGACTTGAGCTACCTCTTCTGGCGTGCCGCTACAGACGATTTCTCCGCCAAATTTCCCACCATCAGGACCGATATCAATTAGGTAGTCACAGCATTTGACCACGTCGAGGTTATGCTCGATAACGATCACAGAGTTTCCTTTGTCGACCAGGGTTTGTAGCACTGAAAGTAGTTTCTTCACATCGGAGAAATGAAGACCCGTCGTTGGTTCATCGAGGACGTAGATCGTTTTTCCGGTAGACTTCTTCATGAGCTCAGTGGCGAGTTTTACCCGCTGGGCTTCCCCTCCGGAGAGCGTAGTAGCGCTCTGACCGAGATGGATATAACCAAGACCCACTTCGTTAATAGCGCTGAGTTTGTGGTGAATGTTGGGGAAATTTTCAAAAAATTCAGTGGCTTCTTCGATCGTCATAGCGAGAACGTCAGCGATAGATTTACCACGGTACGTAATTTCTAGAGTCTCATCATTGTAACGTTTCCCATTGCAGCTTTCACACGGGACATAAACATCTGGGAGGAAATGCATTTCGATCTTTTTGATTCCGTCACCCGAACAAGCCTCACAACGTCCACCTTTGACATTGAAGCTAAACCGCCCGGCGTTGTAACCGCGTAGTCGTGCCTCTGGAGTCGATGAAAATACATCACGGATGTCGGTAAAGACCCCGGTGTAAGTGGCTGGGTTTGATCGTGGGGTTCGCCCGATTGGAGATTGGTCGATTGAAATCAGTTTATCGAGTTGTTCGAGACCGGTGACTTTTTCGTGTTTTCCGGCTGGTTTTTTGGCGCGATTAAGTTCCCGGGCGAGAACCGGCACGAGGATGCGGTTGATCAGAGATGACTTTCCAGAACCAGAGACGCCGGTGATCCCGACAAAACACCCAAGAGGAATCTTGGCCGTAACATCTTTCAGATTATTTTCCTGCGCTTTGTGCACCTCAAGCCAACCCGTAGGACGACGACGGACGCGTGGTGTGCGGATGGCTTTGCGCCCAAAGAGAAAGTCGGCGGTTTCAGTGTCGGCTTTTTCCATGTCTTTGAAATTCCCTGAGTAGACGAGGTTTCCACCATGGGCACCGGCTTTGGGACCGATCTCGATCACGTGATCGGCAGCGCGCATCGTATCCTCATCATGTTCGACAACGATAACGGTGTTTCCGATGTCGCGGAGATGTTCAAGAGTAGTAATCAGACGATCATTATCACGCTGATGGAGACCGATTGACGGCTCATCGAGGACGTAGAGGACCCCTTGCAGCTGCGAACCGATCTGCGTGGCCAGTCGGATTCGCTGCGCTTCTCCACCTGACAGTGTGTTGGCGGTACGAGCAAGGTTTAGATAGCTGAGACCGACATTTTCTAGGAAGCTAAGACGATCGCTGATTTCCTTGCGAATTGGTTCGACGATCTTGGCGTTTTCTTCATTAGTTTCAACGCTGAGGATCCAATTGCGAATTTCTGGGATCGACATACTACAGACATCAAAGATCATTTCTGCTCCCACAAAGACATTTCGTCCGTAGATACTGAGACGAGCGCCTTTACAGACCTGGCACGTAGCCTCGATCATGAATTCCTCTAGTTTCTTCCGAACCCATTCAGAGTCACTTTCGTTAAATCGTTTTTCGGTCTGGGCGATGATCCCTTCAAATTGTGTTGTGGTTTGCTTGCCGCTAAAAGCCCCTTTGAGCGTTACTTCAAATTCTTCTTTTCCAAACCCCGTGAAGAGTTTTTCCATCACCTCTGGTTTGATCTTCGACATTGGTTCATCGATAGAAAAGCCATGCTTTTTACCCACGGCTTCCAGAACGGCGTAGTACCAGCTCTGAGAATTACTCCCGAGACTGGCCCACGGCAGGATCCCGCCTTCGCGGATTGAGAGCTTTGGATTTATCGTTGCCTGACGGTTGAGCTCGAGTCGATATCCCAGTCCGTGACAGGCATCACAGGCGCCGTGCGGAGAATTGAAGGAAAACAGGCGTGGTTCAATCGGTGGGAAAGAAAAACCAGTCTCTGGGTCAGAGAGTAGCTCGGAGAAAAGATGATCGGTTTCGTCTCCCATACGATGCACGATCAGGATACCTTCACCGAAGTTAAGGGCTGTTTCGATCGAATCGAGGACGCGGAGTCGGTCGTCATTTTTTTCTTCGACCTTTTGACCAGAGCTGAGCTCGACGCTCGTTTTACTGTAATCAGCTTTGACCAAGCGATCCACTACGATCTCGATATGGTGTTTTTTGTTTGGCTCTAGATCGATATCTTCATTAATCGTGTGCAGGTGGCCGTCGATGCGCAGACGCACGAATCCAGCTTTTTGGATACGTTCTAGAACGTCGCGGTGTTCTCCTTTTTTGCCGCGTACCATCGGTGCCAGGATCATGAATTTTTCTCCATCTTCCCAGCCGTTGAGGTGGTCGACGATCTGCCCCGGGCTTTGTCGCTCGAGTAATCGGCCGGTTTCCGGGTGTTTTGGGACGCCCACTTTGGCAAACAGGAGTCGCAGATAGTCATAGATTTCAGTAACGGTTCCCACGGTCGAACGTGGATTTCGTGGCGCCGTTTTCTGGTCAATTGAAATCGCTGGAGACAGTCCATCAATGCTATCGACCTCTGGTTTTTCCTGGAGTTGTAGGAATTGCCGGGCGTAGGTCGAAAGTGATTCAACGTAGCGCCGTTGTCCTTCAGCATACACGGTGTCGAAAGCCAGAGAAGACTTCCCAGAACCAGAAACTCCGGTTACGACGGTGAGTTTATCGCGCGGGATTTCCACATCGATATTTTTGAGGTTATGCATCTTGGCACCACGAACGACGATTTTTTTAGACATTGAGTAGAGTTATGATTGATGAGATCCCGGAACAAGTCCGGGATAACTTCGAATAACGAAAATCAAGTTTTCGATTCTCAGTTACAAAAAAAGCCCCCGGGCTTCGGGAGCGTAGCTCGGCGAGTGTAGGGACTTGCGTAGCAAAAGTCAAAAGATGTTGGCGGAAGGTGTGGATCTAAAATTTTAAACACCCGGTGTTTTGTGGTCTTTTTAGAAGTATAAAAGTTTTGGTTTGTGGCGAAATTTTGGAACACCGGGTGTTGATATGACGTTAAGTGGTTGTTTTTTTGCGTTATCTGTGGTATAATCGTTTGATATAAATACTTAAAATCATGGGTCTGAAAGGCGCACCGGAATCGTTTGGAGAAAATTTAGCAGAAAAAATTGCTAAAGCTCCTGAATCACAAGAA
>JAHDBZ010000017.1:9440-22722 GCA_020630245.1 Candidatus Altimarinota bacterium
ATCGTTTGGAGAAAATTTAGCAGAAAAAATTGCTAAAGCTCCTGAATCACAAGAAACAGTTCTAAAAAATGCTGAAACAGCAGAAAAAAAAGAAGCCTTAAATAGTTTTAGGCTTGGAGAGATGAGTCTGGCCAGTGAAGTATTACAAGGTTTAGACAAGGCAGAAGCTGAAAAAATTGCGGCTCAACTCAAAGAAGACGGCCCAGATTCTCTAACAGACAAACAACAAGCAGAGATTGCCGCTGCGCGATCGGCTGATCAGACAGAAACGGTTGATTACAAAACGACGAAAGGTTTTGTGGAAGCCACAAAAGAGGCCACCCTTAGTCAATTTGGTGCTGGCTTTGCTACGCAAATGGCCGCCATGGAGGCTTATGCTGATCTGTAAAGGTTGCTTGACTTACTTTTTTCACTAAAAAACTAAACGATGGGAGAAACAGCCGCTTCAAAGATTGACCTTCAATTTGAAAGACGTCCAAGTTTTTCAAAAGAAACCTGGAGAGTAATAAACCAAGAGCAGGTTGATGCGACTAATTTTTTACCGAAACTAATTCATCTGTTGAGAAGCATTGAAGAATCGAATATGGATCGTCACAAAGCAGCGCAGGCTTTGGTGACTCTTATGCACTTGTCTTTTGGACCAGGAGAATGGAGAACCGATGATCCAGATGGTGACGTAGAAACAATTGAATTGCTTGCTCATCTGCACGAATCCATTGGAGCCCTTTATAAAAACACTAAAGGCATCGACCAAACGGTGGAAGTTAATAAAGCCGTGGACGCAGCTGAAAAGTTGGGGCAGATTTTCGCACGAGTGGGAATCTCTGAGCATTTTCCAGACAACCAATACTTGCCGAGTTTTTTGGTGGGGATGGAAATAGCGACGCAGATTTTGAAAGAAATAGCCCTTAATGGGACCCAAGATCTGAGAGACCTAAGTGTTAGCAATTATCTTGAAAGACTAAATGGTGGAGTGACTGATAAAATTTTTGCAGTATTAGATCGCGAAGCAATTAAACCAGAGGATTTCACTCCGACACTTAGAGGGTACGCAAATTGGAAACAATCTCAGCAGATTGCTGATAATGGGGGAGAAAATATTACGCTGCTAGACGATCATCGTCCTAAGTAGACTAGCTGGCCAATAGTTCTACCAACCGCTTCTTAGTTTCTTGGAGGTGATAGTTGGCTTCGACGTATTCGCGTCCGTGCTGTATGTAGATGGCCGCTTCGTGGGGTTTATCAGCAAAATAAGCCAGGGTTTCGGCTAAAGTCATGCTGTTATTGGCTTCGATGAGGAGTGGGTTTGGTGTGTTAGCAGGGAGATGGCCTTTTTTGAGGAGCCATTGATGATAGCCACTGAGGATTTCACGCGGACCGGTTTGATCAAAGGCGATTACGAGACGATGACAGGCCAATCCTTCGACGGCGATGCGTCCGAAAGTTTCCGGCTCTGTTGGGAGAACGACGAGGGCATCATGTGCTTTGATCTGTGCAAAAGGATCTTCGACTGCGCCCGGCAGTTTTATATTAGGGAGTTGGCGCTTGTTGATGAAATCTCGGATTTCAGCCTCGTAGGCAGTCGTTCGAGGATCTTGGGTCACGCTCTTGCCGATCAAGGTGAAAGAGAGCTCGGGATTGCGTTCCAATAGCAGATCGGCTACTTCCGCGGTGTGTAGTTGGCCTTTGCGAGGGTCGATGCGACCTAGATGCAGTACTTTTTCGATTGATTCTGGCGGGTCGCAGTGCGGAACTTTGCCGAAATCAACGCCGTTTTCGATGATGCGAATTTTTTTGTACTGAGATTCGTACAAGACATCACGTAGGTATTGGCGGGTTGGCATCGAATTGGCCACCAGGATATCGGCCTTTTTAGCAATCAGTCGTAGGAGCCAGGGAGGTCGAGTCGTAAAATCATGAAAAATCGCTACCCAGCGCCCGGGGGTACGCCAAAAAGCTTTGGCCATCCACATTAGGAAATGCGCGCGGGGCGTATTGGTTACCCATTGCGGTTTGGATTCTTTATCAATCAATGGACGCAGATTCTTTGCTTGCCACCAGAGTTTGGTCACGGCCAGCAATTGGCGAAATAGACCACCAGAAACGGCGGGGAATTTGAGTGTTTTGGTCACAATACTTTCTGGGAGCCTTTTTTGGTACTCCGGATGCGCACCACCGACTACCGTTGGTTGTAAGAGACGGATCTCAGTCGCCGTCATAGCCGCAAAAAAATCGAGGCTGAAGTACTCAGCACCGCCCATAAATTCAGCCTGGTCGAGCCAAAATGTCTGTCGTCGTCGTGAACTACTCATGCGCGCTCGGTATCGTCGTTTAAATGGAGATTGAGGTCAAGATTTTGCCAGTATTTGTCGTGGTATGTTTGAGAAAAAAGACACCAGACAGCTATGCCCAGCCAGATTACGCTTATTGCTTGTCCGGCCATTTTCGGAAGCACCACACTGGGCCATTGGCCAAACCAGAGCGCCGTCCAGTGCAGAAGCTCTGTCAGCATTAAGGCTGGGAGACTGAGCACTTTGTGAATTGCTTCTGGGAATATGCCCCCGAGGCCAGCCAAGAAGCTGGTGGCCATCGTGAGAGGGATAATCGGTTCAGCGATGAGATTGCTCACCAGTCCGACCCAGGGAAAGGTTTCAAAATTCATGATTAGGATTGGCAGGACGGCTAGCTGGGCGCAGAAGCTGACGCCGATGAGTAGCTTTAGCGCCGGCCAGAGCGGCCAAGACTTACTCCACTGCTTCCAGAGCGGCCAACCGAGGATAATCCCAGCAGTCGCCGCGAAACTAAGCCAAAAACTCAGATCGATTTGCACTACGAGTGGATTCCAAATCCCCATTAGGACCGCTGCCAGCATTAGCAAATTGCGAATATCTATGAGTCGGCCTAGATGACTGGCTAGTAGCATTAACCAACCAAAAATACCGGCTCGCATCACTGGGGGATCGGCTCCAGTGATAAATACAAAGCTCAAGAGTATGATCGTGATAATGCTGAGATTTAACCAGGGCCCCAATCTTCGAGAAAACCATCCAACCAAGATCATTAGTATCGCTACATTGCTGCCTGATACGACGATCAGATGCTGGAGACCAGCGGTTTTGAACCGTGTATGGGCGGGTTCAGGAAATTCAGATTTGGTACCAATGAGGACTCCAGCGGCTAATTCTGCATTTGGACTGGGGAGTTGCGCTTTTAGATTGGTCTCAAACCACTGCCGCGAGGGAACGAGCGGGTTTTGGCTCGCAGCGTTAATATTTATTTCTTTTGCTCGCAGAAGACTGCGTACATGGAATCGTGAAAGATAGCGACGATAGTCAAATCCGGGAAAATTTGAGACTGGTGAAATTTTTCCCGTCACGGTAATGATCTGTCCGCGGGTCAATGGTGTCTTTGTTTTATTGATCACAAGTATCCGTCCGTGGGCAATTTGACCATCGACATGTTGAGCACTGAGATAAAAACGACTCTCGCGTCCACGCCATTCTGGCCAGCTATCAATGGTGCCCTGGGCGGTTACGATCTGATGATGCCATTGACCTAGATTGTCTTGCTGCCACCACAGAGTGGGCTGCCAAGCGCTGTAGGTGAAACTGATCCCCAAAACCAAACAAGACATGAACCAACGTGGCTTGATGAAGCTAATCGCCAAGATGAAGCCGCACCACCATAGAGACCAAAATTGTCCGGCCCAGACGCCCACAAAAATGAGCATTAAAAACCACCGTAGGTGTATCGTTCTTTCCATGAAGCGATATCCTCTAAACTTTGAGACTTTTTAACAAGCTTCCGACTTCATCAAAACTTCACCTTTGTGCCTAGAAGTAGTTATAGGGGTTTGCTTTGCGGCCGTTGATGCGCAATTCGAAATGTAGATGAATCCCGGTAACGCCAAAGACTCGTCCGGTGTTTCCCATGAGGGCAATCAGTTGCCCGGCCTGTACGTAATCACCGACACGGACCTTATTTACATTATTATGTGAATAAAGGGTCTCGACACCATTTCCGTGATCAATAATCACATAGGTTCCATACCCATAATTCCAACCACTTTGCGAGACGCGTACGGTTCCAGCGGCAGCGGCGTAGATCGGAGTGTTTCTTTTACTAGCGATATCAATGGCGTAGTGGCCACGACGGTAGCCCTGTGTTAGAACACCCTGAGTAGGGCGTCGTAGTTTGTAATTGAGTGAAGAGATTCCATTGTGCGAGCTTCGCGGCAGTGTCCGAGGGGTAGCAGCTGGAGTGGTTATAGCGCCACGAGTATTGCGGTAATTAACCGCTACAGGTTTTGGTTCCGGTTTAGCCGCTATGAAAGTTTTCTGGGCATCTGGAATAAAAATTTCTTGCCCGACCTGAATCACATTGTTTTGAATCGGGTTGTAGTTATTGATCTTTTGAATGTTGACTTCGTGTGCCTTGGCGATTTCTCCCAGCGTTTCACGAGATTTTACGGTGTAGTAGACCCCATCAACGGGAGGAATCCGCAGCGTTTCTCCAGGTGTTAGTTGGCTTTTGACATTGAGGTCATTGGCCCAGAGGAGAGTCGAAACCTTCAATCCAAAGCGATACGCAACCTTGGAAGCGTTGTCACCATTTTTAACCACATAATCGATCACTTTGTCGCGCTTTTTTTTGACCCGAGTCTCATTCCCTTCGGCGTCAACAATAGTCTCAAATCCAGCCGTACTTACATGTGCCACGTTTTCCAAGAATCCTACATCCGCGAGACGAAAGTAGGTGGTCTCTGGGGCATTGAACGCACCAAACTCACTGCCAGTCCAGGTAATGGGAGGTCGAAAGCTCAGCACAAACGTCATTAAGACGCTCAGACAGATAAGCTGAAACAGAAAAGGTGAGTTGAGAGCTCGTTGCAATGGGTTAGTAAGGGTAGCCATTATTTACGAAGGAGAATATACCCTATTGATATCGAGGGTCAATCTAGTCTGGCCTTAGTTCCCAAACCGTTCCTCAATCGCTTTTTCGATAAACTCGGCAAGACCTTTACGTGGCACGACTTTATCTCCAAATTCGAAGCGATTTCGAACATATTCTACCACAAGATTAGTCACATATTCTTCTTTTTGGAAATAGAGGAAGCTGATACGATACTCTTTGCCCATGAGAGCGTTTGTCACTTCAAATTGATTGAAATCATTGCTTTTAATCAGTACGTCGTCTCGTTTCATACGCAGTCCTTCTTGTTCAAAGGTGTCTTGGACTAGTTTGCGTTGCAAGATGGCCAAAGGGGTATTGTTTGATGGTCCTTCGTGTTTGGTCTCTAGAGCTTTGGCGATTCGATCTTCTTCAATTTCTTCTTCCAATCTTCGCAGGATAGAGTTGAGCACTTTCGGATCTACATAGGTTTCGCGATAATCTCCCAGATTAATTAGATTGAAAGTCTGGTTATCGATGCGAAAAGTTCCAGATAATGGTTCTTCTCCATAGTATGCACCACTAAATACAAAGGTTGGATTACTGGTCGATTCTTTTTCTTGGACGCGGAGTCCTTCGGTAAAGACGCGCGCATCACTGAGGACTTCTTTGAGTTCTTCGATCGTATCGACTTTTTCAGCCAGGAAGATAGCTTCTTGCTCGGCTTCTCGTTCTTTTTCTAAGGCTTCACGACGTTCATCTATGCTATCACGTAGTGCTTGGTCTTGTTCCAGTTGAGCCCGTTCCGAATCGGTGAGGTTTTCAGAGCGTGCGAACTGTACCAGTTGGATCGTTTTCTTTTCCGAATCATTAAATATTGGGCGACCTAATTGAGTTTCAATGTGATCAATTTCCAAAAATCCATAGCTGTTGACCAGCGTTTTATTAGTCTGGGCTGCCGTCTTGTCCTGGATGGTGTCTTTTAGAAACCACAGAATGTCTTGGGCATTTTCTAAGATAACTTCTTCGCGATCTTTGTTATTTTCGACATAGAGATTGACCTCCATTTCAATCAGTTTGGTCAAAAGAGCAAAGCTTTCATCGATTTTAAGAGCAATATTTTCTCGAATCAACTCATTTATCAATCGTCTGACACGGGACAATCGGATTTTTTTGTCTTTTGCAACAGTGATATTGTTGATGTTTTCATTCAGATTGATTATGCCCTGCTTTACTTTCGGTAAAAATCCGTTGGACATCATTTCTTCAATTTCAAAGACCGCCAGCTCAAGATCTTCTAAAGAATTAGCATCATACTGCGTCAGCCAGATATCGGCGAATACGTATTCGGGATCATCCTGAAAAGAATGATGCAGCCAGACTTTTTGGTTTTGGCCCAAGAAATCCCAACGATTGGCGTAGTACGGGTTTTCAATCAGAAATTTTTTCCAAGCGAAAGAGTCGGCACTCGCCTTGAAGGCTTCAACGCTTTCGGCTGCTTTAGATTGCCGATTGTTGCTGTAGTGATGATGTGCGGACAAGAAATGACTTAACAATGCGTCAAATTCAAATTTCTTCCGCAGTGTTTGTGAAATTCCGAGCGCATAGTCTTTTTGTAAATATTTTATCACCCCAGAGATTCGTCCCATAAAGCTATCAGGATTGAGCCAGTACCAGGTGTTGGGCAGATGTTTGGCAAAATTTTTCACGTCTTCGAGTTTTTGGTGGCGAACTTCCAAGCCTTGGGCCGCGTAGGCGTTGTCTTTTAGGTCAAAAGAACGGAAACTCAGATCTTTTTTGAGCTTGGTGTAGTATAGTTTCGCGAGTCTATCCACGATTGCGTCTTTGATCTTGACTCGTTTACGAGCCGGAAGCACAAATGGTCGTTTGGCTCCTGGGAACCATAGATCGATGGCGTGATCATAGGCGGTAATTTCTACGTATTTTTCATCGACATTGCGTTCGGCAAACAGACTCGCGCCAGGAGCATTAATGCCGATTTCACCAACAGTAAACTGAGCAGACTTGGGGCGGAAAGTGGCGGGGTCAAAACTTTCGAACAAGGTCTCACGGGCGTTTTGAGCATCTGCTTCTGAGATAAAGTTAAAACTCACAAACACGTGGCCATCGACCAGATCTCGTTTTTGGTCTGTGAAGTTAGTATGACTGCCAGGAAAGAATTGCCAGAGCTCCCTTTTGTCATTTAGGATCATTTTGGCGGTACTGCCTCCGTCGAGGATCAAGATCTCAGGCAGATTTTCAGTGGCCGCAAATGGGTCAGCGATATCGAGAAATCGACCCTTGCGTTCGCTTTCTGACATGTAAACTCCAGTGAAGATTACAAGTCCTATGGCGAGAGCGATGAAAAACTGACTAAATTTCATGTTTTTTGTTCAGTCCATTGTACCATTTTTTACCCCTTTTTTCCAGATAAAAACCACCATAAATATTGAGATTTGTCGTTATTTAGGGTAAAATTGCCAGATACGTATTAAAAAGCACCAAATATGCTCGATATTTTGACCTTTGGATCTGTGACCTTGGATATCATTGTAAAGCTGAAAGAAGGAGAGTCTGTAGACTTGGTTCAACTCAAGAATGAGTATTCGCTCACCATCCCGTTAGGAGATAAGATCCCTATCGAAGAACTCCTCATGCTTTGTGGTGGTGGAGCGGCTAACTCAGCGGTCGGTTTTGCAAAACAGGGCTTTGAGACAGCGGCTATTGGGGTCGTTGGAGATGATGTGAACCGTGCTTTCGTGGTGCAAACGCTCGAAAGCAATGGCGTAAATATTGATCATCTGATCACAGAATCGGAAGAAAATTGTAGCACTTCGGTGGTGCTAAGCGACTGGACCGGAAAACGAACGGTTTTTAACAAACGACTAAAAAGTACTCATTTTAACGCTGAAATCGTCGAGTCACTCCCAGAAAGCAGAGCCTTCTACATTGGCCATCTGCAGCAAAATGCCAATGAAATCTTGCACGCACTAGCCGCGCGTTATACCGACGAAGAGCGCGTAATCGGCTGGAATCCAGGAAAAACACAGTTTTTGCATGGTTTTGATGAGTATCGAGATGTTTTCCCTCTCGTTGACGTTTTAATCCTAAACGCAGAAGAAGCTCGGGATTTTACGGGTATTGGATTCGCTGTACATCGGTTCGATGCAGCACAGCCAGAAATCATGGGCGAAGAGATTTGTTGCTACCGAAAATATCGCCCTGAATTTATCTCAGATGTACGACCGCTAGCCGAAAAATTTCTTGCGGCCGGTGTTGAAGTGGTTGTTATTACTGATGGGAGCCGAGGAGCACAGATATTCGATGGAACGCATCACTACTACGCGCCACCAATGCAAGCCGAGCGAAAAGATAGTCTCGGCGCGGGAGATGCTTTTTCAATTGGCGTTATGTCTGCTCGTCTGCATGGAAAGAGCTTAGACAAGCAAATCATGTGGGGGAGTCTCAATGCCGGATCCGTGATCCAGTATTACGGCGCTCAAGCCGGTCAATTGCGAGCCGCCCAGATGCCGGCATAAAAAAAACTCCGCCAAGGCGGAGTTTTTCTATTAATCCGTTCTACACTCAGATTACTATGTAGTCGCGCGGTTACCCAAGCCGGCAGTAAGGAGAGTGTTAACCAGTGCAAATGAGATCAGGATGATAAGGATTCCGATAGCAGCAAAGATAAGGATTTTCTTGGCTTTTTCGGTAGAACTGTCGTCTCCAGACGAAGTGATGTAGAGGAAACCTCCGTAGATGATGAACGCGGTAGCGATCAATCCGAGGAAGAAGAGGAAGAAATTGATGAACGTCAGGAATAGCTGACGAGCGCTTCCTTGAGAGTTGGTAGCGTTGGCAATTTCATTTGGATTGTCATTGATATCAATGAGTTGTGCTAGAGCAGGTTCAAAAGAAAGAGCTACTGCAGCAAAAAGACCGAGGGCAGGAACGAGGAATTTTTTCATGTTTTTGGTTAGGAAATTAGGTTTGAAAAGTCCAGAAGAACTGGGAAACATCATAATTCTCCGCCAAAAATAGATTTTCACCAAATCTTTTTGGAGTTTTTCCGAGCATTCGATCTTCTGCAATTGTTTTTATTGGCCTACAATAGATCTGTTCATGCTAAATTGGCCACTCGAAAAAGTCATCAGAACCACTGCCTCTCACCTGAAAAAATGTCATCAGTTGGGGATTTTTACCGCACAAGATTTATTGGGCTGGTTTCCCCGAGCTCTCGAGTCTACCGAAATCGGCACTGGAGTGAAGGATATCGAGCTCGGCAAAAAAAACACCCTGACGGGAACCCTGCAAAATTTTCGTAAGGAACGTACTCGTGGCGGAAAATATCTGGGAAAGGCTACGCTCGTGCTCGATGATCGAGCGGAACTAGAGGTGATTTGGTTTCGGGTGCCGTATCAACTCAAAAATCTACAACTACCGCGACGCTGCTTTCTCGTTGGTAAAATCGACCGTCGTTACGGCAAGATCCAGATTAATAACCCAGAGATTCACCTCAATGAAGGCGTGCATGTCGGAGGTATTCGCCCGATCTATCCAGAGTCTCCACCTCTGACCTCTAAGTGGTTGCGTGAAAAGATCTCTGGTTTGTTGGGGTCAGTTCGAGAATTTCCCGAAACGCTTCCAGACACGATTCTTAGCAGTGAGGGGCTTCTGTCTCGCACGCGGGCAATACGGCAAATTCACTTTCCCGACAGTGTAGCAGATTGGTCAGCAGCGCGTCGAAGACTAGGGTTTGAGGAGATATTTCTGATCCAACTACGAGTGATGCAGGCCAAGTTCCAACGAGAAGAAAATCACCAAAACCCGCATCGGTTTCATTTTGACCCAGAAATGATTAAGCAAGATCTGACGTATCTGCCTTTTACACTGACTACACACCAAAAACAAGCTTTGCTTGAGGTGCTTCAGGACTTTAAACGGGACCGTCCAATGCATCGTTTACTGCAGGGAGACGTGGGCGCTGGGAAAACTATCGTTGGTCTGATGGCCGCGTTGCAGATGTCGCGAGCGGTTTATCAGACAGCGTTACTCGCACCTACGGAGATCTTGGCCAAGCAACATTTTGTCTCCGCTCTCAAATTTCTCTCTCGTTACCAAGAATTTGCGGATCAAGACACACTCTTGGCGGATGAAAAGATGCCAACCGACAAAATTGCTTTACTGACTGGCTCGACCACGGCAAAACAGAAGAAAGATATCAAAGCGCGCCTTCGTCAGGGAGAGATAAAGATCCTGATCGGTACCCACGCCATCTTGACCGAAGATACTATCTTTCAAGACCTGGGACTGGCGATTATCGATGAACAGCATCGCTTCGGAGTGGCGCAGCGTGCAATTTTGTCTGAGAACCAAAGCCATGTACTAGCCATGACAGCGACGCCAATCCCACGGAGTTTAGCGTTGACGATCTATGGAGACCAAGATCTTTCAATTATTCGAGAGAAACCTGCCGGTCGCAAACCGATCATTACCCGAATCGTAGCAGACAAAAAAACGGAAACGCTTTGTTATCGATTTATCGAGGACCAAGTTACCAAAGGTCGTCAGGTGTTTTGGGTGTGTCCACTGGTAGATGAATCAGACAAGATCGAGGCAAAAAACGTGCATGATGAATACGTTCGCATCTCAGAAACACTATATCCAAAGCTCAACATTGGATTTCTGCATGGCAAAATGAAATCAAAAGATAAAGACGCCATCATGGAAGCGTTCAAAAACCAAGAATACGATATCCTTGTATCCACTTCTGTCATCGAAGTTGGTGTTGATGTTCCCAATGCTACGGTGATGGTGATTGAAAACTCAGAGCGCTTCGGACTCGCTCAGTTGCATCAGTTCCGAGGGCGAATCGGCCGGAATGATATGCAGTCTTATTGCTTTCTCATGGTCGGATCACAAGAAGACAAATCCAAAGAACGCCTCAAAGCGATGGAGCGCAGTAACGACGGTTTTTACCTTTCGGAGGTAGATCTTGAGCTCCGAGGAGCGGGGGAGATCTACGGCCTGCGTCAGAGTGGGCTGCCAGATCTTAAATGCGCCGATCTAACCGATGTAGAACTCATGCAAACCGCTCGTGGCTGGGCAGAAAAAATTCTTACCGAAGACATCACCCTACGGACTTACCCAGAACTCAAAGCCATGGTGGAGGCGGGAGAGGTGTGGTTTTGATTACTTTTAATGTCTTAATATTCGGTATAAATGAAGCTAGAACCAGCATGTTCATATGTGTATCCATCTTCATATGAACCTTGCAGTGTTCCAAGTTTCTCTCCTTTCAAATATCGAGTATTTGCTTTTGGGTTTTCAGGGTCATTATAGCAGGCCAGAGCATGTTCTATCAGCATGATTTTACCTTTTGGATTCCAAGAATTCATGAATTTACTCTCGGCTAGTGCCTCTGCAAAATGCATCGGGCCACTTACCTTTGGATTGTACTTAGACGGCTGTTCATTTCGTTGTTTTACAAGTTCTTTTTCAACTTGAAAGGCCATATTTCTCACTTGTTGATTAACCAGGCCTTTTACTTGATTTCGGTATTCATTAATTTTTTCAAAATAGGTATTAATGACTTCGGACCGATTTTTATGGCCATAATAAAGTGGCGCCAATGTTAAGCTCCCCATCATCGCTGGGAGCATTGCGTAGACATAATTGGGGTGTTTTCCAGAAAAAAAGAGCCAGGCGGCAACTAATTCTAGCCCCACCGAGCCCGCTAGCACTAAATAATCAATTTTACGATGTGGATTCCCTACACGAGGAATCCACTTTGGTAGATAGCAATTTTTACTATTTGGATTATTATCTGTGAAGGTATCTTTAATCCTAACCTCTAGTTCAATCAATTCCTTGATTTTACGAGCTAAATGATCGACAAAAGCGGCACATTCTGCCGGTTTATACTCGGGCGGATAATCTTCGTCTACTCGCGTTACGGCTGTGTTTGCGACTTCGTGATCTCTTCTGTAGTAGAGGGGACGTGCAGCATCTTCAGCTAAAAATTCTTCCCATTTTCTATCGTCCTCACTTTTAGCAGTTTCGGCTGTAGAAGATTGACTACTCGTTTTGACTTCAGGCATTCCTTAAGTTGTTATATAACGAAGTGCTTTATAATTTATTTATTATGAAATGTCAACATCTATGGAGTTCAGGCTTAGTCTTCGCCCTTTTCGTTAAACAGTGAAGAGTACGGCTACTTTGTTTTTTGTTCTTTGCTGTAATAGCCAGCGTGCTAATCCTTGTGAGTATCGATTGGGGTTTTCAGGGTTTTGATCACTTGCATCCAATAAAAAATCTACTAAATGAAGCATTATTTGGTCCTCTTGTGTGGCATCAATTGCCTCCGAAAGGACTTCTCTGTAGTTATTAAAATCAGAACTTATGGCTTTATTATTGCCTTCAATAAATAGAAGCATTTCTCCTAAAAATAGTTGTATCTCAGTCCGCTGCGATGTGTTGATAAGATGAATTAATTTTTCACAGCCACGTCGTTGCCAATTTGGCTCTTGATCGCTTACATCAGCAACACCTTCAAATCTTATAAAGCGAGTATTGACGGTTTTTGGAGTATAAAAAAGATACTGCATCACCCCATTATATGATGGGTTCTTTCTAAAAGTCTAGGCCGATTCCTGTTCCATGTGGTAGTCGTCGACTTGGTGGAGTTTTTCGGTGCGCGAGAGTTGTGGATTGTAACTCTGGTAAAACAGTTCAATGATTTCAGCGGTGGAGAGTGGGCGGACTTGGAGGCCACAATTCTCGAGCCCCGTTGTGGCGATATTGACGCGTTCGTCGAGGTCGTGCTTAAGTTCTTTGAACTCTCGGCGTCGTTGCAGAATATCGACGGCTTTGTCGTCCGGTGTGACTTTGTCGAGAAAAGAAGACCAGGCAGATTTTTTTTCGGCACGGAGGGGGTTTTTGGGAATGACGACATAGAATTTTTTCTCCATGATATCCGCGTATTCCACCAGTTTCCCAATGTACTCAATGTATTCTTCCATCTGCGCTTTGAGGAGCTGATTGGTCTGTTTGTGCATCTTGTCACGCAGCGAATCAAGATAACGATCAATGTCGAGCTTCTTTGATTTGATTAGTATCTGCACAGGGAAATTGAGTGCGTTGAGATAACGCTGATAGGAAACAATAATAGCTTCTTGTTCCGCTTCCGATTTGAGGTTGAAATTGACAGATCCCACCTCTAAAACCGCTCGTAAGCCACCACTTTTGAGTACCAAGGTGTCATCATGAACCCCCGCAAACGACAAATATCGTTGCGTAGACAAGATTTTATTCTTCTTGGCTTTTTTGACGGTTTCCTTTTCGGCCGTCGTGGTTTTTTTTTGTGTTTTCTTTTTTCCGAACATGTTTATTG
>JAHDBZ010000018.1:0-1595 GCA_020630245.1 Candidatus Altimarinota bacterium
AGATACTCGGCAGCAAAGAATTCTACTTTAGCGCCTACAATGCTTTTATCGTGTCGTGAGAAGCCTTTCGGGAATAAATATTTGTACTCCCCTACTGGTTTTTCGCCTTTAAATTTTACGACTAAGTGCTCCCCGCATTCTTCGGACAATTCTCGCTTAGCCGCTTGTAAGCCGATCTCCCCCGGATCAACGCCCCCCTGTGGAAACTGCCAGGCGTGGTCTTTGCGGGGCTTTTTCACGATTAAGTATTCCTTACTTTGGATTTTGGATTTTGAATTTTGAGATTCTCGAGAAAGCATAATTGCTGAAACTGGCCTCAGTTCTTCCTGCCAATCAGCAAAGCATTCCCAGAATGCTGGCCAGGACTTGGTGACGCTGTGCTCGTCCTCGATAGTCCCTCGCATCTCGGCCACCGTAAAGTCAGTCACTACACTCAGCAACAGTGCTAAGCAAAACGCAATCCGATGATCATCATGCGCATCCAATTTCACTTCTTCCTTCATACTTCTGCCTTCTAACTTACCAACAATGGTCATCACATCCCCCTCTACCGACACTTCGATTCCCAGAGACATCAGACCTTGCCGCATGGCTTCGATCCGATCACATTCCTTGACGCGCAAGCTTTCGAGTCCATGAAACACTGTCTCGCCATGAGCGAACGCCGCCAATACCATCCCCGTCATCGAAACGTCAGGCATTGTCGACCAATCGGTGTCTCCTAGTGCTTTCAAAGGGCCTTGAGGTCGGACCACACAGGTCACGCCTTCACGCTGCACTTCAGCGCCCATAGCTGCGACTACTTGGAGAAATTTTTCATCACCGTGCCAGGTTTCGTAACCCACATTTTCGACACAAACGGGTGTCTGATGCAGTACTGACCAGGCCACTGGATAGCTGAGCGAACTCGCATCACCCGGTATCATAAACTCAGCGGGAGATGATAACCCGGCCTCGACCCGAATGGCTGACCAATCCGGGGCGATTTCAGCACGACCGCCAAACTGACGAATAATCTCTGCCGTCATGCTGACGTAGGGCTGTGAAGGAATCTGTCCGTCGATCTGCAGTGTTAAACCGCGCTCAGTCGCGGTCGCAGCGAGCATCAAACCACTGACAAACTGCGAGGAAACTTGCCCAGAGATGCGTACCACCTCACCCGACAACATACTCGGTTTGGTAAACCAGGCCGGCAGAAATCCCGCGTTTTCGGCTTCGATTTCGATCCCCAAATCATGCAGCGCCGCAAACAAATCCGCAAAAGGGCGCTCGTGCATACGTGGGATCCCAGAGACTTTAAACCTTCCTTCGACTATTAGTGACAAGGCACAAACAAAACGAGCCGGTGTCCCGCCCGCCCCGATATATTGCCCCGCGGTTTCTCCGACTGTAAGTCTTTCTGGTGGCGTAACCAGCAAGCCAGCTGGTATATCTTCGAACTTCACTCCAAAATTTGATAAACAATTCTGTAGATAATCAATATCATCAGAACGCAGTAAATTTTTAAGTAATACCGGCTGATCGCCTAGCGCGGCTAACACCAAAGCCCGGTTGGAAACTGACTTCGAGCCAGGAATACGGATTTTTTTCATGTA
>JAHDBZ010000018.1:1695-17550 GCA_020630245.1 Candidatus Altimarinota bacterium
GAGCTACGCTCAAATCATGTTTGATCAAGCGCGCGTTCTCAATTTTTTACAAGACCTTGGTAAAAACAATAACAGAGTCTGGTTTGATGAACACCGAAGCGAGTACCAAGTCGTGCGTCAGGAGTGGATACAATTCACCCAATACTTACTCGGAGAAATGGGTGAGGTATACCAAGAATTTTTCGAAAATGACCCACGCAAATGCATCTATCGGATTAACCGTGATACGCGATTTAGCAAGGACAAGACTCCCTACAAAAAAAACTTTGGCTCTTATCTAGTGCCAGGCGGAAAAAAATCTGGCAACGCTGGCTGGTATGTACACGCAGAACCAGGCAACTGTTTTCTTGCTGCTGGTGTCTACGCCCCCGAATCGCAAAATCTGCGTAAGATTCGTGAATACATTGCAGAAAATCACCAAGAACTAGAAACACTTCTCAACGAAAAAAATATCACAGATAACTTTGTCGAAGGTTTCCGAGAAGAAAATATGAAACTAATTCGCCCCCCCAGGGGCTTTGATAAAGAACACCCAGCTATAGAACGTCTAAAACTCAAGCACTTTATAATTATTCATAATATGAGTGACAAAGAATTTTTGAATAAAAATTTTGCACAAAAAGTCGTTCAACAATTTCAACGACTCACTCCTATTGTAAATTACCTCAACCGAGCCATAGCGGATTAAACCTGTGCTATAATACATTTACCATTCACTAAACTTATGCGTTTCGATATCCTGACCCTCTTTCCCGAAGCTTTCGACAGCTTTCGACAGACTTCCATCATTGGGAAGGCTATCGATGCAGGATTAATTGAAGTCAACACGTATGACATCCGCGATTTCACTGAAAACAAACATCGCAAGGTAGACGATGTACCCTATGGAGGCGGCGCTGGCATGGTGATGATGTGTCAGCCACTCTTCAGTGCTATCGAGCATGTTAAAAATCTGGTCGATGACAAAGCTCCGGTAATATTTTTCACTGCCCACGGCGAGACACTCAATCAAGAACTGATCGAATCTTTCTCTGGTCTCTGCTCACCGCTCGCTGCTCGCTGCATTCTGTTATGCGGCCACTACGAAGGGATCGACCAACGAGTCCGTGACACACTGGTAGATCGCGAGATCTCACTGGGAAATTTTGTACTTACGGGTGGCGAACTCCCTGCTCAGATTTTTGTGGATGGGGTAGCGCGACTCCTACCAGGCGTTATTGGCAAAGCCGAAAGCCACGAAGAAGAAAGTTTTTCTACCCGACTGGGGCGAGACATGGTAGAATATCCACACTACACGCGCCCAGAGGACTTCCAGGGACTCAAAGTTCCACCCGTTCTCCTCTCTGGACATCATGCCGAGATCGAAAAATGGCGTCGTAGCCAGTGTAAAAAAAAGTAGTCTAAATCACTACTCAACTACTCATCTCAAACAAAAATGGACGAACGCCAACAGCTCAAACAGGTCGAACTTAGCACCGTATTCCTACGTTTTTTTTCTGGATTTGGAGCCGGTATGATCGGGACCATCGTCCTGGGGATCATCCTCTTTCTGACCTGGGGAATTGTTGGAGACGCGCTAGCACCGACCGCGAATCAAACAGTCGAAGACATTAGCACTGGCATCGTGCTTAAGAAAGAGTCCCATCCTCTCTTTCTAAGTATCGTTATTTTGGCTGTTTTCCTGGCAACTCTTATCGCGAATTTGTCCAACACCTTGGTAAGCTCGGCTACAGAAGAACGCTACCAAAACCGTACCACTAATGTCACGCAAGTGTTTTTGGGAAATCTTGTAATTCTACCGATTTTTATCTTTGTCTACCTAGTTTCAAGCGCGCTTTACGGACCGATCGGGATCGGGGTAACCGCCATGGCGCATATCTGTTTGGTAACGATCTTTAGCTACCTAGCTATGGAAATCCTGTCTCAGACTAAATATTTATTACTCAGTCTGTATGGAGTAATTGTGGGACTAGCTCTATTTGGGATCGTGGCGAACTTCATTGCCAGCCTCAACCCTACCACACTGACACTTACTGCACTGCCGTTATTACTTGGTTTCATTGGTTCTGGAAGCGCTATCGCTCAGATGTTTTACAGCTGGACACAGCGAGCCTTTGGTACGGATGTACTCGACAGCGATAAACGGTTCGGTGACGACTATGGTCAGGACGTTGACTATAGCCAGGTGGATGACAGCGATATCTAAAGAAGCACCTGCCCGCAGGCAGGTGCTTCTTTATTTTTTGTAGCAGTGATGACTACTGAGCGTTTTCGGGCGTTCCTTCGTCGGCAACTTCTTGTTGTTGGAGACACTGTACAGCAATCATTGATACCCCAGATTGTCCGATGGCGATTGGCTGACATTTTTGTGCTTCTTGGATAAGACCATTGAGCATATTACCTTCGGCGATTTGAGCACCAGATTGTTGCCCTGCTTTGTAGGCAGCAGAAACTCCATCACGCCAGAGATCTTGTACAACGTAAATCACAGAAAATATAAGCCAGAGAATAAGGGCAATTTGTGCCATCGTTAGCTTTTTTTCAGCGAGTAAGTTTTTCATTTTTGTATGGGTTAGCGAAAAATTTCTGCCTCAGTCTAAGAAATGACCCAAAATTGTACAAGCAAAGGTGTCACAAAAATCCTCGTAAAAAGTCTTGTACTTTATAGACAGGGATCTAGTATTTATCCGAAATTAATTTTTTATCACCTACTTATGAACCGTTCATTATTTGCACTTGCTTTAGCTTTTGGCCTAGCGTTAACAGCTCCATCCGCAATTGCCGCCGACACTCATTCTAACGATGGATCAACCTTTCACTATCAAGTTGAAGCTCAAAAAGCTCTCGAAGCTGCTATTCGAACTCGTCAGATCCGTCATCTAGCTGAAATCCGACGTGGACACTCGTCTCGCGACGAAAAGTTTGCCCAACATCAGTACAATCTTTTCCGCAATAATGTAGACACTCGCGCTACTTTTCTCGACCGATCTGGAGAATACCTTCACATCCCTCACTACCCATTCCGACGCTCTAGCAGTCTTACACCAGGCGTTCCAAATAATGCAAAACGAAACCTGCGTGCACGAGCCATCGACTACTACGGACAAGGTGGCCAGGCTGGAGTAGACGCCCTTACCGAAGGGGTTATCCTTGGTTCTGAACACAGCATCGTACGTGAATACTTCAATAAACAATTCGGAGGTCGACAAGGTTACGCTGATCTCATTAGCGAACTGCGAGACCAACAACGAGATAATTTCGTAAACGGTAAAGCAACTCGACTCTACCCGTTTAGTTACCGTATCGGTGCCTCTCGCAACTACCTACATCCGTACATGCGTCTCGGGCAATAAGGTTTCAGAAAAACCATCTAATATATCAAAGTCCTGCCAAACTGGTGGGACTTTTTTTGACGCCGCATCATTTTTCCGCTAATTAATAGGTTACCTACATATGGATCCTCTCAAAGATCAGAAAGTCACCCCGCAGGCCGTTGAGGCCGAAAAATCAGTCTTGGGCTGTATGCTTTTAGATAAGGATGCCACTCTCAAAATTGCTGACTTTCTGGGGCCAGAAGATTTCTATCATGATCATCACCGTTTTATCTACGAAGCCTGTCTTGATCTTTTTCACAGTGCAGAGCCAATCGATGTGGTAACAGTAGCGACCAGACTAGAAGGACGTGATCAGCTCAAACTCATTGGTGGACCAGAGTATTTGGCCGAGCTCCAAAACACCGTACCGGTCACCACTCACATCTTCCAGTACGCACAACTGATCAAACACCGTTCAACGCTACGGAAACTGATCAAAGCTGGAAATAAAATCACTGGCCTTGGATATGAAAGTGACAAAAAAATGGAAGAACTGTTAGAACAAGCGGAAAAAGAACTGTTCTCACTATCTCAAACTTTTCTCAAAAACCGCTTCATTGCCATTAAAGAAGTACTTAATGCTAGCTATGAACGTTTCAGCGAAATTCACGAAAATCCAGACCTCGCTAATGCTAATCGGATTTCAACCCACTTCAAAGACTTAGACAGTAAGCTTAATGGCGGATTCAACCGCTCTGATTTGGTTATCCTGGCTGCACGCCCCTCAATGGGAAAAACTGCACTCGCGCTGGCGATTGCTCAAAACGCTGCTATTGAAAAAAATAAACGTATCGGAATTATCTCTCTAGAGATGTCAAAGGAGCAGCTCGTTGAACGTATGTTTTGTGGCTTACTCGGGGTCGACAGCTGGAAACTCCACAAAGGAAAGCTGACTGAATCAGATTTTGAACGCATGGGACCTGTCATGGATCAACTGGGTTCAGCACCAATTTTTATTGATGATTCAATGGGCTCTTCCATGTCGGAGCTACGGGCAAAAGTCCGTCGTTTACATATGGAGCACGGGCTTGATATGCTGGTCATTGATTATCTTCAGCTCATGAGCGGTGAAAATCCGATGAACCGCGTACAAGAAATTTCAGAAATTTCTCGAAGTCTCAAAGAGTTAGCCCGCGAGCTTAACATTCCTGTAGTTGCGCTTTCTCAATTGTCTCGTTCCGTAGAAAATCGGCCCAATAAACGCCCTATTCTCTCTGATCTGCGTGACTCTGGTTCCATCGAGCAAGATGCCGACATCGTAATGATGCTCTACCGAGAAGATTACTATGAGCCAGAAAATTGTCCCGAAGAAGAAAAAAATGTTCTAGAAGTAAATGTTATCAAGCACCGTAATGGAGGTCTTGGGAAAGTGCCTATATACTTTGATAGGACACGTATGAAATTTTCTGATCTCGACCAAACACATCGACAGGCGGGGTTTTAAAAGTGAGAAGTAAGAAGTGTGAAGTAAGAAGTAATCAGTGGAGAGCTAAGAACTGTGAGCTTAGTTAATTTCAAGACCCCGAAAATAAAACTGGAGATCCCTCGCCTTACGGCTCCATCCATCTCACATCCTCTCTCCCCCGCCACCAGGTCAGTTGGCGTTTGGCGTAGTTGCGGTTTTTTTGTTGATTCTGGGCAATGGCTTCCTCCAGCGTTATTTTGCCAGATAAGTAAGACAAAATTTCCTGATAGCCAAAGCTGGTCAATGTGTTGTGGCCGATCTGCGGATATTTGGCCACGATAGCCTGCGTTTCTTCAATCATGCCACCTTCAAATTGCAAAACTGATCGCTGATTTATCCGCTCATAAAGTTTTTCTCGCTCCCAGTGCAAACCGATTTTATAAAACCGATAGAGTGGTTTAGCTTTGTCAGTAGATTTATTGAAACGAGAATGCCCAAACGGATCCTTCAGCGACAATACAGGATCATAGTCTGGATTTTCGATAGCGCCAAATTGATAGTTTTCACTAATCGCATCTAGCCAGAGCATGGTGCCACCACAGAGAACGGCTACATTTCCTCGTGCTTGAATTTCCGAAATAGTTTGCAGGGCGTAACGCTTAAAATCTACAACATTAAAAGGCTGATCAGGTCTCACCAAGTCAATACCATGGTGCGGAACCCCGAACATTTCTTCTGTAGTAATTTTGGCAGAACTAATGTCGCAATCTGTAAAAACCTGTCGAGAATCGACCGAAATGATTTCCACATTTCTGCCACATTCTGCCGCACAAAACTGCGCCAATTCGATCGAGAAACCCGTTTTCCCGCTGGCCGTCGGCCCCAAGATTTCTAGTACCCCCTCTGGATTTTGTGCCAAAAAATCCTTCACCTGTTCTAAAATTTCTGCTTTCAAAAAAATCTTCATATACTGCTTCTAGTAATCTAGCACACTCGAGTCTAGCAAACTAGTCAGACCTCATAGTTTAATGGAAGAACGTCTCCCTCCTAAGGAGAAGATGTAGGTTCGATTCCTGCTGGGGTCACCAAAATACTTCACACTTCACACTTCTTACTTATTATCTGCTCATGATCCTCATCGTAGCTTCACAGTTCGACAAAGCCGGAGACGTAATCCCCGCCTTAGAGCAAAGTGCTATTCAGGTACTTGAGACCAACGATGTCCCACACCGACTAGTACAAGTCCCTGGTGCCGTGGAAATCCCACTTACGATCCAACACTTCCATGACGAAGCCGAACCGGGCACCTACCACGCTGCTATCGCACTCGGTTGTGTGGTCAAGGGTGGAACTGATCACTACGAACTCGTGATCAAGAGTGTTACTGATGGACTCACGCATCTTGGCCTAGATCTCGGAATACCAGTGATCCAAGGCGTTCTCGCGTGTCACAATATTGAAGACGCTCGCCATCGAAGCAACCACGGAAAAGAATACGCCGAGACGGCCCTCAAAATGATTGA
Source organism: Candidatus Altimarinota bacterium (assembly GCA_020630245.1). Lineage (GTDB taxonomy): Bacteria > Patescibacteriota > Gracilibacteria > UBA4473 > UBA4473 > JAHDBZ01. Next base: position 7,998 of record JAHDBZ010000018.1, read on the forward strand.
AATTCTCAAATCTGCATGACCTACGATAGTCCCGAAAAAATTATCCAAACCTTAGCGCGAGGCGAATTTGTCCTGGTGATTTGTGAAGAAAAGGAAAAAGAGGGTGACTTTTTTGTGCTCGCTGAAGCTATTACTCCAGAAAAGATTAATTTCTTACTGACCAAAGCCAAAGGCATGATCTGTGTGGCTTGTGATCAAACCATCATCGACCGTCTACAGCTCCCGCTCATGATCGAACGCCCAGAAGACAATTTTGGGACGAATTTTACCGTTTCGGTCGACGCCGCTGTCGGTATCGATACGGGTGTTTCGGCTTCCGATCGGGCTGCCAGCATCCGAGTCCTGGCCGACCCGGGCGCTACCGGAGTAGATCTGGTCCGTCCTGGACACATGCACCCATTACTGGCGCGTGACCCAAAGACTCGCTGGGGCCATACCGAATGCTCAGTAACACTCGCTAAAGCAGCCGATGCTTATCCAGCGGTAGTTATCTGTGAAATTCTTAATGCACAGGGGGAAAAAGCTACTTTCGAAGAACTTCATCAGATGGCCACCGATCTCGACATGCCGATCTCGAGTCTCGAAGCCCTGAAACCTTTCTTGATGAATCGTGAATAGTAAATGGTGAATGGTTTTTGGTTCTATGCTACAATTCTTGTTGTATTTCTAATCCCCTCTCATCATGGCTTTCATCGGTATGGACGTTTTCAAACAAATCATCGACCGGGAAGCCCCGGCAGATATCGTCTATGAAGACGATCAGTACATCGTCATCAAAGACATCAATCCCAAGGCTAAAGTTCACCTTCTCGTGATACCAAAAGAAGACGGACTCATCACCGCTAAAGACGTTAACCTAGACCGTCTCGAGGTGTTTGGCGGACTTTTTTGGGCGGCAAAACAAGCCGCCGAGCTCGAAGGAATCGGTGATGGTTATGACCTTCACATGAATGTCGGTGAATCCAGCGGACAGATCATCCCGCGCGTTCACTTACACGTCCTGAGTCCGGATTTTGAGTGTAGTCTCTAGACTCCTACGCCGCCTTGCATCGGGTTTGAACTATAAGCGCCAATTCCTACTGAAAGGTTTTCAGCGGTTTCAGACCCGAGTCCTTCGGCATTACTATCGGCCCCTCTCAGTTGTTGGGCGCTAAAATCTTCGTTATTTCGAAAAGCTCCAGCATCGACTTCTGTTCCGCAAAGCTCTGTCAGTTTTTCCGCTTGTGGACGAAGCGCTGACTCGGCATTGTCAGCGTGTTTTCTGCATTCAAAACGCTCATTTTCTTCAGCGCCTTTAATATCCTCCTGAGCTTCAACCTGACGATCTGGCGTCACATTTGGCACTTCATTGAAGGTTTCCTGTGCCACTCCTACTTTTAGATCGGCTACTTCTTTGGTATTCTTACTTTTGTCAACGGCTTCAGCATATTCATCCAGCAGATTTTTCATCTCCATACCTTGTGGTAGATCGCGACCGGCTTCAAAATTGTGTGCCATAGTTATACGTCAGCTAATTCAGATTCAATATCCTCGATGATCGATTCCTCCTGGCGTTCGATGGCTCTTTCTGCGTGATGGTAGTAGATCTTAATTTTTTTTTCGGCCGCTACCTTACGAACGTGGGCTACGTTTTTGTAGTAGTCGGTGAGCACGGATTTTTCTTTTTCGAGCGCCAACACTAAATCGGCCAACTGCGCTTGCTCAAGCGAAGAGAGTTTGGCTTTCATGATCTGCTTCTGCTCTGCATTGAGTAGTTCTGATCCCTCAATTAATCGTACTACGTAGACCGGATCGATTTGATTCATCTGAGTATTATATCATATTTAGGGGCAGAAAGCTAGACAACAAGACTCTAGATTCTAGTATCTCGCAATCTAGCATTCTAATTAGCCGGAAAACTCTTCTTAAGCCACCCCTTTTCCTTTTTGTCTGGTTTCGCACCTTTCCCAGCGGTTTCTCCTGTGTTTTCATGTGGTTGAAACGGCGCTTCAAATGGAATTGACTCCGGAGCCTTTGGCGTCACTGGCATTGGTACTTCTTCGACTTGTTCTGAAGCGTTTATATTGCTCGGACGACAATCCCTGTATTTCGTAGCTGCATTCGGATCAATGCCTTTTGTTTGGATTTGGTAAGATTCGAGGCGAGTGGTGACTTCTTTTTCGATGTCGGCTAAATGGATTCCCGTCGCCGACAGATCAATCCCGCCGGGCACGTTGGTAAATTTACTGTCCCCTACGAATTCAGGCCAATCCACACTTGGGTCATTCGTACGCAACTGAACCTGCACCCGTCCTCCAAACTCATAAAAGAGCGCAAAGAAATCACTGCCATCAACAAACCTTAGAATATCGCGCGTCAGGTTTTCGATATTGTCAGGGGTTGCTTCGAGCATCTGGAAGTCAGTCTTGTGAAGTACCGAAGTACAGATTCGATGCGTTTGATCGAACTCCAATCGGCTAAATACTTGGCCCCATAATTTGAGTGTCTTCAGTGATTTTTTCTTGTAGAGGTTTTCGATGATATCCGACTGCCGGGCGCCAAGTGATTGTAATTTACTAGCCGTAGCAAAGGCTGAAGCGGTCGTATGATTTCCCAGAAAGCTTTCACTCCCCGCTACCACACCAGTAAGCAGGGTGGTGGCCATATCCGAAGTGATTTCAACTCCTTGGTCGGCCATCAAGTCATAAATGATTTCACTGACCCCGGATTTGGTTGGATCGACGAGATTTACCTTAGCATAAAACTGATTGGCCGCGTCTGTTGCTATGTTGACTAACGGTGTCGTCTGAAAAAAATCAATATGATCGGTGTAGATCGTCCCTAGATCAGCTAAATCACTAACCTCAAGACAGAGTATCAAATCGTATTTTTCTTCCTCTTGTTGAAGCGAAATGGCCTGTTTATCAACTGGTAGAGTGATACGAATGGCTCCGTCTTCGCCTACGACATAATCTAGAACTTCTTTGTCCGTACCGCCCGCTACCGAAATCACTACATTTCCCTGACGAGAAAAAGTAGATTCAAGCACTTCCAGGCCATTGATAAAGTCTAGATTAGGCGCGACCTCTCCCGGGAAAATGGCTTTTGCCTGTTTCCCCTGTCCTACCAACCATTGCTGTAGACCAAGCAGCGCCATCGTGCCATCTCCTTCACTCGTAGAAGTCGTAACACAGAGGATCTTCTGTGCTTGAGCGATGAGGTTAAGGGTTTGCTTTTTAGACTCAGGAAGTGTTCTCATGAAGGGGGTATAAAATTGAGATTAGAGATTATTTTAAAATATTTTTTAATATTTGTCAAATAATATGTAAGACTTTATCGTACCACACCTATGGCCAAGCCCACAAAAATTCCTAATATTAGTCCGTAAAATTAGCAAACTAGCACGTTAGCAAATTAGCAAACTAAGAAAATGCTCGATCTCAAAGCTATCCGACAGCAACCTGATGATTTTAAACGCCGACTCGCCCGCAAAGGCATCGATGAACAGCTAATCGATGATCTCCTGGCAGCGGACGTAACCCATCGTGAGCACCTCCAGAAAGCCGAAGCAGCGAAAAACGCGCAAAACGAAGCCTCAAAACGCATCCCGCAGCTCCAGGGCGCAGATAAAGAAGCCGTACTAGCTGAGATGAAACAAATCTCCGAAGATCGCAAGACCTACGAAGCCGACGCTGAACATGCCAAGCAAGCCATGATGCAGATTTTGGAATCGCTCCCCAATCCCCCACGGGACGAGGTACCAGACGGTGCTGATGACAGCGAGAATCAAGTCGCTCGCACCGAAGGCACGGTCCCAAGCTTTGATTTTGAACCAAAACAACACTGGGAACTCGCCGAGAGCCTCGATCTCCTGGACATGGAACAGGCCGCGCAGGTATCTGGAAGTCGGTTTTATTACCTGCGTAATGAACTCGCCCTGCTGCAACAAGCGCTCATGATGTGGGCCTTTAAAAAAGTTGCTAACGCGGGCTACAGCGCCACTATCCCACCGTTCATGACCCGAGAACAAGCGATCTATGGTACGGGATACCTCGACAAGGACGAAAACTACGTCATCAACCCGGGCGTCGATGACCTCTACCTGATCGGTACCTCGGAAGTCCCGATGGTTAGTCTACACGCCGATCAGGTCCTCGACTTAGACACGCCACGGCGCTACTGCGCCTATTCACCGTGTTTCCGTCGTGAGGCTGGGAGCTACGGAAAGGACACCAAGGGAATCCTCCGCGTGCACCAATTTGAAAAGATCGAAATGGTCATCTTCTGCAAGCCCGAACAAGCCGTAGAACTACACGAAGAGATCCGCCAACTCGAAGAAGACATCCTCCAAGACCTCAAAATCCCCTACCAGGTCATCGATATCTGCACGGGTGATCTCGGAAACTCTGCCTCGAAAAAGTACGACCTCGAAGGCTGGATGGCCGGCCAAGGTAAATACCGAGAACTGACCTCAACCTCGATCTGTGATGACTTCCAGACTCGACGACTCAACATCCGCTACAAAGACTCCAACGGCAAGCTACAGTACGCCTGCGCCCTCAATGGCACGGCGGTCAGCTCTCGCCCGTTGATCTGTCTACTTGAAAACAACCAAAACGCTGATGGCTCGATCGACATCCCAGAGGTCCTCCAACCGTACTGTGGGTTTAGTAAGATTGAGGCGAAGTAGAGTACCATAAATTGACTTTTCAATAAAAAGCAATAATTTACTGGTGACCGAATTTGTCTACGGGGTTGATTCAACACCCATGGACCTGAAACGGTCGCTTCTGTTCACACTAAAAAAAGGAGGACCCATGATTTATCATGTTGTGAGTAAAACTCACAGACTCATCATGATCCCTAAATAAACTTATCTAGTGGATCAGCAGTGTGAGTAAGGGATGGCGATTGCGTCCCAAAAAAACTCACAGACTCTCTTCTTGGTAATTTCCCCCAGGAATCCCAGGCCAGGAAGAGAGTTCTTTTTTCATCAAAAACGGAGAACTTGCATTGATTTTTTTATATATTTTATTAAAAAAGTAGAGATGAAAGATTTTGAAACAATCGCGCTCCAAAACACGATTGCACTTGAAAAAAGCACGGATCCTGCAGAGCAACAGATGATGGTAGCTCTTAATAAAGTCATCGAATCTCCAGAATCGAGTAAATTCAACCAAGCCGTTGCCAATATTGGCATTCTGCGTCTTACCAGTGATCCACGTTGGCAAACGGTGCTTCAATTACATGAAGACAGGCTACGAAAAAAAATTTCCCGAAGTAGTTCTCCTGCAAATACAAATCGAAACTTGGCTCGGGTCGCCGTAGCGGATGATATTGCTACTTGTTTAGAAGGGGTTAGTAAAATTCAGCAAATACGAATCAAAAATGGCCAAATTCCTTTTGGCACGTTTTAAACAAATATGACAGAATTTTTATCAACAAAAGACTCAACACAAAACAGGCTTCTTTCCGAGGCTATAATTACCTTTAATCAGGAACCAGGATACATCGTTTTTGATTCTTACAACACCTATGCTGGAGATCCCATGGCTACTTGGGGCGGAGTAATCGAGTCTCAGACACTAAAATCAAGTCTAAACGCTACCAGAAGAGTGCAAAACTCAAAATTAAGGAGAAAGGGATTATTTCAGAAACTATATGAAGAAGTACTACCCAAACTCGTAGCTGAAGGCGTTAATAGAATAATCACTGAAACAAGAGTCCCTTCTACTGCTCGTTTTTTTATTAAAAATGAAGGCAAAATCACTAATTTGGAAGATCTAAACTACACAGAGACAGAAATCGAAACCTACCTACGGCAAGGCGGTCACGGCAACATGCCTTTTACACTACAAATTGAGACAGCCATTGGCGAGCCGCTTCCTTCGTCTCAATCTCCCCAAGCACTTGCAAATCATGTAGCTGCTGCTTAAGTTCCCCAATCCGCTTCCCGGGCTTGAGTCCCGTGATCTGCATGATTTCTTCACCCGTGAAGAATTCTTGCTTGTACGAAGGCAATAAACGCTGCTGGTGCGCATAGTGATAGTCTTCTTCGATCAGTTTGAGTCTATCTAACGGTTTCTGACGAGATTCTGGCACGGATGGGATACAGCCGTAAATATCAGCCTGATGAAGCTGCAGGAGATTGCCGAACTGTGGATGATCGTAGTAGCGGAGCTTGGTTACGAGTTTGGTCTGGTCAAAGGTATCAAACCAGTGATGTCGGTCGATGAGCCAGGTAATGTCCTCAGTCAAACGTTTTGGAAACTTCAGCCGTTTAGCTATGTCCGTGCGGAAAAGCTCAGCTCCAACCTGCGCATGCCGTGGAAAGCGAATCCGATCACCCTGACGCTGTGCCGTCGCGGCCTTTCCAAAGTCATGAAACCACGCCGCCCAGTACAGCGCCAAGTCCTGCCCATCCTGGATGTGGTCAAGAACTAAACAACTATGAGTTAAAACGTCTCCTTCGAGATGATGTTTCTTTGGTTGTGGGGTTTTGCACAAATCATCCACAACAGGAAAGATTCTGGATAAAATTCCGAGCTCGAATAACTCTTGGAAAGCGGATCCGTTCGAATTATGAACAATTATTTTATTCAATTCTTGCAAAATCCGCTCTACGGTAATTTCGGCCACCAGAGAACTGTGTCGCTCAAGTGCCGCTCGAGTGTCGGCGTAGAACTCTAGATCAAAACGATGCTTGAAACGCACCGCCCGTAGTATCCGTAAAAAATCCTCCTGGATCCGTTCATCTGGATCGCCGATAAACCGCAGCAATCCGCGTCTTAGGTCCGAACGCCCGTCGACAAAATCAATAAACTCCTCGGTAACTGGATCATAAAAGATCGCATTGATCGTAAAATCCCGCCGCAGAGCGTCCTGCTCAGCGGTTGAATACTCAACCTTACTTGGCCGTCGCCCATCGAGATAATCACTCTCTGTGCGAAAGGTCGCAATCTCAAAGTCCTGATCTGCTAAGCGCACTAACATCACACCGAAAGCCGCTCCGACGGCTTTCGCCTTGGGAAAAATCGCCTGTACCTGTTCTGGGTGAGCACTGGTAGCTATATCATAATCTTCTGGCTCGTGGTGCAGGATCATATCCCGAACACAACCGCCCACCCAGTAGGCCTCGTGACCAGCGACCTGCAGTTTTTTCACGATTTCCAACGCCGTCTGTTTCATCAAACAGTATCTTAGCACACCAAAGTACGAATTACAGTTGCCCGAATATTAGCAAACTAGCAAATTAACAAATTAGCCTGCTATTTGAGGTACGCTTCAATGTACTGCTCTAGATTTACGGCTTTAAAGCTCCATTTACCATTTTCCAGTTCGGAAAAGGTCATGATACCATCAAGTACTGATACGTCTTTTACTTCGTTTCGCGTTACCAACAGATCAAGCTGTTTACCGTACAATCGGTCTACAACCAGACCATTTTCGTCGACTGATATCTCTACTTCATTGAGTGTTGGATCCGTTGCCGCTGGGCGTTGTCGCTCTGTCGTTTCAACAGTTGGCGTAATCTCAGATAGATTTTGCGTTGGTTGTCCTTGGTCAGTCCAAAGCCACCAGATCAAGACTCCAATTCCTAGTAAAAACGCCGCCAATACGATTAAATTTCTCATTATCCCTATTTTGAGAGTCCGGAGATCGATTGTCAAACAAACTCACTAGTGCATAGTTCTGACCTGTACTGTTGGGATAAATTTATCTTCTACAAGAAAGTCAGAGACCAATACGTATTTTCTCCCTTTCCACTCTGGATGTTGCTCCAGGAAGGCCGCTTCGGCCCGTTGAATCGTCTTTTCTGGAACAGATGAAAAATCAATGAGGAAACCGCGCACGCCCCAAATCAGCTGTAACTGACGACGGGTGGTCGTTTCGTTGGTGAAGGCAAAGATTGGCACACTCGGTCGGAAACTAGACACTAACCGTGCGGTTTGACCACTTCGAGTAATCACCACGATCGCTTCTACCTCCGGTAGATCTAATGGCATCGTGGCCGCCGTAAGCGCGAAAGCTTCTCGCTCGTGCCCAACGGCTAACTCTCGAATATCATCGTGATTCACCGCTTTTTCGGCCACTGATACGATTTCCGACATCATCTGCACCGAACGCACTGGGTATTCTCCCCCAGCGGTCTCCCCCGAAAGCATCACCGCGTCGGTAGACTGCCAGACGGCCGTCGAAATATCGGAAACTTCGGCACGCGTTGGCACCGGATGCTCGATCATCGATTCCAACATATGCGTGGCCACGATCACTGGTTTTTTGTACTGGGCGGCGGTCTTAATGATCTCGAGCTGCCAGGTCGGCACCTCTGCCATCGGGAGTTCTGCCCCCAGATCCCCACGCGCTACCATCATTCCGTCCGAAGCCTCGGCGATGGTTCCCAAATGATTGGTCGCTTCGTAGCTCTCGATCTTGGCAATGATCTGAATCTTTGATTTATGTGTCTTGAAATGTTCTTTAAGCGTGAATATCTCCGCCGCATGTCGAACAAACGACAGCGCGATAAAATCTACGCCCATCTCCATCCCGAAACTGATATCTTCCCAGTCTTTTTTGGTAATTGGATCCAGTGATACATCTTTCCCTGGGAGATTTAGATGTCGGCGAGAGGTTAGCTCTCCCCCATCGAGCACTTTACAGACCACATCGGTGTCAGTTTTTGATACGACCTCCCATTTCATCACACCACTATCAACCAGGATCGCGCCGCCAACTTCGACATCGTCAACGAAAGCATCGTAGTTCACCCCGATCTTTCCTGTTTTGTCATAATCCCCAGCGCGAATGCTGAGCGTCAATTCATCACCCTCATCGAGTTCGATCGGCACGCGCAGATCACCACTCCGAATCTCAGGACCTTTAGTGTCGAGCAGGATGGCACACTTCTCACGACGTTCTTTGTTGAGCCGTTTGATCCGCTTGATTACCTCACCGTGCCATTCATGAGTTCCGTGTGAGAAATTAAGCCGGAAGACATCGACTCCGGCTTCGGCAAGTGCCTTGAGCTGATCATATTCACAAGAGGCAGGACCAATGGTAGCGACGATTTTTGTTTTTTGCATTTTCGTCTCATTATACCCTATTCCAAGCAAAATTTGAAGTGAATAATCTATCCAAGTCTCCAGTCAGAAAGTCGCAGAATATTGAAAAAAATCACTAAAAATGATATAATGACATGAAATGAGTGACAGATTTACCGTTGATCACATCATACCAACATCTCTTCCTCCGATCGATTTCACCGATAAAGGAATAGGAAAATTTCTCTTGGAGAAATATGGAATAGATTTAAACGCTGTCTCTAGCGCAGAAATATCTATTGCACAATTAGCAGCTGCGCTAGCTCACGCCCGAGAAACTACAGCAGAAGCCGTATTAAAAAGCATAAAAAGATCGGCTGAAGACCCAACTATCGTAACGGTCTCTGGGGTACGAAATGCATGTCACAACCATATCCAATTTGAGACCAATGGACGCAAAGATCTAGTAACGCAGTGGGGAATGAGAACTACTCGCTCTTCTTAAAGAATCTAAGAACAGACTAATAAACTCC
>JAHDBZ010000018.1:17650-21621 GCA_020630245.1 Candidatus Altimarinota bacterium
CCAAGGCCGCCGCTCGAATTTTCTTAATCTTTTTATAATCTTCTTCGCTGAATTCGTCTGTATATGGGACGGTGTCCAGATAGTTGAAATTGATTTGCTGGGTTTGGACCATATGCGCCGCCGCCATGTTTAGGAGGTTACTAAAGTTTGTACCAGCTTTTTTGGCCAAAGCTTTGAGTCCGGCTCGCACTTCTGTATCCATGGTAATCGTAACCTGTGTTTTCATTTTATAAGTATTATATACGTATTTTATACATATTAAATTAAAGATTCAAATAAAAAAACTAAGTCCCTAAATCCCTAAGCTTCTAAGTCACTAAACTTCTAAACCCCTGAATTATTACTCGTCAAAAAGATCCACTCGATCAAGCACAAGAACGTCAACCAGAGCAATCCCTCGATCGGCCCTAAAAATCGGAAGTACTGCAAAATGATGAGCCCCACGACCAGTAAAGCTACTAACAGCCCTCGCCGCACGGCCACCAAAAACTGACGGTCGCCGAGTTTGTAACCCGTAAAAAGTTCGGCGGCAAAAAAGAAAAACATCGTAAAAAACGCCCAAACACCACAAAAAAGTGAAACGTAGAAGGTTATCCAAGCCAGATAGGGCTGTGCCCCCAGAGGATTAAGATTGAAAATCGTCGTATACAAAATACCCAAACTCAGGAGCAATACTACGGCTGCCATTGCGAGATTAGAAATCATACCGATCCATTATACATTTTACCTACCACTCATCCACTCAACTACCCAACTAGTTTTAAGCAAAACCTAAATAATCCAAATACCAATTCCACGGTCCGTTCCCCAAATACAAGAAGATAATCGCCACCGGCATCAAGAAAGCTCCCATCGGCAGTTGAGACTTGGGTCCGTAGTCTTTGGTAAAGACGAGTCCCAGCCCAACGATCGTCCCCACGACATAAGACACGAGCAACACCAGTAACGTCTGCCAACCAAAAAGTAATCCCAAAAGGAGTCCGAAGCGCATATCGCCGGCTCCCACCCAGCGTCCTTTGGAACCGTAAAACTGAGCTGCGTAAAATAAAAACCCGAGCCCTCCAGCGATCAAATGCTCTGCGTACGGCACATCCCGCCACCAGATCGCTAACCCAGCAATCCCAATCGCCGGCCAGGCAATCCGATCATCGACCTCCATAAACCACAAATCATAAAAGAAAAGTACTAAAAGCAAGAAAACGATCGGCAACATCCAGAGCAATTCTGTTGAACTAAATTTTTGTACAAAAAGAAAAAACACCGTCGCAAAAGCGATTTCTATGACTGGATAAATCACGGGTATCTCTTTACGACAAAAGGCGCATTTACCTCCCTGAAAAAGCCAAGAAAAAATCGGAATCAAGTTTTTCCAACCCAGCTGCTGACGACATTGCGGACAGCGAGATCGACCAAGCCAGACGCCGGTCTCATCGTGATGCAAACGATACACCAGCATCGTGCTAAAACTCCCCAGGATCGCACCTAGGACGGGAGCATAGACAAGCATAAAGAGTTTTTCCACGAAACGAAGTGTAGCAGAAAACTAAATTCTAAGCTCTAAGTTCTTGGTTCTACCCCTTACATACCTGCAAGATAAACCGTTCTACCGCTAGTTCGAACTCCAGTTGATCATCAGTCGTCATCATCAGTTGTCCCGTTTTGAGCCGGGTATCGATCGCCAGTAAAGATTCGTACATCCTTTGGATCTGATCCTGACTAAAACGCTGGGTCAGCGGCAAGGTCTTTTTGACGACAAAGGGATGTAGCTTTGTGGCGGAAGCAATGGCCTTTTCGCCAAGTCCTTGGTCTATTCCCGCCCGTAATTGCGCATGGATTCCTACCTCGCGGATTAACATCGCAAACACATAGTGCGTTGATTCGCCCGCCTGACGCAGATCTCGGAACTTCCGCAACGCTTCTGGTGCTCGTTTACGACTGAGATCTGCCAAAAAATCCCACAGCACGACCTTGGGATGCGCCAGTGTATGAGTCGAAATCAGATCAGCCGTGATGACACCCTCTTCGGCCATCAGGCTGAGTTTTTGAATTTCTTGCGAAAGGTTATGCAGGTTCTCCCCTACCCGCGCAAGCAATGCCTGTGCCTCTTTTGGTCCTAGTTGAACCTCTAATTGTTGTGCTTGAGATTGTAGCCAGCGCAGGATCTCGCCTTCGGACAGATGTTCAAAAGTTTCCACTTTGGCATTCTTGAGCAACCACTTAGCGGCTTTGGTACGCTTGTCCAAACTTGGCTCGAGCGAAATCAAGGTCAGATCAGTACTCTGGTCTAGGGCCGTAAAAAATTCAGCCGCCTCGGCAGCTTCGAAATGTTCTGGTGTCCAAAAGCCTTCGGTAATGAGCAGACGTCGTCCACCAAACAGATTGGGCGTCAGGACAGCGTTACTGAGCACGTCAAAGTCGCTTTTACCGTCAAAACGTTCGATCTCTCCATCTGGATACTTCTGACGAAAGGCGTCTATAAAAAAACGTTTTCGATTCCCCAAACGATAGTCATCAGGCCCGGTCAGTAAGACGAAGTTTTGAATCATTTCCACAAAGAAAACTGTAAGCAGTAATCGGTAAACAGTATGTAGAATCTAAAACAAACTGTCCAACTGCTCTCTGCTTTCTGCTTTCTGATTACTGCTTACTTTTCTAATAAAGTCACCTTCCGCATGCCCACGCCGATACCAAACTCAACCTTAAGTACGTAGTGTTTTCCACTAAAACTACTTTTGGCTTCCGGAGAGATCTTTTCTGGCCATTCCACGAAGCAACTAATCTTCGGGTCATCAGCTATATCGGTAAATCCCCGCGCAAAAAAGTCATTGGGATCTTCTAACCGATAAAAATCAAAGTGCGCAAAACTGGTTGGAGAGTTCGAAGGTTTGAGGGTCTGAAGGTTACTAGCCGTTAACTCTCTAACTCTCTCACCTTCTAACCCTCTTGCTTGGTACTCATTCACCAGCGCATACGTTGGCGAAGTTACTTCTTCGGTTACACCCATCTCCTGCAACATTTCCCGCACTAGGAACGTCTTGCCGGCCCCCAGGCCGCCTTCGAGGAAAAGCGTAAAGTTCCCAGCTGGGACCAAATAATCAGTCACGAGCTTACGCGCCAGCACTCGACTGGCGTCTAGATTTGGGATTGGTCTGGTAAAAACTTTCTGCATGACTAAAATCAACCAGAATATACTCAGCAGATTGAAGTTTACCAGGTTGATGGTTCATGGTTAATGGAAAAGAAACCTGAAATCAATCCATTCTAAACAAACCACAAACTATCAACTATTAACCATTTACCTGACCTCATACAATTCTAAGAACACTCCCCATGAAAATTCAATGGCTTGGCAACGACCACTTCGTCCTCAAAAATAAAGAGGTTTCTATCGATATTAATCCGAGCAAGGTGCAACCGGACAACACTTTCAGCGTTTTTTCAACGCCTGGAACTAATCTCGACCAGAGCAGCAACAAAGCTTTTAATCTCCCTGGAGAATTTGAAGTCAGCGGAATCCTCGCTCAAGGTTACCACTCTGACGACGCTCAAAACATTGTCTACAAGATCGTGATGGAAGGCAGCGGCATCATTGCCTTTGGCGCCCTCAAATCAATGCCTAAGACTGATTTTTTCGAATCTCTCGGAGAGAATACCGACATTATCATCCTCAATCTCAGCAGTGATTTTGATGACAAACTTGCCAAAAAGCTGATCCAACAGGTCACACCTCGCCTCGCAATCCTCGGCGGAGACAAGCAGTATTTCCCAGCCATGGTCGAGAACGCCAACGCCAAGACAGCCGAGGCCAATCCTTACGCAGTTAAGGCTCTATCAGATGAAAATACGGAAGTTCTGATTTTACCGGCGTAATATCCTTATCGTCATTCCAACTTGTCTCGAATCAGTAACTAAAAAAACATCAGATCCTGGCCAGGCCAGGATGACGAAAGTGATTTTAATGTGGTGGCGCG
>JAHDBZ010000019.1:0-1204 GCA_020630245.1 Candidatus Altimarinota bacterium
CCCCGTTAGACAAATCCCCGACTTCCGCTACCGTGCCCACGTTATGAAGATCTGTCTGGTCACCGACGCTTGGCATCCGCAAATAAACGGCGTGGTGACAACCATTGCGAGCCTTATCAAAGAACTGAAATCCGAGCACGAGGTCGTTTTGATCGAACCGAACCAATTTACGACCTTCCCCTTTCCCCTCTATCCAGAGATCAAACTCGCCCTCAATCCCGGCAAAGCCATCCAGACGATCAAGGAGGCGAAACCGGATGCCATTCACATCTTCACCGAAGGGACGCTGGGAATTAAGGTGCGTAATCATTGCGTGAAAGAAGGCATCCCTTTTACCACGAGCGCTCATACGAAGTTCCCGGAATACCTGTGTAAACGGTTTCCGTTCATCCCCATTGCACTGCCACGGGCGGCCATGCGCTGGTTTCACAGTGCGGCACAAGGCACCTTGGTTAACACCCCATCACATCTGCGTGAGATGCAAGATCAGGGTTTTAAAAACCTGACGCTCTGGACTCGAGGTATAGATCAAAACCTTTTCACCCCCAAACCATCAAACTCTCTAGCTCTCTCACCTAAAAAAAATCTACTCTACGTCGGTCGAGTAGCGAAGGCGAAGAACATCAACGCTTTTTGTGAACTATCCAAAAACTCCGATTACCAGTGCTGGGTCGTCGGCGATGGTCCCAAGCGGAAAAAGCTCGAACGCAAATGGGGAGACACCATCAACTTTGTCGGCTACCAAACTGGTAAAGATCTGACCCATTACTATCGCCTCGCCGACGTCTGCGTCTTTCCCAGTCTGACCGATACCTTTGGCGTCACGATTATTGAATCCATCGCCTGTGGTACTCCGGTAGCAGCCTATCCGGTTACCGGACCGCAGGACGTGATCACGGCCGACGTCAACGGCGCCCTGGACCAAGATCTATCGGTGGCCGTTGCCAAAGCCCTTGAAATCGATACAACTGATATCACTGATAGCATTTCCCAGTATACTTGGGAGCACTGCACCCGCATTTTTCACCAACATCTCGCCCATGTATAGACTCGGCATCATCGGACACGGATTTGTCGGCAAAGCCGTCGATCATGGTTTTACCAAAAACGTTGAGAAACACATCGTTGATCCTAAATACGGTGGTCTCACAACCGAAGAACTGATTACCACACATCAACCGCAAGCCGTCTTTGTCTGTGTACC
>JAHDBZ010000019.1:1304-2822 GCA_020630245.1 Candidatus Altimarinota bacterium
TCCCCTGCCCGTATCATCACACCGACATCGTCAGCGCGAGCTTTGTGAAGTACACCATCAATACTTTCCTGGCACAAAAAGTTACCTACTTCAACCAAATGTTTGATCTCTGGCAGGCCATCAATCCAGAAGGCAGCTGGGAACAGTACACTGCTATGGTCAGTGGAGACCAGCGAATCGGAAGCTCTCACATGAAAGTACCCGGACACGACGGCCAACGCGGTTTCAGCGGTAGTTGCTTCCCCAAAGACACCAATGCCCTTGTGCATTTTGCCGCAAAACAAGGTACGCCTTTTGATCTACTGGCCAAAGTGCTGGAGGTGAATGAACGACTACGAGGTTAGGCAATTGTTTGATGTTACGATGTTGCAGTGTTTTAATTTTAAAAAACTCTAGCCGCTTTCCCGCCTTGGGAGGGGGTTACAAACCCACTCCGGCGCTGGGGAAACTTTAATAAAAATAAAATAAATCATCGTCATCCTGGCTCGGCCAGGATCTGAAACTTAAAATCACCAGATTCCAGCCAAGCTGGAATGACGGATTTAAAATTATAGGTATCTAGGCATTGTCTCACAAAAGTTCGCCGTCAGGAAGACAGAACGTCTGTTTGGTCAAAACGAAAAAAGCGGGGTCCGATTGTTGCCAACCGAACTACCCGCGTAAAAACCTGCTATTATGCCCAGGAAAATACAACGATGTAAAAGATGCCAATAGTCGGGAGCAAAAAAGCCGATATTAGCAAAGTCGTTGCAACTATCTTCACTTCCTTGACCAATTCTTTGTCTTTTTTGTCCTTTGGATTCTCTGCTGTTGCTCGTGATAGCATCGACGTTCCTAAATGGAACAGCACATAGCCAAACACCAAACACAAGATAATTTGCGCTGCCATTTTTCCTAATAAAAATAATAATGACCACCCCATGAGTGATTCCTCCGTTTTGTGCAAAAGAGCAGACTCCCGATCACGAGAAGCCGCCCTTTCAGTTAAACATAACCGATGAATGACTTCATCGAAACCAGTAAGTTCCTTTTATATTGTTTTACAAGAAAGTCAACACATGAATTATTCTTCTCGCGTTTTCGCATTCTAGCCCTCTCGCAATCTACCTCCCTTTAAAACCACCCAAACAACTTCCCAATGAAGAGAATATAGAGGAAGGTCATCGCGAGACCTTCTTGCTTCGTAATTTGCTTATCAATCGAGATCATCCAGTAGATCAATGTCGCCCCAACGGCAAATGGCAGGATCACCGTGAGCGTGAGAGAAGAAACCGACAGCGTCGTAATCGAAGCTCCGACTCCGACGATAAGCAAGATGTTGAAGATGTTTGAACCGATGATGTTCCCGATTACGAGCTCTACGTTTTTACGTTTGAGGGCAGAATACACCACCATCATCTCCGGCAGACTCGTCCCGATCGCGACTAATGTTGCCGCTAGAGCCGTCTTAGCCAACCCTAGAGACTCAGCCATAAAGATTACAGCCCCGACTGCAAACTTAGCAGAGAAGATGAGCCC
>JAHDBZ010000019.1:2922-21098 GCA_020630245.1 Candidatus Altimarinota bacterium
AGGAAATGAGGCCAGCGAAGCGCCTGCCCAACCTTCTCCGCATTCACGATAAAAAAGTCTGAGGACCGCACCAAGATAAAGATCGAGGCAATAAAGACGAAGACTTGGAGGAGGAGGTTTTCCATTAGAGAGATGAGTAGATCAGTAGTATGGTAGTAAGGTAGCTCAAAACCACAATTATTTGTGCGCGGGACGAAGTAGCTACAAAGCTAACCCAGGGGGTGTGTTGACTTTTTTTCAAAAATATTCAAAATTAACTAGACATGAAAACACAACCTGACGGTCTAACTAGAAGAGCTTTGATTGGGAGCGGAGCCGCCGCTGGCGCTTTAGCCGCATCGGGCCTCGGCATTGGGTTTGAACGCTCCATCGACGCTGTGACCACGGATCCAGAAGAGCGGATTACACAAGCACGAGATAAATTCATAAAAAAATTCTCTCGTATTAAACGAAATAACGAACGTTGGGATGGAAATATCATAGATTTTATCAGTGATCACCCACAGATTGAGTTGCTCAAAACAGAAAATATTCATGCGTTTTTGCATAGCTACTGGGTCCATACTGAGTCTGTTCGAGAAAAAGGACGATCAATACCCACCCCCGTTCGTCTAGAATTGGCTAGAATAGTGCCTGGTATTGCAGCTGAAGAATCCGCCTATGACTACACCAGTTCGCAAAACAATGGCGCTAATGGATTGATGCGTATAAAGACTACTACCGCCAAAGGACTAGACCCAAAGTACCAGTGGAACAAAGGCCCCAAAGAAAATGATTATAAAAATGTGCCGGTATCAGCCGAAGTCGCCTTTGCCAATTTTGAACGAGTATACACCCATATCACAAACGAATTTGATTTTCACAAAACTCTGAGCACTCAGAGTAAACTTTCAAAATCAAAAATCGATCAATTCACCGCCTTCGTTCTAGCAGGAGCTCACAATTCAGGCGAGGGGCTTATGAGAAATTTGCTTATAAATTTTTTCAAATCTGATCATTCCGAAAGCAGTCCTATAGAACTATTTAATGCTATGGTTAACTGGGGAAGATCCAAGCAGCCAAACTGGACAGCAGAAAATAGTAATTTTGTTTTTCGCTCCCTGGCCGCTGCCGAAGTACTAGATCCAGAGCGCTATGGACTCTCAGCTAAAAGTCTTTCTTCACAAATTATAAATAGCGCTGCTGACATCGCTAGTTTAGCCGCCCTAGGAATCGCCGGAGCCATTGCTGGAGAGGCTGCTACTAAAACAGCTCTTGATAGAAACCCTGCTACCAGTCCTAAATCTGCTTCGAAACTGAAAATTTTTTTGAAACATGTCGCCGATCGATGTAAATCGGTCATCACACCACCGCCACATGACCCACGCCGACGAAATTTGATACTGGGCGGCACGGCTGCGGCGATAGCAGGTGTAGCCGGCGGACTAACTATCGAAAACCTACTGACACTTGATGAGGAAGCAGCCTCTGGAAAAGAAAATGCCATCACGAATCGATACCGCGTTGAAAATAACTTCATGTCAATCAGTCCAAATAAAAATCAAGGAGCACTAGCATTGCTCGAATCGCTCGGCTTGGATTCCAAACAGGCTCTTGGACATTTTCAAAGTCTCAATGATGAGAAACTAGATCACCTCATGACACTTAAAGGAAATAATTTCTACCAAGCCCCTATCTTTACTCTGGAGATATCTGAAGGAAAAAATCTGTGGCGTGTTCTAAAAAATGCTGGCGTGCACCGCTACCTAGAACGAATCCACAAATATAACCAAGAATACAACCCAGAGTATTTTGTCTCCAATTCAAGCGAAATATACCCAGGACAAATGGTAATGATTCCGCAATGGGGTACGGGATTTTATGAAACAACCTCGGAAGCACCTTTATTTCCAACTCCCGCAGAGAATTCCGGTACCGAATCCGACATCAACCCAAACAAAGATATCAAGACTCCAGAGTTTGAAATGCTACCAAACAGCACTGAACCATATCTATTACTCAAGCAGAAACTACAAAAAGAGAAAAAACGATCCAACGATTTGGCCGGTTACACCTTTGTACTAGATCCAGGCCATGGAGGACAAGACCCAGGCGCTCTCGGAACGGAAGCAGCTCTTGCTTATGACTGCACGCTGCGCCTCATGCGCTACATCATATTGCATGGTGGCGAAGTTGACCTCACGCACTATAACACGCAGGCCGGCATCCAAGACACAAAAATACTAAAGACAGATCAGAAGAAGCAGATCTATAATCTAACAGGCGGCGGGCAGGTAAAGTCTAGAAACACAGACACCCGTAAAGAAATCACAAAAAAACTATTGTCGAAAGCTGGAAAATCAAATTCCAAAAAAACTATATTCCTCTCTTTGCATGCCGACTCTCTCCGAAAAAACCTTGATCAGGGTATCACCTTCACCACAGACCGAGATCGAGATAATAACAAAGATACGAACAAAGCAGACCTGGCCTTTGCCAAGAAATTAGCCAGTCACATTCCCCGAGCGGGGGTCAAAAAACGTCCACGCTATATAAAATATGCAAATGGACGAAAAGTCGGAGGCGGTCTTGGTATTCTGCACTCTAACCCCGCCCAGCGGCAGCTGCTCGTAGAGTTGGTAAATCTTCAAAACAAAAATGGCTCTTGGCGCATTCGTAGCCACAAGAACCGAGAAAAGATGGCACAACTCATCGGGAAGTCTTTACGAAAAACTCTGAAAAGCTAATTAAATTCAATCATTCACAGCCGACATACCCAGCAAACACCTCATCCACATCATCAACCTCTTCAAGCTTCGCAATAAACGCTTCTAGCTTCTCAATCCCGCTATATCCTAACTGAACAGGATCTTTAGCCTGATAAACCGGTTCGGCTTTCTCTACCTTGGCCCCCGCTGCCTCTAAAGCATCCCGCACCGCCCCCAGCTCGGTAAACTTCGTCGTCACCACGATCAAATCATCTACCATCTCAAAATCCTCTCCTCCCGCTTCCATAACCAACTCAAAGACCTGATCTTCTGCTCGCTGCTCTCTGCTCACCGCTATCACCCCCAAATGTTCAAACAAAAACATCACCGAACCGCTCGACCCAAGATTCCCTCCTCCTTTATTAAACGCCGTGCGGATATCAGTGTAGGCGCGATTGGTGTTGTCGGTCAGACTGGTAATGATAACCGGTACGCCCTCTGGTCCAAAACCCTCGTAGACTTGTTCTGAATAAACCACTCCATCACTCCCCTCTCCCGAGGCTTTTTTGAGGATTCGTTCGATGTTATCTTTCGGAACCCCATCGGCTTTGGCATTGGCGATAGCCACGCGCAGTGAAGCATTGGTTTCAGGATTAGCATCGTTTCGTGCGATCACGGCCAAGAGCTTTGCGTGCTTGGTCAAAACTTTCCCTCGCTTGGCGTCATTAGCGGCTTTTTTGTGCCTGATCGAATGCCATTTACTGTGTCCGGCCATGGATGAAGTCAGAAGTAAGAAGTCTGAAGTAAGAAGTGGGAAGTACTTCTTGGTGATTCTACTGATTTTACGGTTGGAGGGAATTAGGCGACCGTTTCCAAGGTATTATAAAGCTTCAAAACCGTTTCATAGTGATAAACCGATTCTCCTTTACGATTATTCCAATGAGGTTTACTAGATATGCAAACCAAGTTTTCTCTTAAAAAAGAACGTAGGCTCACGTTATGAACTTTATGTCCAGCCTGCCTTAACCTTTGTTCGATATCAGAGATTCCAAAATAACCAGCAGATTCGAGATTAAACTTCGACTCGGAATACGTAGTGGTCGTTTGCTTTTTAACAGCCATCGTTTTCGACTTTTCTTCTTTTTCTTGATTTTTGGGTGGCTCATCCTTTACAAAATTATCGCCAATCAATTCCCTAACTTTACCAACCACAAACACGTCAATCCACCATTCTGCATAACAAAATCCATCGTCATCATTGTTAGAAGATACATTAGACACAAAGTTAACACGCTGCTGTGCCACACAAATCGCTGTCTTTAATGCATTATCTTTGCCTCCTTTAAAATTGTATCCGGCAAGTTCTGTTTTACATTTCTTAAATACCTCTTCTAGAGAAATCATTTTGGGATTCTCCATTCGCCTTAGCATTTCCGGGGACAAACCGACTGGTTTTTTTTTATCAGCTGGTAGCAATGAGACATCTTCAGGCCTTAAAGCCTGTCCTCTTTGTGTTGAAATGTCTTCCATTAATGCCATATCACGCTCCATTTAAATTATTTCACAAAAAATGTCAACCGATTAAAAACGCTTGCCCAAAAGGTTTCTCTCTTTTTTGAACAAAATATTTTGACAGAAACCCAATTCCTGAATAAGATGTCCTGATCGCTTCGGACAAGAAACACTACTACTTCTTCCCTCCAAACAGATCACGGACCAATCGCTCTTCTACACAAACGAACAAAAATCAAAATCAAACGCGGGGAGGACTGAGCAAATGACGCTCTGCCCGTTAAGCGCTTCGATGGGAACGACACCAAACTTTCTTACTTACGTAGGTGAATCTAATACCGGGAAGCCTTTAACAGGCGGAGTCTCCTGAGTCCTTCAACAACACAAATTACCTGTCCACTATACGACAAATCGAAATGTGATCGAAAGACCACTCTTCCATTTGCTCTGTTCTCTCCGCTTTGCGATGAGGTTCTGAGCGCCTTTAACTACGCGCAGAATCCCCTCACAAAACGGTTGAGAAAAAACGCTAGTCTTTAACTTAAGGACATTCCAGAATGAAATGCCGCTTACCTTAACGCCTAACGTTTTGAGAGGACAAAAAAAACAATGTGGTTCGCACTATAACTCATTTTGAGCCGTAGCGCAAATGGACCCCGTAGGTACTTCGGAAATTTGTACCCAAGCAAGGCGAGAGTTTTTGCCGACTAGTTGCCGGCGGAGCTGCTCGGAGTGGCTGCACATCACTCGTGAATTCGAGGAATGATGGCTTACCACTCCGCTGCTCACCTTTTGGTTTTGATACCATCCAGTAGCTCATTGATTTCAGATCAATGGGTTTTTTGTTCTATAATTGTGCCTGTGAAGTTTCACCAATTTCAAAAAATTCGAAAATATTACCGCTTTTTTTTAGGCGTTATTTTGGCATTTTGGTTTGTCAGTCTACTCTACAAGCCAGCTATTCCAGAAGGAGGCGAGATCTTTAGACAAATACACCAAGCACCCACTCAGACTGACACTCAAGCCGCAGAATTCGCCTACACTAGAACCGGTAAAGACTACTGGGTCGAACCCGTTTTTGACTATAAGCTTTACGGATTAGTGGTTTCCAAGAATCACATGAAGTCTCTCTTAGACCCGTATCAACGACAATTTGACGCCCGTATAAAAGACTTTTGCGTGGTGTGGGGCAAAAATGCCACCAGCGGCATCATGCAAAAAGTGAAAGTCCGCAATAGCAACTTTACCTGTCATTATTTTTCGGACAATGACCAAGTGTGGTCCGATTTTGACCATGAAGCGCTTTCTAACAATCATCTGTTGGCAAATAATCCACTGGTTATAAAAACTCTGCAACGGGTAGAAGTCGGTGATCAGATCAAATTAGGCGGGCTACTTGCTAACTACTATCAGGATCGAAGCAAGAAAGACCTTATTCGCGCTACGAGCACGACCCGAACTGATACTGGCAATGGTGCTTGTGAAACGTTTTTTGTACAAGAGGCCGAGATTCTCAAACGCTCTACGCCACTGCGCTCGGCTTTTTTTAATCTCGTTCAAATTTTATTTCCATGGCTGCTCGCCCTATGGATGGTACTTTGGGCTATCGAATTTCGTTGGGAATTAAAGAAGTAATTCATTTCCATTTTCATTAAAAAAAACAAGTCTTTTTAAGAAAAACAAAGAGCTACTCAAATCAGTGATAGACTTTTAATAGAAAGGAGAAAACATCACAAAGCAATCATTATAAAACAAATTTTGTGTTCAAAACATTTGCCTCGTTTCGAAATTTACAAAAAATAAAAAAGTAACGTGATTACTCTTTAGTTATGTATATGAAAAAACTCATTCCGTTCTTGATTCTTGGCCTCTTTGCCAGCCACTCTGCATCGGCTTTTTCCGATATTACGATTAGTGACCCTTATTATCCAGCCACTACGTACTTGCAGGAAGTTGGAGTTTTCAAGGGGTATGAAGACGGCAGCCTCGGCCGAGACAAGCTCATTAACCGTGCCGAAGTACTCAAGACTATCTTCGTCGCTTCTAAAACCGATCTCAGCGAAGCTTCTTCTGCAGATTTTAACGATGTACCGAAGGACGCCTGGTTTGCGCCTTACGTTAACCAAGCGGCAGCTACCGGCATTGTTTCTGGAGATGCCGGCACTGGAAATTTTGCTCCGGGTCGCACGGTAAATAAAGCGGAGTTCCTTAAAATGCTAACACTGGCTTTCAACCTAACACCTACCAGCTACGAACTCAATGCTACCGCCAACGATGTACCAAACGACGCCTGGTTTGCGCCTTACATTCGATTCGCACTGGAGTTCAACATCATGCAACCGGACGCACAGAATAATGCATACCCATCCAAAGAACTGACACGAGGAGAGGTTGCGGAACTTATTTTTGAAATGCTGCACCGCGGTCGAGGACTAGAAATCCAAACACTGTTAAATCTAACAGATCGACACCTTAATAAGAGCCTCGAATTAGTAGAAAACAAAGACCTCGGAACGGCGGCAATCCTCGTCGCTATTGCTGAACGCTTCTCTGATTATGGATTACTCATCATGCCAGAGCACAACGTCGTAAAATCTGCCAATAAAGTAGTTGATGCGCACAAAAGCATCATCAGTGCTCTCAGCGCCGGAGCTAAGGGTGACCTTGACCAGGTGATCGTTGAGGCCAAAGCGGCCTGGGGACAAGCCGATGAGAGCGTGCAACTCAATGACAATGAAAAAATGCAGAACATCAGCCAACAACTCAAAACTATTGCCAGTCAGCTGGCCAATGATGCTCGAGCCAATGGTGGCACCGATTAAACGCCCACACTCAGACCTTTTTATATTTCCCAATCGTTCTGGAATAAAAATCAAAAAGAGAGCCCCTGCCAATTGGTGGGGGTTCTTGCTAAGTGCGACTCGGCGAGTTTACGAGCTATTAGTCGAACTTATCCTGAGTAGCCTGCCCTGAGCCTGTCGAAGGGAAGGATCTCTCTTTAAGTAAGAAGTGAGAAGCCAGAAGTCAAAAAGCAAATCAGACTTCCCGCCGCAATGGCTATGCCGTACGGTAGATCGTTAGATTTTTTGACGTATCGCCAATACAATGCCTGAACCGCTCCACAAAGCGTCACACAAAGATAAAACCAGAGTAGGTTCGCCGGCAATACCAAAGCGCTAAGCGCCATCAAAAGCTTGGCATCGCCACCGCCTATCGCCTTAATATAAAACAATCCACCCCAAATCAACGCCCCAATAAAAAAACTCAGCGCATATACAGACATCAGATCTCCCATCAAAATCGCATGAGCAGCCGCGGCTAAAAATACAATTCCATTGAGCCAATTCGGGATCCGGCGCCAGCGCCAGTCCCAGTACACAACTGCACATAGAGCCACAAGAACGACTGCATAGATTATCAACATATTTTTCATTTTAGATTATCGGTAAAATCTTGGCCAGCAGTGAACAGAAATACGTAAAGATGAAGATTTGATGAAGGCGCAAGGAGTGATTATCTTGACTTTTAAGCACCAATTGACTAACAAGGTAGATGTTCATTATTTATTATTTTTTTAAAAAATCCCTCTCATGAAAAACTTCTTTCGTGACCTACAAAAAAATGAGTCAGGACAAACTCTGACCGAATACGCGCTTATTCTAGCCGTAATTGCTATCGCCGCTGTAGCGGTAATGACACTCCTCGGTGATGAAATTGGAAACGTATTCCAAAGTGTTATCGACACACTAACTGGCGGTGGAGACAGCGCCTAACCCCCTTTTAAATAAATTTTAAAAACACAAAGTTTCGGACCCAGACATCTGGGTCCCGCTTTGATGAAAGCTCGCAAATGTACCGTACTGCTAACACTTTTTGGTCTCGACTCAAGGGGCGACTGGGAGAAAAAATCCCCAGTCAACCGCTCCTGATACCTAATTGTAATGCCGTTCATACGTTTGGCATGGCTTTCCCGCTAGAATTAACCTGGTTCGATGCGCAGGGAAACGTTATTTGTGAAGAAACAGTCATGCCAAATCGTATCGCTATTTGCCGACACGCTAAATCTGTGCTCGAATACCATCTAGACGAACCAACTGTCGAGATCAAACCGCTCACTGCTCACCGCTCACTGCTCACCGATACTGCTGGTCAAGCCCTTGTCGAAGCTGCTTTTACGATTCCGGTACTGCTGGTGATCGTTTTTGGGTTTATCCAGATCGGACTGGCCGTGCACCAAGCGCAAAAGCTTACCTATATAACCCATTACGCAACCCAGGTTGGATCTCTTACTAATGACCCCAGCAAAATCAGCGGCGCCATTGAAGAATTTCTGCCTACTGATCAATTTACCTTAGCGCTCGAAAGTCGAGACAACGATGGTACAATTATCAATGACTCAGACCGACAGCACAATGACATCCTGACCGTTCGCGTCTCTCATCCTTTTGCACTGCAAATCCCGCTGGTATCGGTCGCGGTGATGAATCTCGAATCGGAAGCCAGTGCTCGAATACTTTGTGCAAACACAATCCCGCCTTATTCGTGTAACTCATAACGCATTTATGAATAATTTTTTTGATCAAGATGACGGAATGGTACTCGCCTTTGTGGCGATGGTATTACCCGTTGTGCTTTTGATCGGAGCGTTAATGATCGATGGAGGCCAGCTTTATATCCGCCATGGAGAGATCGAGCATCTCAGTCGACAAAGCGGCCAAAGTGGCTTGCTAGCACTCTCTCAAGCGTTAGAAACCGAAGCCAGTAATAATTATCAAGACCTCTGCGATGTCGAATTTCCACCATCGCTGTGTGACTCAACCAATCTCTTTGATTTTTTAACCGAGACAGAGATTAACGACCTCGTCCTCAATGGCGTGTCACAAAGCACCGTAACGTCAAACACACTTAACTTTGGGACGACCTATGATCCTCGCACGACGCTCGCCGCAGACGACATGGCGGTCACTTTCCCATATCTTTTTACGCCTGGGGACAATCAAGCTCGCATCTTGGTCGAAATCAGCACCACCCCGGCTTTACTGCTGGGACAATTCTTTCCCACTGAAAAAAATATCTCCTACAGCGCTATTTCTTATCTCCCGCTGCAATGAAACGCATGAAAAACTGGCTTTCGAATCGACAAAAAGACCCGCTGCTGCAGGTCTCCACTCCCTATAACCAAATGCTCAAGCGGCAGCACGAAGCACTGCTTATCAGCCTGATCATTGCCCTAGCTGTGGCTGGATTTTACACATATTTTTATACCAAGGATCAAATTGCCGCTCAACAACAAGTGTCTGTCGTCGTCGCCAAACAAGACCTCTCCGCGCCGCATCAATTAACTGCCGACAATCTACAAACGGTTATGATCGCGCAAAAATTACTGCCGGATGGCACGTTCTTAGAAAAGGACAAAGATCAATTAATCGGCAAAAGCCTCACTCAGCCACTGAAGGCCAAACAGATAATCCTAGCACACCAAATTCAATCTGATCTCGATCCAGATTCGATCAGCGCCCAATTTGACGAGTGGTTTGCACTTTCTATGGACGAAGATTGGTTTGTAGCCAAATTCCCAGATTTTAAGGCTAATGACCGTGTGGATCTACTTGTCACCAATCCGCGGAATGGCTTGGACGCCACTACCGTGTTGGCTCGTGATCTCAAAGTCATCTCAATCGGTCAGGCCAAAAATAAACGACAGATCGTGGTCAACAGCACCGAAGAAGAGGCCAAAGCGATCCTCTTTGCAAGAGGTCTCAAACTACCAATGCAGATCCTGGTTCACTCGGCTATTACTCCAGAACCTACACCCGAAGAAATTATACCCTCTACTGAAGAGGCACCTACGCTCGAATTCTAGCCCTTTATAACCATGAAATCATACGTCTTCCACAGTCCGAAAACCGCTGGTAATACCATCGCCTGTCTCAATCTAGCGCTCGCCTATCAGCTAGCCCACCCGACAGTACGGGTTGCCTTTGTTCCTCTAACGCGCTATCCAGACGCCGCCCAATATTTAGGCTTAAAAACTCCAAAGCAAACCCTCTCTCAACTCATTGAATTTATCGATTCACCAGAATGGAGCCCTGAATTATTAAACGCGCTCAAAGACAATCAGATCGTAGACGTACTCCCCTCTCCCACTGGTAACCAGTGGCAGGACATCACCACCAAAGATTGGGCGACTATTATGGACCTAGTCAATCAGACCTACGACGTAGTATTCGTAGATCTGGGCCGTGACATCCCTGAAACGATCCAAAATATCTGTCTCAAACGCGCCCACCAGATCATTACGACTACCTGTCTCGATCCAGTCAGTCTGAGTGCGTTGGAAACTTTTTTAAACGACAATAAAGATTTCAAAGCCAAACAGTTACTCCTTATCAATCAAGCACCGCGCGAAGCGACACCGCTGATCAAAAAGCATCTCAAGGCCCACGAATCACAAATCCTCGGCATCCTACCATTCGAACAAAAACACATGTGGGATCAGGTCTACAAAGGGTTCCCATTGGTATTGCATAAGAAATCCAAATGGAAGACTGCCCTCACTCAGGTCCTTAATCAACTCGAAAAACGATGAATCCGCGTCTAAAAACCTACTTTGACGATGGCTACCAAGCCGTGATCGCCCAACTCCAAGGCGATCAAACCGACACTCCCAGTGAAGCCTGGGTGCGTCAACTAGCCCAGGCGTGGCTGAACCAAGAAAAATTACTCCTACCGGCCGCACAAGTGCAAACCCTGTTGGACTCGATTACCTACGCGATCGTAGGTCTGGGTCCCTTAGAATTTTTACTACGAGACGATGAAGTCTCTGAAATCATGGTCAACGGTCCCAAGACCATTTTTGTCGAACGAGCCGGTAAATTAACCCAAACCGATTTAGAATTTGTGGACGAAGCGCAGCTCTTGCAAGTTATCAACCGAATTGTGGGAAAAATTGGACGACGAATTGACGAAAGCACACCGCTGGTAGACGCCCGACTACTTGATGGTTCACGGGTCAATGCGATCATTCCGCCACTGAGTCTGACCGGACCGACACTCACAATCCGTAAGTTTAGCAAAACCGTCTTTGATATCGCTAAAATGGTCGAATACGGTTCGATTAACCAGGAAATCGCCGATTTTCTATTAGAAGCCGTCACGGCCAAGAAAAATATTTTGATCTCTGGTGGAACGGGCGCCGGAAAGACCTCGACGCTCAACGCCTGCGCCAGTCTAATTCCTCATTCGGAACGAATCGTAACTATCGAAGATGCCGCCGAAATTCGCATCGATCACCCGCACTGTATTTCACTTGAGTCCCGTAGTGCCAACATCGAAGGCGAAGGCGCTATCACCATTCGCACACTCCTCAAGAATGCTCTCCGGATGCGTCCGGACCGGATCGTGGTCGGAGAGATACGAAGTGGTGAAGCTATCGACATGCTGCAAGCCATGAATACTGGGCATCAGGGATCTCTGACGACCGTCCATGCTAATTCACCACTCGAGTCCCTCTTCCGAGTTGAAACCATGGTTCTGATGGGCAGTGTTGATCTCCCCCTCAGTGCGATTCGTCCGCAGATCATCCAGGGAATCGATCTCGTCTGCCAACAAAAACGCCTGGCCACTGGAAAGCGCAAGATCGTTAGTATCTGTGCCCTCAAAAAAGACTATCACGCCAGCGAATACCAGGTCGAAGAACTCTTTGTGTATGACGCCAAAACTCAAACATTCAAAACAACTGGTGATCTAAAAAAATTCTTAAGTCATGATTGATCTTCTGTGGCTGGCCGGCGATATCTGGCAACAGCACCTGTGGCTTCGGTGGATAACGTATCTCGCATTGTTGCTGATGCTATTTGCTTGGGTACTGCGATGGTGGACTTCTCGACAATATTTTCTCGCAGAGAGTCAGAAAATTACGAAGCAGTTTGAAAACATTAACGCTCATCAAAAAACAACGACAACTTTTCTCACAGCACCGAACTATCACTGGGGACCACTAAATCGTCTCTATGACGCCTATCGACTCAGTCAATTAAAAATCGGCTGGGATCAAATCTGGAAGCTTTCTGGACTGGCCAGCCTCATCGTCGTTGGACTCGTCTGGTGGCAAACCCGATCGGTGCCTTTCACGATCAGTGTTCCGGTGTTTGTGTTTGGTATGAGTAGTTTGCTGATCTATCTCAAGAGTCTCGATCAACGCCAACGACTCGTCGAACAAATCCCTCTCTTTCTCCAGGCTCTCAGTAATTCCCTGCAAGCCGGTTACACGCTGCCGATGGCACTTGATTTCATCGCCGATGAGATAGAAGCCCCATTGCAACACGAAGTAAAAACCATCAACCATCAGCTCAACCTCCAGGTTCCCCTAGCAACGGCGCTGACAGATTTTGCCCACAAGATTAAAAATCCAGAAGTCGATTTCTTTGTCGAAAGTACCCTTATTCAGCTCAAGACCGGAGGAAATTTGGTAAAACTCTTTAACAAGATCGCCTATCTGATCGAAGAAAAACTCAAACTCAAACGCGACGTAAAGTCTTTCACCTCACAAGGAAAACTCTCTGGGATATTGATCGCCGCCCTCTGGCCGCTATCCGTACTCGCCTTTTCTTGGCTTTCACCCACGCACACTGAGGTTCTTTTTAATACTCCAAGCGGACAGTTCATGCTCACGCTCTCTCTGTTACTTGAGCTCCTCGGGTTCTTCTTCATCTGGAAAATAATCAGCGTCAAACTATGAGTCTATTAATTATTTTGTGGCTCGCAGTGCTAATACTCGGACTACTAGTCTGGGGAACATCCGCTACCCACCCACACCAGATCATACAGCAGGGCCTCAAGTCTTTGCCACTCAATACTTCGCCTGTTACCTCTCTACTCCAAAAAATCACCCGTTCCAAGTGGCTCCGCCCCGGCTGGACCGTCAAGCGCACTACCAACCTTGATAAAGCAAAAGAAACCATTGATCTGGTCCAAAGCCCGCTTTCGCTGCCACAATTTCTATCACTCAAACAACTCATCTGGCTGAGTTTTGTCGTCCTATTCTGGCTCTACATCTGGTTTGGGGATGTGAGTTGGGCCCGCAGCGGACGTTTATTGCTACTGGTTGCGCTTTCAATGGCTTTGCCACACCTCTGGCTCCAAGTGCAAAAAGAACGCCACCTCCGGGCCCTTAACGAAGAAGTCCCCTACTTTATCGACCTTCTATCGCTCACGCTGCAGACCGGGCTTAATATCGAACAGGCACTGCAACACGTGGTTGGAAATAAAACCGGTGTTATGGCCCAAACCATTAAAGTAGAACTCAAAAAGCTTCAACTGGGTCACAGTCTCGAACAAATCTTACAAAACCTCCGCCAGCAGATCCCCAACGCTGAATTCCAGCATTTCATCACCAGTCTTCTCCGGGCTAAAAAACTCGGAGTCTCTCTCAGCAACACTCTCCAGATCCAGTCCGAACTGATTCGCACTAAACGCCGGCAAAAGGCGGAAGAACTGAGTCGCACCGCAGCTGTCAAGATTAGTCTGCCACTGGTACTCTTTATCTTTCCGGCGCTGCTACTGATCTATATCGGACCAGGACTGCTTAACTTGATGAGTCAGACTTAATTATCTCCATCATTTGATTGTATCGATAACCAAAAAACTCACCTACTTGATCGGAGTTTCCAAGTGCTTCTAGACAAACCTGATAGAGTTTAGATTGTGGATCCGTAAGTTTTTCTATGACCGACTGAGGGTCTAAAGATTCTAAATTGCTTAACTCGTCTAAAACTGTTTTCAACTGATTCTTAAGATTTGTAAGTTTTTCAACATTCATAACCTCGATCCACGTGTAAGCACGCTCAAAAGTTTTATCCCCTGGATTAAACTCTGACGCGAGCTCTAAAATCTCAGACGGCAACAACATGGATTCTAATTTACTAAATGTGTTACCAAGAAATTGATCAAATTGATCCTCTGGGAAAATTTGAGCTATATAGGGTAAATTTTGTGTAGAGAGAAAAGCTTTCAATCCCAATGATTTCTGCCGACGATCTGCTGCGCCAACACCTTCGAGTGCTGCTAAAGAGTCTTTGAGAAAAATCATTTCAGCGGTAGCAGCGATAAGATCAACTGTATTGCCATCTTTAATATAATCAAGCACATCCATGCTTGGGTGAACTCCTTGCGCCGCCTCAAAAGCTCTGATCTGCAAATCGTTATTTACCTGTGCTAGTGAATTTCCTTCTACGCGCTTCATGAAATCATCAATTCTTCTCATTACAAAAATTTATTAAAAATTTGTGTTTTTTATATATTTACAGATTCAAAAAAATCAATCTAAATCTAAAGATATAACAAAAAAACTGATCCGTTGTGACACCTTCTAGACTTAGGGGCAAAAAAATTTAAAATCTCACTCGATGAAAAAAATCCTCCTCATCGGAAATGGCGGGCGTGAACACGCTCTATGCGAAGCGCTTTGTCGCTCTCCTCAAGACGTCGAAGTGGTTAACTTCGCTAACGCGGTAAATCCTGGCATCAAACAACTGGCCAGTGAAGTCATTGTCGGCAATTACATGGACATGGACGAGGTGAAGCGCGTAGCTCAGGCAGTACAGCCTGACTTTGCCGTCATTGGTCCCGACGACCCGATCGGGGCAGGGGCCGCAGATGCATTACTCGAAATAGGGATTAAATCTTTCGCTCCGAACAAAAAATGTGCTCAACTAGAAAGTTCAAAGTCCTTCACTCGCGATCTCTGCAACAAATACGATGTACCGGGCCAGCCTGGCTACGTCGTTTTAAGTCCCCCTGACAAGGGGGATTTAGGGGGTTCTCTGGCAAAGCTCAAGCAATTCTACGATCAATATGATGGCCAAATCGTTGTTAAAGCGGACGGTTTACTCGGAGGGAAAGGTGTTATTGTCGCCGGTGATCATTTTGA
This sequence comes from Candidatus Altimarinota bacterium, assembly GCA_020630245.1. Lineage (GTDB taxonomy): Bacteria > Patescibacteriota > Gracilibacteria > UBA4473 > UBA4473 > JAHDBZ01. The sequence goes on from JAHDBZ010000019.1 coordinate 18,052, forward strand.
GACGCTCAATGAGGCGGAAGACTTTGCCCTAAAATCTATCGAAAAATTTGGCCGAGTCGTTCTCGAAGAAAAACTAATCGGCGAAGAATTTTCTCTGATTTCAATTGTCGATGGTGAAACTGTCCTTGACTGCCCCGCTATTCAAGATCACAAACGAGCCTTTGTGGGCGACACCGGTCCTAACACTGGTGGGATGGGGTGTATCTCAGACGAAAACGGTTCACTCCCCTTTCTTACCGAACAAGATCTCGCGGACGCTCACGAGATTACCGAGCAAGTCATGAAAGCGGTCGAAGCCGAAACCGGCACCAAGTTTGTTGGAGTCATGTACGGTGGGTTCATGGTAACGGCCTATGGCATAAAGCTCATCGAATACAACGCTCGCTTTGGTGACCCTGAGGCGCTGAACATATTGCCGATTATGGAAAGCGACTTCGTAGAGGTCTGCGAAGCCGCTATCAACCAAAAACTATCAAATATTGATCTTAGATTCCAACCCGTAGCAACCGTCGTCAAATACCTCTGCCCGGAAGGCTATCCGACTAATTCTGTCAAAAATGTACCAATAGAAATTAAACCCCCTCAGTCCCCCTTGTCTGGGGGAAGTGATAGCCCCCTTGATAAAGGGGGTTTGGGGGATTTAACCAACTGTTACTTTGCCTCTGTTGGTGAAGAAGATGGTCAATATCTGCTGAAGGGCTCTCGTGCCATTGGGATTCTTGGAACTGGCGACAATATGGAAGCCGCTCGTCTCGATTGCGATGCCAAGATTGCCAACTTTAGCGGTCCCCTCTTCTATCGTGAAGACATCGGTACCCAGGCATTAATGCAGAAGCGCATCGATCATATGAAGCAATTGCGCGGTGAATAGCGAATAGCGTACGGTTTATGGCAAAATCCTTGAACCATTCACCATCAACCATAAACTATAAACCACCTATGCAAGACTTCGACAAAAGCCTCTTTTTTGCCTTCTTGGGCCTGACGCTCTTTGGGCTCATCATGATGAGTTCGATGTCAGTGGCCGGGAGTTTTGAGGTAACGGGTCGGAATGATTATTACTTTTGGCGGCATCTACTCTATATCGTGCTCGGAATCCCAGTATTTCTAATCGCACTTAGAGTGCCTTATGAATGGCTACGTAAATTTTCACCACTGATCTTTGTCGTAGCAATCTCTCTCCTACTGCTCGTACTGATTCTCGGACAAAACTTCGGAACCGCCGCCAAATCCTGGCTCAAAATTGGGCCACTATCGGTACAACCGACCGAATTGGCCAAGCTGGCAATTGTGGTCTTCTTGGCAGCCATATTTTCCAGTCAAAAAAACCGAGTTGATACGCTCCAGGGCGGTTTGATTCCCTTTATCTTTGTACTCGGACTGCCGGCCCTCTTGATCATGGCGCAGCCAGACTTTGGATCGCTATTTGTCATCACCTTGGTCGCCGGGACGCTTTATTTTATGGCTGGTGCCAACCTAAAGCACTACTTCGGGGGCATGGTGGCCGGGCTACTGGGAGGAATCATGGTGATCCTGACCAATTCATACATCCGCAAACGCTTCGAGGTCTTCGTAAATCCTGAACTCGACCCGCTCGGCGCCGGTTTTCAGGTAAAACAAGCCCTGATCGCTATCGGTTCAGGCGGTCTATTTGGTAAGGGTTTTCAGAACTCCATTCAGAAATTTGATTACCTGCCAGAAGTTCAATCCGATACTATTTTTGCCGCGATCTCTGAAGAAATGGGCTTTTTCCGGATTCTCGCCCTGATCGGAATTTACTTTTTTATCGCGCACCGTGGTTTCTTCATTGCGCGTTATGCTCCAGATAAATTCACTCAGCTCTTAGCGATTGGGATCACAACCTGGATCGTCGGCCAAGCCCTGATCAACATTGGGGTAAATTTGGCACTACTCCCAAATACGGGGATCACGCTGCCACTCATTTCCTATGGTGGGAGTTCGTTGTGGGCGACCTTTGCCGCCATGGGTATCCTACTGCACATCTCAGCCAACACTAAAGAGCCGCACAAGCGTCGGTATTTCTTGTAAGTATAGAGAGCCGAGAGCAGAAATCAGTGAGCAGACAATAATGAAAAATTTGAACTGACATTCATGGATAACAATACTAACCGCTCACCGCTCACTGCTCGCCGCGTACTACTCGTCGGCGGTGGTACGGGTGGGCATATCTTCCCACTCTATCCGCTAGCTGAAGCCCTAATCAAGCAAGGTGCGGATGTTCATTTGGTAGTAAACAACGCAACATTGGACAAAAAAATTGTTCAACAAACTTTTTCTCAGCTATCAGCTCTAAGTTCTCACTATCTAAAAGCTCACAAAATCCACTATCACTTTTCACTGCAAAACCTGCTCAATCCGTTCCGGATCTTGGTCAGTTGCTGGCGCGCGCGCAGGCTTCTCAAAACCGTGCAGCCGGATGCGATCTTTTTCAAGGGTGGCTTCGTCGGGCTTCCGATACTAGTAGCGGCTAAGTGGCTGACTGGGTTCAAAGGTAAGATTTACCTGCACGAGTCTGACACCTCTAACGGAGCCCTGAGCAACCTCTTTGGCAAACACGCCGATCAGACCTTTTCCAACTTTGGTGACAACGCGACACCGCTGTTTTACTGGCTTCCTAGAAATTGTCATCCTGAGGAGCTCCGCGACGGAGGACCTCTGCCTACAATCCTCATCTTTGGCGGCTCTCAAGGCGCCCAGTTCATTAATAATCTGATTCTTGATAACGCTGAAGCACTTTGTGAACACTACAAGGTCATTCTTATCGCTGGCCCCGGAAAAAAGAACCATTCACCATCTACCATTCACCATGAACGTCTAGAACTCCACGAATTCATGGAGCAAGACCAATTAATTGAGACTCTCCAGCAATCATCGCTCGTGATCGCCCGTGCGGGCGCCTCTATGTTCCAGGTCCTAGCCGCCCAGAAACCGCTGATCGCCATCCCACTACCAACCGCTGCCCGTAACCACCAGTACGACAATGCCAAATACTTTAGTGATAAAAATCTGTGCTATTTACTCGAACA
>JAHDBZ010000020.1:0-10166 GCA_020630245.1 Candidatus Altimarinota bacterium
CCTGAATCTTCTTCGATAGCTCAATGATCTTTCCCCAAATCTCGAGGAGCTTTTCGTCGGGAACATTAGAATCAGCGTTGAGGCGCTGTAATTTAGCAAAAAGTTCGTTCTCTCTCCCAAGGTCTTCTATCTCCATGCCAATTTCTTCTTTTATCTGCGCAATGTCAGCGGCTAGCTTCATACGTTCATGAATGAGCGCGAGGATGCCTGCGTCGATCTCATCGATACGTTTTCTTTTGCCAGCAAGAGCAGAGTTTTGACCAGTATTCATTAAGTAGTATGTGGTATGTAGTACGTGGTAAGTATACTCTAATTGGTTAACACTGTGAAACTATGATACTAAGCTATTGTGAAACTCTCTGGTGCGATAATCAGCACAAACTCCCCTTTTGTATTGTCTTTGTTGAAATGCGCAACGGCTTGATCGACGGAGCCTCGCCAGATTTCTTCATGCATTTTGGTTAGTTCTCGACCGACGCAAATCATTCTTTGTCCACCAACGTGCTCTTGAAGTTCTTTGAGCAGTTTTGGAAATCGATGCACGGATTCATAAACGATCTGAGACTGTGCCGCTTCTGTAAAAGATTTTATGAGTGTCTGCCGGCCCTTTTTGTGCGGGAGAAATCCGTGAAAGGTAAATTTGTCCGTTGGAAATCCAGCGGCTGAGATCAGCGTCGTAAGGGCTGAGGGTCCGGGAATTGGAACAATCGTTATCCCCTGCTTGGTCGCAGCGCGAGTTAGTCGAAAACCAGGATCAGAGATACCAGGCGTACCCGCATCTGAGATCAGTGCACAGGTCTCCCCTGCTTTGATCCGATCGATGATTTGTAGTGTTTTAGCGTCCCCACTTTGGGCATGGAAAGAAGTCATCTTTGTCTCAATGTCGTAGCGGTCAAGTAGTTTTTTGGACTGACGGGTGTCTTCGGCCGCGATGAAATCGACGTCTTTGAGTGTTTGTACGGCGCGAAAAGTTATATCTTCGAGATTTCCGATCGGAGTAGCGACGATGAATAATTTCATTTTCATGGACACTATAGATCAAACATCAGAAACCACCAACCCGTCATCCTGAGGCATGAGTGAACCGAATGCAGAAGGATCTCCCGTTTCAAATTCGTAGCTTTGAAATTCGTACGTGAGACTTTGAGATTTCTGTACTAAAATTGGAGGTCCTTCTTCGCTCGCTGGCGCTCACTCATCAGGATGACGGTCTAAAAAAACTTGTTTTTAGGGCAATTTTGTGCAAAATTTAAGTTTGAATTAATCCCCTCCTATAAACATGTCGAAAAGTTCTCATCCAGTTTGGTCTTCGAAATGGGTCTTTATCTTGGCAGCCGTTGGTGCCGCCGCAGGACTCGGTAATCTCTGGCGATTTCCCTATCTCACTTATGAAAATGGTGGAGCGGCCTTCCTGGTGGCGTACGTCATTTGTCTCGTCTTTCTCGCCAAGCCAATCATGATGGTGGAGATCGGTATGGCTCAAAAACTCAGAGCTGATATGCTCGGATCTCTAAGCTACGCTGCCGGGCGCTTTGGTCGTTTTGTGGCCTGGGCAGTTACGCTGTTGGTGTTAGCCCTTGGGGGGTATTACGCTGCCATTATCGGTTGGAGTTGGGATTTTCTCTATGCGAGTCCCAATCTAGCTTGGGGCGGTGATGCGCAGGGTTATTTTCATAAAAATATTCTAAATCTTAGTGACGGTCCTGGGACGTTTGGCGGCTTTTCCTGGCCGATTGTGATCGGCTTGATTCTAACGTATGTGGCGGTCTATTTATCAATATTTAAGGGAGTTATATCGGTTGGAACAGTGGTTAAATATACCGTCCCGATTCCTTTTATTTTTCTCGTGATCCTCTTCCTAAACTCAACGACGCTGCCGGGGAGTTTCGAAGGTTTCAAGTATTTCCTGATTCCAGACTGGAAGATGTTGTCCGAACCGGGGCTCTGGAAAGATGCGGTAACAATGAGTTTCTTCTCCACCAATGCTGGGATCGCCCTCACGATGGTTTACGCACAGTTTAATAAAGCAAAGCAAGACATCGTACAATCGGCTTGGTTTATCGGTTTGGGAGACTTATTTGTCAGCTTTGTAGCTGGTCTGGCTATGTTTGGTACGCTCGGTTACATGGCCGGCACTGAAGGCAAAGCTATTTCTGATGTGGTCGCTTCTGGGCCTACTTTGGCCTTTGTAACGCTTCCAACAGCACTGGAGATGCTACCGTTTGCGGCTGGATTCTTTGCGGTACTGTTCTTCCTGTCTTTGATCACGTTGGCGATCGACAGTATGTTTGCCATTGTTGAAGTGATTGTGAGTGCACTACGAACGCAATTCCGTTCATTACGCGCTATGCCGCTCAAAACCTTCGTTATGCTGATCTGTGCGATTATGTTCGTACTGAGTCTAGCCTTTGCTGGTGGGAACGGTCTGTATCGACTTGATATTATCGACCATTTCCTCTTCTCTCACCTCTTCTACTTCACGATCACGGCCCAGGTACTCATTGCTGGTTGGCTCTTTCCGATTGAAAAACTTCGTGAATACATCAATAGTGTTTCGGCGATGCAGCTCGGAACGTGGTTTGAATATCTGATGAAATACATCGCGCCCGTAATCTTTGTCGGTCTTTATCTGGCATCTCTACCAGAGGAACTCAAAGCCAATTATGAAGGTTACAGTAATGAAGCGATTCTTTGGTGGGGCATCTTCCCATTAGCGTTGATCGTAGGACTCGCTTGGCTGCTCTCTAAAGATCAACCGGAAAGTTAAATTGTTAATTATGTCTGCCGAAAACCGTCATGTAATTCCATTGGACCAGAATAGTAATTTGTTTAATACACTTGCTGGGTGGGCTGATGCAAATCTATTAGGCCTCAAGGGAAGTGATGATTTGGTGGACGAAGGTCGTATAGCTTGGGATATAAATGATACACGGGCTCCGGAATCGGTTTCAGCTGAATTTTTACTGCGAGGTACGGTCAAAAAAAGTGTTTTCCTAGGGACTCTTTTAGAAAAAAGATTTTCTATGCCATCAGGACCGGTTCTCGGAGCAAAAAATTCAAGTCAAATCTATACAAAAGAAGTACAAGGAGCGGTGGCTGGATTGATAGATGAGTATTTAGAAGAAACACCAAAAGCGGCTTAAAAAAAGGCCCGATTTGTGCTATAATAGAGGGAAACAAAAACAAACATGTCTCTCAATACATTTTTTCGTCCACGATCGGTTGCCGTTGTTGGGGTTTCTGAGAACCTCAATAAGCTCGGCTCTATTATCTTTCAAAACATCATCGAAGGCGGATTTTCCGGAGATCTATACGGAGTCAATCCCAAGCTTGGTGGGCAGTCACTGCTCGATAAACCTTGCGTGACTTCCCTAACAGAAGTGGAAACAGTTTTAGATCTAGTGGTTGTTGTCGTGCCGGGGAAATTTGCCGAAAGCGTGATCGATGATGCGATCACGAATGGAACTAAAAATATCATCATTATCTCGGCTGGTTTTTCCGAAGTCGGTAATGATGATCTGGAAGCTACTATTGCGCAGAAATGTGCAGAAAATGATATCAATCTCCTCGGACCCAATTGTCTCGGGGTAATTTTTCCTCATGCGCAGCTCAACGCGAGTTTTGCGGATGGGAACCCCCTACCCGGAAATATTTGTTTTGTGAGCCAATCTGGAGCCTTTTGTACGGCCATGCTGGATTGGGCAGCGGATAAAAATATTGGGTTCTCTCATTTTATATCCCTAGGGAATAAAGCTGGTATTTCAGAAGTTGAAATCCTCGAAGATCTCATGGAGGACGATCAGGTAGACATGTTTGCTTTCTACCTAGAATCACTAGCCCATGGTCCAGAGTTCCTGGAAGCGATTAAAAAATGCTCAAAACCGGTCGTTATCCTCGAACCAGGGAAATCAGTCAAAGCAGCGGAAGCAGCTTCCAGCCATACTGGTTCACTAGCGCCCAACTATCGCGTGCTGCAAATGGCCTATAAGCAGGCCGGAGCAATTCAGGTTTTCTCGATGGAGGCCATGTTTGGACTCTTGGAAATGCTGACCAATCATGCGCACAAGCGCTTCGGTAAAAACCTAGCGGTGATTACCAATGCGGGTGGTGTCGGAGTCCTGACCACAGATCTGAGTGAAGATGCACATCTAAATCTCATGACCTTTAGTGACGCCACGCAGGTGAAGCTCAAAGAAAAACTACCGGCTGAAGCCAATACCAAAAACCCGGTGGATATTATCGGAGATGCTCGCGCGGATCGTTATGAAGCCGCTCTTGAGATCCTAGCAGCAGATGATTCGGTGGACCAAATCCTAGTCTTGCTCACACCACAACGAACCACCGAAGTCGAAGCCACAGCAGAATTAATTGGGAAGATCAGTCAAAAAACCGATAAAAACATCGTTACGAGCTTCATTGGTGGAGCGCGAACTAAGCTTGGGCTACCGATTCTTAAAAAATACGGTGTGCCTCACTTTAGCTTCCCAGTAGATGCGACGAATGTGATGGGGCTGCTCGCTAATCGCTCGCAAGTGAGAAGTGAGAAGTTAGAAGTGAGAAGTAAGAGTAATGCCCAATTGAAAGTTTTATTTGCGGATGCGATAGCCAAAAATTTGAAATCTTTGCCACAGTCCTCGGTTAATCAAGTCTTAGCGCACTACGGGTTTGATTTCCCACGGAACTGCAACTTTGCGGAGTATGATCAAGCACTTGAATGTGCCAGTCAGTTTTTTCCAAGCCCGGTCGTGATGAAGATCTCTTCGCCATCAGCGCTGCATAAAACTGATCTCAAAGGGGTCGTGCTCAATGTCGATACGCCAGAAAAATTCCAAGAAGTCTGGGACGCACTCAATACTTCTATGGACGTAGCTGGTATCACGGATGGCTCTGTGCAAGTCCAGGAACAGATCCCAGAAGGAACAGAAGTCATTATGGGGATGAATAGTGATCCAAACTTTGGCCCAGTTCTCCTCTTCGGAGCTGGAGGAATTTATACCGAGGTCTTCGCAGATACAACCGTGCGAGTCTTACCAACGAGTGACTTTGACGCGGTGATTGACGAAACCAAAATCGGTAAAATTCTTCGCGGAGTACGTGGCGAAGCGTCAAAAGCAGTTGGTCCATTGGTTGAAACAATGGAAAAACTACAACAACTCGTCCTCGATTTTCCAGAGATCACTTCAATCGATGCCAACCCGGTATTGGTGACCGAAGATCGGGCGGTATGTGTGGATTTTAAAATATTAGTCTAAAACGTATTTGTTTCTGGCTTAAAGAGATAGGGCCTTATAAGTGTTAAGAAAGTATTAAATTCATATTAACTTCCTCCGTCATTCCAGCTTGGCTGGAATCTAAAGAGTTCTTAGCTTGGAAGCATGAGAAACTTTGATGATAATAGAGTTTTTGGTGTGTACATTATGGGGAATAACCGTCCGACACTCTACGTTGGCATGACGAATCATCTTGGAGATAGAGTTCTGGAACACAAGATGGGGCGTAATAAAGGGTTTACTAAAAAGTATGGTCTTAAGAAGTGCTTGTATTATGAGCAATGTGAATCGCCAATGCAGGCTATTATTCGTGAAAAACAAATCAAAAACATGAAACGAATAGAAAAATTAGAACTTATTGAATCAGTAAACCCTGTGTATGCTGATCTTTCAGGAGAGATTGTTTATCTATTTGGGACTGATTATCCAGATCCTGGCCAAGCCAGGATGACGAAAGAGTGAGGTTGAGTTAGAATAAACTCAATGCACTTCCTCATAACGCTTTCTCCCCTACTTCAGCTACTGATCGCTATCGCATCAGTGATAGGTCTGTGGTATGGGTCTGAGAAAGTCATCTGGGGGGTGAAACGAATTGCGCGGAAGTTTGGGATCTCAGAGCTTATTATTGGTCTGACGATCGTGTCGATCGGTTCTAGTCTGCCAGAGATATTCGTGAATATTGCCGCGGGGCTCAAGGGAGCTGATAGTGTGGGCGTGGGAAACATCGTAGGGAGCTGCTTCGTGCAGATTTCTTTCATACTGGGGATCTGCGTCTTGATCGGGGGGACGATGTCTGAAAAACGTGAAAATATTAAGCGTGATGGAGGTCTTGTGCTGGCCTCAATTGGTCTGGTGTTCCTCATGGGGCTCGATGGTGTCATTGAGAGTTGGGAGGCATTGATCCTGATGCTCATCTACGTGGTGTATATCTACATGCTTTTGGCCCTTAATCGCTATGACACGCACGTACGGGAGAGTGTATCGAATGTGTGGATGAATGTAGCAGCCTTTCTTCTTGGAGCGGCCATCGTTTGGCTAGCCGCGGAGAGTTTGATCACGATTGGTCTCCATGCTGGACAACAGGTAGGACTTAATGAGGGCGTTATTGGATTGCTTTCAGGGATTGGGACTTCGATTCCAGAGTTGTCAATTTCTTTGATCGCGCTACTGCGAAAATCTACCGGAATCTCCGTTGGAAATCTTTTGGGGTCAAATATCACTGATCCCCTCTTCTCATTGGGAATAGGCGCCTTGCTAGCCCATGGTTACCAAGTTTCAGACTTTCTACTCTTTACCGCGATTCCATTATGGGCGGTGGCGAGTTTTAGTGCCATGGCTGTTTTCTGGTTTGCTGGAAAAATGACTCGTCTGCCTGCCGTGTGTTTAATACTCTTCTACTTTGGGGCTTTCTGGTGGTTTTTGGTTTAGTTTGAAACTACCGACGGCCTCCACGTGTGCGGTGTGCGGGAATTGATCTACTAGGCTAAGTTTTTGTAGTTCGAAACCCCCTTCTTTGAGCAAGGCTGTATCGCGAGCCATCGTGGCCGGATTACACGACACGTACACGATCTGAGTAGGTTTTGCGTCGATGATGCGTTGGAGCGCCTTTGGGCTGATTCCAGCGCGTGGTGGATCGAGGATTACCGTGGCGTTTTTGGGCAGAGCGTTGGCTTTGATCCACTTATTGAGATCGGCGGCGACAAAGTCGACGTTGGTCAGATTGTTAAGTTTGGCATTCGCTTTGGCATCTTCGATAGCAGATTCCACAATTTCGACGCCAAAAACTTCGCTTTCAGGACGCTGAGAAGCCACGATCTGACCGATGGTGCCGGTACCACAGAAAAGATCAAAGATCTTGGTGGCGTCGGGAGCTAAGTAGCTAATGGCTTTATTATACAGTTTCTCTGCACTACGAACGTTTGTCTGAAAGAAAGAATCAATCGAGATCGTAAAATCGAGTCCGTTAATGGTTTCGTTAAGCGTCGGTTTACCGTAGATCAGATCTCGTTGTTGGTACTTGGTAGCAGCATTGCCCAGATCATTGCTTTGAGTCCAGTAAACACCTTGAAGGCGGTTGCCGAGGATTGTCTGCAATAGATCGACGAATGATTTTTGTAGGGACAGAAGATTTTCTGTCCGCGGGCTGATATGATCAGCCCCTACATGATTGGTAATCATGTTTACCAAAAATTTATTCTCGGATAGACTCCGACGCACGAGTAAGCTGCGCCAGAAACCAGTGTTTTTGCGACTGTTATACGGACTGGGGTTTATAGACTTGCACCAATCACGAATCTGTGAGAGGGCGAATTCAAAATCAGCATCAAACAGACCAGAGTCTTTTTTGAGATTCTCTACGAGCCAGAACTGGCCGCGCTTTTTAGATCCCAGGCCAAATCCCGTGTGTTCCCATTCTCCGCCTTCGTTTTGTTCTTCGGTTGTCGGGCCGAAGGAGTATTCCATCTTGTTTCGATAGTTCCAGGTATCGGGAGAACTGAGATATTGGTCAAAGATTGAGGTAAGATCCGTATCAGCAAATTTTTGAAACAGGTCAAAGACTTGCTGCTGTTTGTGGCGTTGTTGAATTTCCACTGGTAAGTGTGCCCACGGGGCTCCTGGGACATCTTGAAATTCGTGATCAACCTCATCAGCGCTGCGTTCTAGTACTTTCAAGCATTTAGCCTCAGCGTGTCGGCGTTTTTTCTTGGTGATTTTAGCTTCGACGGTTTGTCCCGGCAGTGCTCCATCGACGAAAATTGGAAAGAGAGCTGTAAGCGGTGAGCGGTGAGCAGTATTATTTTTAGAAGTGTCTGCTCGCTGCTCACTGCTCACGACCTTACTAATACCTTTTCCCCCAAAGGCGAGATCAGTGATGGTTAGTTCGACAATTTTTCCCTTATGCATCTTGATACTTAATACGCAATACTTAATACTGAATCAAAATGGTAATCCAAGTACTTCCTTCACAAATTCGCGATCAAATAGCCGCAGGAGAGGTCGTTGAACGGCCCGCTTCTGTAGTGAAAGAGCTGGTGGAAAACTCCCTCGATGCGGGAGCAACGAAGATTACGGTTACCCTCGAACAAGGCGGTAAAAAACTCATAGAAGTCAGAGATAATGGTGACGGTATGAGTGAGTCCGATACTGAAAAAGCCGTCCTGCGCCACGCTACCTCCAAGATTACGAGTATCGATGATCTATTTGCGATTCAGAGTTTTGGGTTTCGAGGAGAAGCGCTCGCGGCGATGGCCTCGGTATCTCATTTTAGTATCACTTCTCGGCGCCAGGGCGATGACGAAGCAACAGAAGTCAGCGTACGAGCGGGTGGACAAAAAACAGTTCAGCGCGTAGCAGCGGGAAAAGGAACGACGGTTCGTGTCGAGAACCTTTTCTACCCTACTCCTGCTCGATTACAGTATCTCAAGACGGATGCTACTGAGTACAGAGCTATCCTTAAGGAAATTAACGGCTTTGCCCTGACCAACCCAGAAGTTGATTTTACCGTTATCAAAGACGAAAAAACCACTATCGATCTGCCGAGAACCGATCACAAGAGTCGCGTAGAGAAAATCCTACGGATTAAGGGAGCCTTAATTGAGCTTAATCGTCAAAGCACCGTCAATCGTGGCGTGAACGTCACGGGTTATGTCTGTGCTCCCGGAGAATGCGCTCGTAGCAAGAATCAGCAATGGATCTTCGTTAACAATCGTCGGATTGAGGATCACAAGCTGGCCTACGCTGTGCGTGAGGCGTACGTCCAGAGCTGTGGTATCGAAAAGCACCTACAACCGGTATTTTGTTTATTTTTAGAGCTCGATCCCCTGCTAGTAGATGTCAATGTGCATCCCCGCAAGTTAGAGGTCAAATTTGCCGAACCAGGCGATGTCTTTTCGGCCGTGAAGTCAACGGTAATGGAAAGCCTGCGGTCTTTCTCCATGGGGCAGAATGAAATGGCCGGTGTGGTGCGCAGTTTTGCGCAGTTTAAAGCCAGTGGGTCTCCTGCACGGCTTAAAGTCCCCGCCGTGCCGACAGCGCCGAGTTTTGGATTTGGCCAGCGGTATCAAGCCGAGAAGCGAGATATTACTTCATGGGCCCCCGGAACCAGTCCGGGGCAGGCTCCTAACTCCCCCGCCCTCCAACCCTCTAACCCTCAAACTGGTCTCAAAGTCATCTGTCAGCTCGAGAAAAAATATATCCTGGCGTCTTCGGACCAAGGCATCTTTTTCTTTGACCAGCATGCTTTACATGAACGACAGCGGTTTGAGGTGTTTTGGCAAGAGTATAAAGAGCAGGTAGAGAGCGGTGAGCAGCGAGCGGTGCAGAAATTAGTGGTTCCGCAGCGGGTTTATCTTTCGGAGTCAGATGTTTCTCTGCTTGCGGAGCAGCGGCTAGAGCTTCAGCGTCTAGGTTTGTTGGTGCAATTTCCTACTGATAACTGTGTGGCGGTACTGGAAATCCCGCAGTTACTCGAAAATGAAGACCTCAAGTCGGTCTTTGAGCGCATCGTCGCTCATCTGCAAAATGGCAAGATCGGTGAAAATATCCTCGATCAGATCATGCGTAAGATCTTGGAATACAAAGCCTGTCGCGGCGCAGTCATGTTTGGTGATCGCTTAGATATGGCAGAAATGGAAAAACTCATCGCAGATTTTGATCGTACGGATTGGAAGCTGCTCTGTCCGCATGGCCGGCCTAATCACTGGTTTGTTCCCTACTCGGATCTGGATAAACAATTTCATAGGTAGTTGACAAAATATTTAAAATATTTTAAAAGAAATTCTGATGGAGTCTCGACTATCCACAGAAGAATCATTAGACGTATCTGAAAAACCAAGTGGTTTTCAGAGGTTTATTGATTTTGTGCTAAGACGAGAAGAAGGATTTGAGACGGATTGT
>JAHDBZ010000020.1:10266-20364 GCA_020630245.1 Candidatus Altimarinota bacterium
AAGAATTAGAAAAAATTCCGTTAAAATATGACCTGAGAAATGACTACTACCAAACACCAGGGTTCTCAGATGTATTACAAAAAACTCCTTCGGTCCTAGAAATAGACGAAAGGAGTTTAGATAAGGACCGTGTTGTTAGACTAAGCCATGGCGGAGGATTCATCATCGATAGAGAACTTCCCATCGACCATTCGGATGTGAGCTCCAGGCTGGATAGCTGAGATGTTAGATTCTCTACGGTATTCTTGCACTTTATCTGTGATTTGTTCATCGTTCCAGCCGGCAGCACGTAGTTCTGGTCGGAAGTTTTGACCGTCAAAAATAAAATCATGGTCTCGTCCAACAGTTGTTTCTACGACTTGTTCCACTGAGGGTTTAGCGAAATCTGCGGTAACGTTCGCCATTAGATCTTCTAATCCAAGTCCCTCTCCAAAAGGAAGTGGATTTACCTCTGGCGCAACAGAAGCGGTTTGTACCGGTGTCGGAGTTTCGTCTGTAATGTTTGCCACTAATCCATCTAAACTTAGGTCAGGTGAAAACGGCAGAGCTTCTTGTAGTTCTTCTGTCGTTTGAGCTAGTACTTCGAATGTTTTGACGAGACCTTCTGCTTCAGACTTTTCTACCCCAGTGAGGACCCATTCTCCATCACGATTTTCTATTTTTCCTGATCCAATATTGAGAGAGTCTTCAGCCTGTAGGCCAAATTCTTCGGCAATTCGATTGGCTGTCTCCCCTTTTATTTCTGGGAATTGTTCACTGCTTGAATCGATGCCTGCACCGACTTCGTAGATGTGTCGAGTGTTGCTGTCAGCCGTTGTTTTGCGTAGAAACTTCATATTTTTAGTGAAATTATCAGACCATTATACCAGATTTTCTTTTATTTTTCAATAGTTATTTACTAAATGTTTAAATATTCCTCAGGTGATTTATTTGTAGAAAATGTTATAAGAATATTTGACAAATATTATTTAAGATGTAAAAGATTGCTTGATGATGCAACAAAACTCACTAAAAGAGAACGAAAAATATTCGCGTGAATGGCCAGAAGCTTTTCTCATAATGCCTGAGAATCTGCGTGATAATATTTCGCCAGCAGTGCAAGAAACTATAGTAAAGGCCTTTGAGTCTGCTGGTAGTGTTGATGCTGTAGCAGCAGTACTTAGCGTGGGAGAGAAAAATCTTAGTGAAGAGGCTTGGAAATGGGCTCAAAACGAAAAAGAAGTTGTAAGGCTGCAAGTTGAAAAGCGTCGATTCGAAAGACTCAGTAGATTGTCATCGAATCTTAATAGCAAATATCTGAATAAGAAAACAGATAAAGAAGACGCTGGAAAGGAGGCTGTGAGACTTCTTAAAGGAAAAAAAACGGCTAAAACTACAGAGATTAATGGATTTTCAGATAAATTAGAAAAAGCTATCAAAGTGGCTCTTGGAAAAATTGATTCTACGAAACTTCTCAGGAAAGACCTAGAAACACATCTGAAACATGCACAAGAAAGTGGTTTTGGGGCTTTAGATCTAACGCCGGACTCTATAACTAAGCTCAACCCACTCCTGAAGCCGGCTTATGAAGCCGCGGTAGTCAGAAAAAAAACTTTGGAAAATCAAATCAGAGATGCCATTAAGCATGACAATAGGCAGAAAGAGACAACAGAAGAAAATATGAAAAAGAAAGGGGTAGAAGATCTTGCACAATTAAAATCAGATCTCAAGAATATCGGAGAAGAGGAAAAAAGTGCTCGTGAAAACGCCGAGGAGCCTCTCCAAGCAGGCGTCACCGATGCACAAGTTGCCGCTTGGTATGTCCTGGCTCGTCGAACTGACGAAATCGTGAAAGCAAAAAAGGACGCACTAAAGCACCTAAATGAACAGAAAAAGACGATATTTGACGCTGCTGATGCGATATTTGTAGATGCCGAAAAAGGAAAACGCTCCGATGATGGAAAGACTCGTGAAGGAGGTATTAATCGTGAGGTGCAACGTCGTAAAGAACGTGCACAAAGAGGATTGCTTTTGAGAGTTGCTGATTTGGAGTCACGACAAGCAAAATTACAGTGTGCTATTAATTATCTTACCTCATATCGTTGGGCGAAAGATGATGAGGCAGCCTTACAGCATATACAAGTGATGTTTGCTGATGACTCAGGTTCTCTTAAAAAGCTGTTAAGCCTATTAGAATTTCAAGATGAAACACCTGCTATGCGAACCCTAGGCTTACTTAAAAGTTCGGATGTGCTTAATAAATATGCTGCGAGTCAAATTCCGGGCATGGACAGAGAAAGTCTAAAAAAAGTTTCTAAAAATGCTTTTTCTGTACCAGTTGAAGTAAGAACTTTAATCCGAGAAAAAGCTGATAAAAAAATGACTGGAATAGAGAAAGAATTAGCAGATTTGCAGAATAAATTTGGAAGAGTATCAGCACAAATCGAAGCGTATAAAACAAGAGAAGTTAACAAAGCAAAAGATAGGAAGGACGCTCATATTCAAGAGCATTTCAAGGATTCTGGCTTGGAAGCTCAGATTGCTGAAAAGTCTAAGCACTATGAGACTCGCCTCAAGAATGCCAAGGCAAAACAAGCAGAGTTATTCGGAGATCCGGAGGTCGTTAAGTCTCTGGAAAAAATCTCAGGAAAAAGATCTGATTGGAGTCTAAACAGAAAATATCGACACCTCGAAGCACATTTCCGCTCGGAAGCCGTTATTGAAACTGAGAAAAATACGCAAGCTAAGGTTAGTAAGCTTACTAGACTAAGTCCGAGTAACTGGGCTAGTAAAACAAGATCGACGGTAATCGGCGTTCTTACTTTGGCGGGGATTGGTGTCACAGGGTGGGCGTTAAGTACCTACAAGAAAAATGAGGATCTTCAATATATGGCAGAGCAATCTGCAGGAGCGTTTGATGAAATTAGTGAGGATAATTTTGCTCAGATTCAAGCATCTCCAGAGGCTCTTAAGCGCTACGTTGACGGTCGTATTGATAAATTGTCTCACATGACACTCGTGAAACCAATTCGAGGAATCACTCCTGAGTATGAGTCAGATCTCAAAGCCAAGGTGGAAGAAGTTGTTGATGGCAATGAAACACTCAAACCATTTAAACCAGAGGTCGTAGCCTTTTTTGTGGCCTACCTAATGGGTGATGAAGCTGGAAAAGCTCAGGCTCTCAAAGATCTAGGGCTTGTGAAAGTTCGTAAGCTCCATCAATCTATGGGAATTATGGCTCCAAATGACGAATTTGGCTTTCAAGATTTCCTCAACCAGAATTTGAATGGAGAAATTGCGCCTGCTGTCAGCCCAGAAGCTATTAGTGCGCGGGAGGCTATACTTGGAGCTTATGCGGAAATAGAAGGAACCTATGAAGTTTTTGGCACTGATGATCAGCTTAGCATTAGAAAGCCAGATGGTACGACTATTGCCTTGCCGACAGCCTTGACTCAGGGGGCCGAGCTCGATGCGGAACTTTTGCGAGAGATGCTCAATACTCGAAACGAAAACGTGCAAAAAAAAAACGATTGATTCCGACTAATTTCGATAAATTGCCGCCATTATTGCGGTGTCTCAATGGTGAATATCCTTCTCAGAGAGCCTCTTCTAAATTTGGTTGGCGGAAAAAACCAAGAGGCGATGAGGAAAGCTTGCCTATAGGAGGGATATTTCCGGAAATTAATAAATATAAGTCGGATTTAGATCCTCATTCAGCTATTGATGTGATTCCCGTAACGGCTTGTCCGACCCGAACGATGGTGGCTGCGGTTGGGCCGGGAGTGGTGACTTTTTCAGGGAGAGCTGGTAGCGGTGGATTGACCGTGAAAGTAAAGAATTTCAAAGATGAAACAGAAGATGTTTATCATCATTGTGCTGTTGCTGAAACAATAAAATTCCCAGGAGAAGAAAAAGAAAGATCCACAATAGTACGGTATAAAGCGGTGGTAGAGGCTGGAGATTTGATCTGTGAGATGGGTGATACCGGCAGTAAAAAAACGGGTATCCATGGACATGTCATGCGTACACGATTCGGCAAGCCAGAGCCGATCTATGTTGAACCACGGTGGTTCATAAATGGAGATGTCAATCCCCTTGCCGGACAAATTAGGACGTCTTACTGGCAGGAAAAAGTTCCTTTCAAAACGCCTACACCCCAACCAGGAAAACGAAATTACCAACTCGATCAGTATCTAGTGTCTGTTCCTGGTAAGGCCTGGTTAAGCGCTCTCGAGAGAGAAAATGGTTGGTTTGATAGTGAGGTTATGGTGCGTTGGATTGCGAACTACACCGAAGGTCAATCAATGCGCGAATTTGTACAAAAAACTCCTCAGATACTGCTTAATAGTGCGAGAGGAGTGCAGGATCTCCAATCTATGTCTGATGAGGACCTGCTCTTTATGATCTTTGAGTTCTATCAGTCAGAGTTTATAAAAAGAGACCTAATAAAAGACAAGCGTCAGCCGATTCCTTTGTATAGCTATTCACTTCCCCATACAGATTTAGATCGTGAGGATTATAGTCGCCTACCGCTTGATACTATTCTCTTTGAGGGAGAATCGGTTTCGTATAATTGGGGGCTGGACATCGATCGCAATCGGGAAGTAACAATCGCAGAAGCTATTCGAGCGGTTATTAACTAGAAATTAATAATAAAATATTTGTGAAAAAAGTAAGTATTATATTTGACAAATTTGATAAAAATTATAAAAAGAGTTAGTAAGAATCAAAAACTATGACTCCAAACGTAGAATCAGGTCTCGGAAAAAAAAGTACTAGAGCGCTGCTACTAGCTGTAGCAGGTATCTCACAGATTAGCGCGTCTCCGCAAGAGGTTCCGCCGTCTGGACAATCGGATACGCCAGTGGTTACTACTTCTTTTGATGCTGAAACTAAAGAATCTCTTGATTTTAATTTCATGGCAGCCATCAGTCTCAAGGCGGCTGAGTATGTTAAATTTATTGATGCTGTTACTCAATTGGAGAATGAATTTAAAACCATGTCTTCTGATTCAGCCGAAGGCGATCTGCGTAACCTGCAAAAAAGAATCAGAGCGCAAAAAGCGAGTCCACTGTTAAATGAAGGTTGGACTGAATTTTGTAAAACAGCTGCTGATACTAATCAGTTAACCAAAAACTCTTTAAGTATAGATCCAAACAACGTAGCAGTAATAAATTTCTGTATCGAGAAACTAAGCGAAGATATCCCTAAAATAGCAGGAAACCTAGAAACAATGGATAAGAAGCTTGAAGGATATGTGCAGATGGCAGAGGCTAAAAGAAAAGCTCGTGCTGAAGCACGCCATGCAACTCAAGTCCCAGCTCCAACCTACAACGTCGCTCCTACACCAGAAGTAACAGTAACCTATGCCCCAGATCCGGCACCGATCGTGGAAGCTCCAACAGTGACAGATCCAGTAACGACTCAAGATTTTTATGAGAATCCACCGTCAGAACTAGAGCCGCAAGACGTTCTTATTCTCGATAACCCGATCGAAGAACCAGTAGTTAAGAATCCTAGATCAGAGCGATCTGTGCCAGCAGTCGGTACCTATACACCACCGAATAGGAACAGTCGACTGAGCGTCCCAGCACCAGCCCAATCGGCAGCAGTAGTAACGACACCGCCGGCGCCAGTGGAAACAACAGCCAGTACAAATGTGCTAGATAGTCAGCCGGTAAATATTGTAAACGAAACCGTAACACTAGAAATGGAGACGGCGGTTCCAGCTCCTGAAGTCGAAACTCAGGATGCGAGAGCTGAGATGGTAGAACTCTTCGGCGGTCAAAAACTAAGCATGACGACAGATCCAAGCTTACGTGGTTACAATGATGTATATCGTCTGGACGGAAGAGCTCTTGGAGATGACCCATTAGAAGCTAATAAAACACTGCAAAGAGTGTATCAAGAAGCAAGTTTAGACTCTGTTATCTTTAAAGTAGAAGGTGGTCAAATTCGTTGTGCGACGATTTCTAATCCTCCGAAGGCCTGTGGTGGTTTTGATGTTAACTGGGGTGGTTCATCAGACCTAAATAAAGCCCAAGAAGCACTACTTGTAGCTGGTGGTTTCGAAGAGGGTGAAATCTACTTTGTTAAGAAAGAGGCTATTACTTCGGTGTTTCAAGCGGTTCAAGACGCTTAGATTTAAAACTTCGAACTCTTAAAAACTTCTGGAGCGTAGGCGGTGGCCCGCTCCAGTTTTATATCCGGAAAACGTTCTACGCAGGCGTCTTCGTCAAATTTTTGGTCATATCCCAGTAGTATCCGGTCCGGCATTTCTTCCGCGATCGTTGCCCAAAAATCTGCATCTGCTCTTCCCAACCGCACCGCTACGTCTGGATAATAAGCCAGTTCTTCGATAACCCGAGCCTGCCTCCTCTGCTCTGAGTTGCGTGGGGCGTTGCCTTTAATACGTTTGACCGTCGCATCTCTCGCTACGATGATGACGAGTTTATGGTTGATAGTTGATAGTGAATGGTTCTTTTGGGTTTTGGATTTTGGGCTTTGGATTTCCTCATACGCCTGCCATACCAACCACTGATGGCCAATGTGAAAATTATCAAAGGTGCCGGCGATGAGAGTTTTGATCTCTATAAATATAAAAAATTTGCTAGGAAAAGCGAGTTAGGTAAGTTTTTCGATGAAAAATATTATCAGCACTTGTTTTTTTACAAAAAATTGATATAATAGTGTAATGATTGATAGAAGTAGACACGAATCTGAAGATTTCTTAAATCCAACAATACATCAATTTCTGGGACAAAAGGCTGAGGATCTTGATGACGTGGTTGATAGAAGTCAGTTATACTTGGAAACCGAGGAAGCAATTGCTTTGGCGCGCACAAAACAGATCACAATTTCTTCAGCCGCTCAGAAAATTAAAGCAGTTTTTCCAGAAGAGTGGGATGGCATAAAACCAGTGGCACTAGCGAATTTAATTCGATTTGAAATAGCACGACGTACTGAAGACGAGGGCATCGGCTTGCAGTTTGGTAAAATTGAAGTCGTTGCTAGCAATATCGGAGCGCCAGGTTTTAGCACCATCGAAGACTTGTCAGCATATCGAAACTCGTTGAACTTGTCAGGAAATAGAACAGAAAAAGAATTAGCAGCGGTTTTTCTTGTTAGAGGAATGGCTGCAAATGCCTGGAAATATGAGGAACTATCCGCTGAAGAACAAGGGGTTTTAGAAATATTAAGGGGTTCGAAAGGTTCTGAGGTATTAGAGGATACCAAATTTAATCCTGTTGCGATCGCTTCAGCGGCGATTGGTTCTAAATTAGGCAACTAAAAAACCAGACAATCACTTGAGCCTTATTTTTCGGCCGATATACTAGTTCACGATGCTTACTCGAGATGAACTTTTACATATCGCAAAATTGGCCAAGCTCCGGATCCCGGAAGAAAAAATTGATAAATTTGCTTCAGATATGAATCAAATTCTGGATTTTTTTAAAGATCTACAAGAAGTCGACACGGATAACGTCCCAGAGACTTCTCAGGTAACAGGGCTAGAAAATGTAGCCCGTCCAGATGTGATCGAGCTTAGCAAGATTGAGAAAGAACTCGTGGAATGCACGCCACACACCGTAGAGCAAAATATGGTGAAGATACCCAAGATAATGTAAAAGCCGGTTAATGGTGAATGGTAAATAGTGGGTATTACGACTGCTAACCATTAACCATCAACTGTTAACTATAAACTCTCCCAAATGTCTTTAACAAATAAATCGTTAGCGGAACTCTCTCAACTCTTTCGAGCCGGAGAAGTTTCTTCCCGTGAGATAACAGAAGCTTTTATTACTGAGATAGAAGCCAAAGATGGAGATCTCAATGCTTTTGTAACCACGACCTTTGATCTAGCACGAGAACAGGCAGACAGTAGTGATAGTCGACGGGATCAGGGTGCACTGCTCTCCCCTATCGATGGGATGCCGATTACGCTTAAAGATATCGTCTGTACGACAGAAGTTCGTACCACAGCTAGTTCGAATATCCTCCGAGATTTTGTGTCACCCTATGATGCAACGATCTGGACCAAGCTCAAGGAAGCGGGCGCAGTACTGCTCGGGAAAGTAAATACCGATGAGTTTACCATGGGGGCTTCGACAGAAACCTCTGCCTTTGGTGTAACTCGTAATCCACATGATACTGAGCGCGTGGCTGGCGGATCCTCTGGTGGATCAGCTTCCTCTGTGGGAGCCAATATGTGTGCGGCTTCGATCGGAACCGATACCGGAGGGTCAATTCGACAACCAGCGCATTTCTGTGGTTGTACGGGCCTTAAAGTTTCCTATGGACGGGTGTCACGTTGGGGAACGATCCCGATGGCTTCAAGCCTCGATACAGTTGGACCACTCGCCAAGACACCCGAAGACTGCGCCATGATGCTGCAAGTCCTCGCCGGACATGACCCGAAAGATAGCACTACCCCTGAAAAACCAGTGCCGGATTATCTAAAAACACTTAACGACCCACTCAAGGGTATGAAGATTGGCGTACCAAAAGAATATTTTATCGATGGACTGGATCCAGAGGTAGCAGCGGTAACTAATAGTGCCAAAGAAATTCTCAGATCTCTCGGAGCCGAGGTGATTGATGTCTCGCTTCCCCACTCTAAGTACGCCGTTTCGGTTTATTACATCGTGGGTCCGTCTGAGATCTCGGCTAACATGGCTCGCTTTGATGGGCTTCGCTTTGGAACCTCTGAAGGAGAAAAAGATCTACAGTCTATTTATGAAGAATCTCGCGAGGCTGGACTCGGAGATGAAGTGAAACGACGAATACTCATTGGAACCTATGCTTTATCAGCGGGTTATTACGATGCTTACTACCGAAAAGCGCAGAAAGTCCGCACTTTGATTTGTGATGATTTTACCAAGGCTTTTGAGCATGTAGATGTTTTATTAGCACCTGTTTCTCCTACTCCAGCTTTTAAGGTGGGTGGTCATGGTGGCGATCCGCTCAAAATGTATCTGGAGGATATCCTTACAATTCCAGCCAACCTTGCTGGGCTACCAGGTCTAGCGGTGCCAATGGGAACTTCTAAGGACGGCTTACCAATTGGCGTGCAACTTATTAGTCCTGGATATACTGAGGAGCGCCTACTGCAGGTAGGGCATCAGATGTTTAACGCGGTGCGCTAAATAATGTTTTGATGTTGTAATGTTTCTATGTTGTAATAATGGCTTTCATTATGACATTGTAAAATCTTAGCATTGTAACATCGAATTCTGCTTGTATAATTTTTTAAAATAGGCAGAATTTATTGGATGACTCAATTACAGCTATCATCGGGAGAAAAATTTTCCGGTGTTCGTTTTGGTGCGGATACCGATACTTTGGGAGAGGTCGTATTTACGACTGGTATGACCGGTTATCTAGAGACCCTCACCGATCCGAGTTACTACGGGCAGATTGTCGTGTTCACTTTTCCATTAATCGGAAACTACGGCGTCTTTGACCCCAAACAAATCGCACCTGGTGTAGACGAGACCTATGAATCTCAGAAGATTTGGGTCAAAGGAGTTGTGCTAACAGAGTGGTCAGAGGAATTTTCTCATTGTCAGGCTTTTCAGGATTTCTCTCAATGGCTCAAAGACAATAATATTCCTGGCCTGGCCGGTGTCGATACACGAGCGGTAACCCAAACCCTACGAGAGCACGGTTGTATCATGGGCGGGATCGCGGATGATACGATGACAAATTTCGACGATGTACTCGCTGGACGCTATGTACCAGAAGTGTCTCCTGCTGAAACAGTTCGCCTCGAGCCAGAAAATCCAATTGGGAAAACCATCGCTTTTATCGATTGTGGTGCCAAGAACGGAATATTTCGCAACTTTCTCAAACGTGGAATCAAGGTGATTCGTTATCCCTTTGATGTAAATCCTTATGAAACGGGCGATGAATTTGATGGAATCTTTTTCTCAAATGGTCCTGGAGATCCAGAAACTTGTACCGAGACCATTGCCACTATGGAGTCTGCGCTTGCCTCAGATAAGCCTATCTTTGGGATCTGCTTAGGGAGTCAGATTATGGGACTGGGGGCTGGCGGACGTACTGAAAAACTCAAATACGGACACCGCGGGGTAAATCAACCCTGTCAGGAAATCGATA
>JAHDBZ010000021.1:0-10444 GCA_020630245.1 Candidatus Altimarinota bacterium
AAACACATTAGAAGGCCCCGGAATAAATCCGGGGACTTAATAATAGATCTCCAAATAATGGCCAAGAAACATAATGCATAGTGGCAGTATAATCCAATAGAAATATCGTGGTTTACCGGTAGAAATTATTGAAATCATAATCATGCCTAACGCCCCTATGAGCATAAGAGCAGGTGGACCCCATTGAAATCCTTTGCTACCCACAAAAAATAACGGCCAAGTTATAAAGAGTAATGGAGAGAGCACAACAATAATTATCCAGGCAGCGGCTTTAATGACTAGATATAAATACTCCCGGAGGTTTTTCATTTATTTTAAAATAATTTATCAAGTGTTTTTGGCAACTCATTCATCCACTTTAAACCTCTCTGAGACTGGAAAAAAGGTCTTAAATCTGCTATAATAGTCGGATGAAAACACGACTTTTAACACTGCTGTTGGCCCTGCCGATGATAACGTTCGCCCAAAATAATGCTCGAAACACCGAGGAAACCTTCTGGGATAAGCTCGGAGTGTTTGGGGATGTGTTGCAGTGGGGGAGCGCCTTTGTAATGTTTATTCTGTCAGTAGTGCTGGCCTATATCATCGCTAAGTACGTAGCTCGTCGGATTCGCAAGAAAAACAAATACCAGATCCACCAAGAAGTCTTGCTTTTGATCGAACGCAGTGTCTTCTTTGGGTTTATTATCGTCTTTGCTTCGATTGCTTTAGCTCTACTCGGGGTAGATCTGACCTGGATCCTTGGGCCGTTATCGGTCGGTCTTGGTTTTGCTCTTAAAGATGTGCTTGGAAATGTTATTGCAGGAGTCGTTATCCTAACACAGCAAAAATTTAAGATTGATGACATTATCAAAGTAGGCGATCACTTCGGACGGATTGTGAATATCGACATGCGAACGACGGATATTCAGACCTTTGACGGATTGAATTTGGTGGTGCCAAATTTCGAAATGCTCACAAGTGTGGTCAAAAACTACACGTCTAACACCTTCCGTCGGATCAATATCGAAGTTGGTGTGCACTATGCAACTGATCTCGCTATGGCAATTGAAACCGCTACGAAAGCCGTGCGCACTAATAAAATGGTGGTCTCAGAACCAGCTCCAGAAGTGATCTGTAAAGAATTTGGAGACTCAGCGATCATTCTTGATGTGCGTTTCTGGATAGAGTCAACGCATCGTTGGTGGCAGATCCAATCGCAGGTGCTACAAAGCATTAAAATGGCCTTTGATCAGGTTGGTATCACGATCCCATTCCCAATCAGAACTATTTCACTCGATTCACACGATCAGAATCTTTTACAAAGTTTGCACCTCAATACTGAGAGTCCAAACAATCCGAGTGCCGTGGGGGACTTGCGGACGAGCTAGATTAAATTTAGATTAAGTCGAAGTCTTTTAATAATTTGTAGTTAGCGTTAGGGTTTTTGGGTTATGAAAAATTTTGATCATTGGACTTTTGTGAAAAAGAAAACAGAGTCTTCTGAAAAATGTGCTCATTTTCATGAAGGAGAAATTTTTTATGCTCGAATTGGTGAAAATGTCGGATTTGAGCAGTGTGGTAAGGGAGCTGAATTTTTAAGGCCTGTATTGGTTGTTAAGAAGTTTAATCAAAGAATATTTTGGGGGGTGCCTCTCTCAAATACCAAAAAAGAAGGCAAATTTTATCAAACCCTCAAGTTCAGAGGTAAAACTAGTACAGCTATTTTGTCTCAGTTGAAATTAGTGGATAGTAAACGACTTATTAGAAAAATAGGGGGCATTCAGCCAGTAGAGTTAGTCACGGTCAAAACACGACTTCGTAGACTGCTAAAATAAATACAGGAGCCAAAGATTGGCTCCCGCGGTCACAAAGGACGTTTTGTATAACTATTTTATCTGAGATTGATTTAGTCGTCAATTAACTTAGTTTTTTGCGAATTTCGTAGATTGAAATTGTGATAATGTAGAAAAATATGTCCGCACTAATCTTTCCAATGGTAAAGCCAACAGTTAAATCGGAGAATTGACGAGCTCCCACATAGAGAAAAAATGGGCGAATTAATACCGAGTCGAAGGCTTCAGCGATTCCAAATTCTAATAGAATGTTTTTGGTGTTTTGAATAAATTTACCTGGGTTCTTTTTAAATTCTCGGCCAATAATAAACCCATAGTAACCAATGTTTTCACCGATAGATCCGAGAAAAGAAGCGAGTAACACGTTCTCAGAAATTTTATAAGTCACTAGACCAACGATCAGAGTCGTTATCAGCCCCAAAATTTCTGCAGGACCATAACGTAAAAGCCACTCTTGGATACGAGTCCTCATTTTTTCCTTAAAGATGATTGAGGTGGTACCGAAGGAGGGACTCGAACCCTCACTCCTTGCGGAACGCGATTTTGAGTCGCGCGCGTCTACCAATTCCGCCACTTCGGCAACGAAGCGATTTTAGGAACCCCACACGGAGTAGCAAGTTTTTGTTTGAGCCTTTGAAATCAATTCTTTAGAATTATCAACGATGAAAAATTGGAAATCGTTATCAGCGTTTATGGCTTTCCCACTGTTGTTAACGGCCTGTGGAACAGAGGTGCCGTCAGAGACAGTACCAGCTCCGCAGCCGCCAGCCGAGGAAGTGCCAGTCGAAATACCAGTAGAAGTTCCGAGTGATCCAGTAGAAACGACTACGGATATTATCGAAGCGGCTGAAACGGTGCTCACAGAGACAGCAAATGAAGTCGAAGCAGCACCAATTGATGTTGATATTCCCGCCGTTGAGGTTTCTGAATCGGAAACGCAAGATCCAATAATTGTTCCCGCTGACTCTGCGCCACGAGAGGCTGTGGAGACACCAGTAGCGCCTCTCACGGAAACTGAAATTGAAGAAGTTTCGGTTGAACTACCAGCTCCAGCCGGGCTAACAGGGACGTTCTCGTACGACACTAGCTATGGTACTCCGAAAGGCGTGACACCAATGACGGTCACTTTCCAAGTAAACGATGGAGTCGTGGACAGTTTTTCCCTGGCTGGGAATCCACAGCATAAGATTAGCGTTGACCATCAAGTACTTTATCAAGATGCCGTTGGTCAGTACGTCATCGGGAAAGCGATTGAAGATCTAAACGTAGTACCGCTCAAATTAAACGGTGCTTCCCTGACTGGGATTGGCTTCAAAACAGCGCTCGATAAACTGATGGCCGAAGCGTAATGACGTGGCACGCCAGTCAGCAAGAGTCTCTGGGGACACAGTTATTGATCGAGTACGAGCATACTTCGGATGTCTCGGAATTTGTTTGGGAAATTGCCGAAAAGTTAGAACGGCGTTTTTCTCGCTTTCGTTCTGATTCTGAGCTCACCCAGTTTAATCAAGTCCTCAACATTTGGCATGTCATCGATGATGAGTGGTTTTATTTGTTATCTCTCGCCAGAGATTTAGAAAATCGAACGGCGGGGGCTTTAAATATTACTGTTCACGACTTGCTTGATGCTTGGGGGTATGACGCTGATTATTCACTCCAAGAAAAAAGTACTGCGGGCTTTATCGGGCATTTTGAGGTCGAACCAGGACGCTTTCGATCGACGAGGCCCATTGATCTTGGCAGTATTGGTAAAGGCTATTTTTTAGACTTAGTACGGGGATACTTTCTGGAACAAGGGGTTCAAAATTTTTTCATCAATGCCGGCGGTGATGTGTATGCGCATGGTAAAGATCCTGACAGCCATCCCTGGAAGACGTATCTCGTCGATCCTCGAAATGAGAACTTAGTCATCGGAGAAATGGAGATATCTGAAATGTTTGCCTGTGCTTCTTCGCCGCAACACCGTCGTTGGCGGGATAGACATCATTTAGTAGATACCGAGCGGGAGGCGCCCGCAAATGATATGCAGGTCGTTTATGTCCAATCTATTGATTCTGGCGCTCGTACGGATGGGATCAGTACGGCGGCTTTTTCGATGGGATTTGACCGGGCTAAGTCATTTTTAACAAACGAAAAACTGTCAGCGCTTTTGATCGGTCCAGGTGGAGCAGTCTGGTGCAGCCCAAATTTTTGCGGGAAACTCTACACTACTTAAGCGCAATCAAGCGATTCTTTTTCTTGGGTTTCTTGACAGCTTTTTTGGGATGCTTGATCTCAGGGGCATCTCGGTATTCCAATTCGTAGATATGTAAAAAGGCGAGTAAAAGTGTCAGTACTAACGGCCCAAAGATTAACCCTTTAAATCCAAAGGCGAATACTCCTCCAAGCAGGACGATCATGACCGCAAATGGATGGAGCGAGCTGCGGTTTCCGATCAGTATCGGTTTTACGAAGTTATCGATATTAGCCACTAAGATCACGGACCAGAGGAGAAAAAAGACGCCAGCCCAGACTTCGCCGGCGACGAAAAGTGAAATCGCCATTGGCAGCCAAACCATGGTAACCCCAAATGGGATTGGAGCTACTACAGCGGCCAACGTTGCCCAAAAAATAGGGTTCTGGATTCCTACGAAAGACATACCAATCCCCAGCATGAGACCTTGAGCAATTGATCCTCCAATCATTCCGTAAACGATTGACTCCATGAGGTCTCGGCTTTTGTCGACGAGTTCATCAGTGTGAGCTGGAGCAAGCGGGATAAGTCGTTTAACGTAGTTAAGCACCTTTTGTCCGTCGATAAGTAGGAAGAATAATGCGATGAAAAAGATCAATAGATGTAGTATCAAAGTCGCTAGCTTCGTAGCAAATATCGTGGCTGAGCTCACAAGAGAACCACTGAGTTTGCCAGCTACGTCTGTCGCTACCGCGTTAATAGTTCCAAAATCCAATTCTTCCAAGATACCTGATTCTTCAGAGACAAATGGTAGATCGAGTACAAGTTTTTGTACGTTTTGAGGCAGGTCTTGAGACCAGTTAACAATTGATCCTGAAACCGCAACGGCTTCATCGAGGAGAGAGCTGATAAAGATAAAACTTGGGATCACGATCAGCAAGATGACGCCAAAGAATACCATCGTGACCGACCAACCCTTTGAGATGCCTTTATTTTGGAGCCAATGGGCGATAGGGTAGGTGACTGTGGCGATAATCGCTGCGATAAAAAGAGTGCTTAAAAACGGTAGGAAAAAGAAAAAAGTTAGTGTCAGTAGGATTCCAATCGATCCAAAGAGGAAAGCGGTGTGAACGATTTCTTTTTCGTGAGCGTTTTTTCGTATGATTTTCATTTCCCTTATTGTGCTGGGTTTTGACCTTGGGAACAAATAAAATTTTATTCAATTGCCGTTCTGATGTTTTTGCGAAGGGTTACGAGACTGGGGAATTCGTAGAGAAAACATAATTTTTTTTCTGCGATGGATCTATCACAATTTTTTGGTTTCGGTCTCGCCACAAAGTAAGAAAAGGTTTCGGCGATGTCTTCTCCTGGATTGCTAGCGGCATAATCGGTAACAAATCTTTCAGGGTTCTTGTCATAGAAAGCTTCAGGATCAGTCTCGGCTGCCTCTAGTTGTGACTGTGTCCAGAACTTTTTAAAGAACAGATTTATAAAAGCACTTTTACGTGCACAGCCCTCACCGGTGAAAAATTGCGGTCGGCAGTTTAATTCGTCAGTTTCTGGATCGACTTGGCCGTTGTTAAGCGTCATGACATGTGCAAATTCATGAATGAGCGTTAGATCAAATTCTTTTGAATCGATCAGATTTACTTGGGAGTCAAAAGTATCGTTGATATTGATTGCGATTTGCCAATTTTGCAGACTCTCGTCCGTTTGGGCTACGTAGGCGGCGGTGTCATCATCGGGATCATTGTAGACTATGTACTCAGCAAAATTAGATCTATAGGCAGCCGGAATTAACGTACGGAAACGATTCCAAATAAAATCGTGTTGAGCTTTTGATTCGTTGTCTATGACCGTGTTTCTCTCTAATTTAATAGTCTCTCCATTGATGAGGTAAACATAGCTATTGGATGGATAGTCGGCTGACCGTTGTGCTGCGTGCCGATGATTATTCTCACTCGGAAAAATATCAGTGTCACTCGTAAAGTCTTGGCCGTCATCGAGTAAATAACAAGCGCGATCGGCATCGTCAAAATACTCATCTTCGTAACAGTCCTCAGGACTCATTTCTTCCCAGCCAAAATCTACCGTCTCGTATTGGTCTCCATAGAAAGCTTCTAGCGAAATTTCTTCTGCTACTTGGCTGTTCTCATCGAGCATCCAGGCTGTAAAGTAAGCCATCTGTTCACGCGTTAATATGTGGTCCCCTGGGTTTTGTTCGACGGAAAAATACAGCATGCCGTCGTACTCTGCAGCATCAAGATATTTTTGATACCATTCTCCGTCGGCTGGTTCTACGCCTTCATAAAAAGCTTCATAAAGAATCTTCAGAGCTTCGGCTTGGTTGATGTTTTGCTCTGGTCGGAAACGGCCATCGGGATAGCCCTCTAAGATGCCTTCTGTCTGAGCGAGACACACATAGGGAGCAAACCATTCACCCGCTTGTACATCACTAAAGCAGCTGTCGTCTTCACGCTGAATTGCCTGTGAGTCAAATAAGCTTCCAATAACTATTTTTGTAAACTCCGCTCGATTGATGTTTTTTTGCGGGCGAAAATTACCATCTGGGTATCCCTGAACGATACCTTCGTCTATTAGATAATTAATCGACTGCGGCCACGTAGAAGTGGGAAGATCCTTAACGCCTACCGCTTCGGCAGGCGTAATCATGCAAAAAATTGCTAACACAGAACAGGCAAAAAACTTCATCAGTTTATCGTCCACCTAGCTGTTTCCCAAGCCAGTTTTTTCCCATACGGATAAAATCATCTTTGAGGTCCCCGTCACCATCTTGGTCTAAAAATTGATAAACGAGCTTCATACCAGCTCCGCCCATGTCTTTGTTTTTACTAACGTCAGTTACGACCTCAGAAAGTTTGTCTGGGTTCATCTTTTCAGAACGAACAACTTTGCCAAGCATCGCCATCAGCATTGGAGCCATAACCATGAGACCTTTCTTGGCCTGGTCTTTGTCGATGCCAGCTTTACTAGCGACATCTTCTTCGATGGCGTCCTCTTTGTCTCCGAAAATGTGTCCGAGGATGCTAGCACCTTCACCAGCTTCAGGGTCTTGAGCGAGCGTTTCAATATCTTCGAGTACATGACCGTCATGTCGATCATCTTTTGTTAGAGCTTCCATGAGGGCTTCAGCACCTTCCTTGGAATCAGTTTGCTTCTTGAGCCCTCCGAGTAGATACGGTAAAGAGTTTTCGATCATGTCTTGAGCTTGAGAGCCCGACATGCCGAGAGATTTTGAAAGTTGTTGGTTGAGTTGTTTCTTGATCTGGTCTTGGACCATTTTTTCGATAAGAGCTTGCATAGGTGGGTAAGTTAAAATTACACCCTAAAGATAGTGATCAGGGGAGAGAAAGTAAAGGTTTGTGAAGTTTTTAAGCGGTGTTAATTACTATTCCTGCACTATTTTCCACTTAACTTCTTTTTCGAGGTGACCGCCTTTGATCGTAAAACCGGCGGCTTTGACGTGTCCACCGCCACCAAACTTCTCAGCCAGCGCTTTGACGTCGATGCTGTCGTCACGAGTGCGGAGGCTGGCTTTGACGTTACCATTGCCATCTTCGGAGAGTAGGACCGAGTACTTGGCCTCTGGCATAGAGTTGATGAAGTCAATCACGCCGCCTAGGTCTTCACGCTTGCAGCCGAGGTCTTTGTAGTCTTTTTCTTCGACACCGACGATCGCGGCGCCATCTTTGGTCACATGTAGATTTTGGAGCACTTTGCCCCAGAGCTTGAGCGTGCAAAAGTCGTGTTTTTGGAAGACTTCACGAGCAATGCGTTTGTAGTTGGCACCAAGTTTTACTAGCTCACTGGCATATAGGTAGGTAAGGGGAGTGGTGTTCTGATGCATGAATCCCCCCGTGTCGGTATAGATTCCTAGCAGTAGAGCTGTCGCGGTGTCAGGCGAGATCGGAGCCCCAAGCGCTTGAAGAACTTTGAAAACGATCATGGTTGCCGAGGCCATGTCGGTGACCTTAAAATTAATATTACCCCATTCGTCATTGGACGGATGATGATCGATATTAATGATGGTTCGATCGGTAGTGTTGAAGAGATCTGGCTTAGACTCTTGAAAACCTGTGAGCTTTTTATTTCCACAATCGACAAAGATCACTCCGTCATAGGCATTGAGGCTAAAGTCGGTTTGGTAGTCTTTTGTGTCCTTGATAAACCGAAAATCAGCTGGGACTGAATCCATACACGCCAGATCAACGTTCATACCCATGGCTTTGAGGCCTAGGTATAGACCACTAGCTGCTCCGATAGCATCACCATCAGGTCTGGCATGCGGCAGGATGATGCACTTCGGATTCCGGCTAAGGAATCGCTCTAGGGCTTGGATTGATTTCGTATCAAGCAGGGATTGGGTCATTTGTGGTTACGGTATTAGAACTTATAATACGATTTTTTTTAAATATTGTCAAAATTAAATTTGATTTTATTTATGCAAATGGTATTACTCTTTGTATGAATGATATGCCTCGTTGTCCTTTCGAAGCAAACACTGCTACGAGGGCAGTAGAAGGGCTTCCTATGTTTAAGGTCTCAGATAATAAGTGTCGTGATGTAGCCAGAGCAGTTTTCCGAAATTTTTCGGCAGTTGAATCTGTTGATTTTTTGGCATTACTACCAAAAGAAAAGATAGGCGTTTTGTCAGCCGTTTTTATCAATAATTTTTGTGAATCTTCGGCAGGAGAAAGTTTACTTGAAAGATTTAGACAAGAGCCATCTCAAAAGTTAAGTATGAGACAAATTTTTGAAGCCGAAGCTACGAAATGGCTTGATGCTTTTAAGTTCGAAGAGTCAGCTTCATCATTGTTGAGGTTGTATGAGGATAATTTTTCATCATCTATATTTTTAAGCACGGGAATAGCAAAAGTGCAAGATCCGATAATCCCTAATTTACCAAAGTATTTGTCTATTGGTTTTAATACTCTAGTGGAGCATTTGTACGAGTTAAAGCAAAAATATCCCAATGATTTTTATGCTAATGAGACAATCTATGCTCAGTTGAGAAAAAAATCAAAAAATCATGTGGAAACTATGGGAGGATCTCGTTGGGTACAGGAAAATGGAAGAGTTCTCACTAAATTGAAAACTTTCCTTGAGATTAGACAGAGCCTTGCTAGTAAATATTACACGTTAGATCCTTTGCAGGTGGGGTGTGCCGGTCTTATGTCTGATAAATTTTGGGAGTTGTATTTAGCTTCTCATCAGGCCTTAGCCAATGGTTTTGAATTTCAAGATTTTAACGAAGAAAGTCATTCCGAATTAAGATGATTCTTTTATTGGTTAATAGCTCCCTGTCGGAGTTTATGCTGAATTTATTTCAGTGCAGGGGAAGGCAGTAAACTAGAATATCCTTCAAATAGCTCAGAACTCCCGCACAAAGGAGGAGTGTTTAAAGACCGTCAAATTTTTCCGCTAGGTCTACGGGCTTTATTTGTTTCGTTTGTGGGTTTTGAATACTACTAATTAGTGCATGAGATGGCATGCCTGAGATAGGGAGACGATTAGTTTTGTCAAACGCTGGTGGTAATTGTCCTAGTAAACTGGTGACGGCTTGTTTGTCTACAATCTTTTGTCCAGTGAATTCAGTCAGTAGTGCTCCATTGAGACTTGCGTCTGTTTGTGGAACGAATTTGAGTACAAAATCCTCTTGGTAAACTACATTTGCAGCGTTGAATTCTGTGTCGTTTGGATTTGGGTTTTCTAGCGAACTTCCATAAGAAGTTTGGCCAGACGAGTAAACGGTCACAATGAATTTATCTCCTTCGGTGCGTGTTGCTAGATAAGGACTATCAATCTCTTGTAGTAGCTCTCTGGCAGCCGTCATTTCCCCAGTTTCGTCGGTGCCGCTTTCAGGTTGAGTAATAACGGGCTCTGCCACGGGTGTTGGATTACTGGTTCCTGTTTCGATTTCAGGATCTTTTCCGAGTCTGGCGAATTTTTTTAGAAAGCTCATATTTTCATTTTAACATATTTTCTTTAAAATACAAACCATCTAGTAAGGCTTTTGTTTCACCAACCATACACTGCCACCGATCACTCCTAGCATGAGAACAAAGGCCAGGTAGTTGAGCCAGTTGATTGGTTGTTCCGTGTTTCCCGTGCTCGGTAATGTCGCACCGACTGGCGGGGCGAAGCTTTCACCATTAGCATCCGTTGGTTGTGGCGGGGCTGAGGAACGAGTGCTTTCGATCGTTTCTAGGAATTCTGAAGAGAATTGATTGGGTGGGGTGTCGTCGAGCACCTCGGAATCAGTACTTTGAACGGAATCTTCAACGTTATTGTCTGCTGGAGATAAGCCTACGGCTGGGATGAGACCAACGGGTTGTCGTTCTGCGAAATTTAGTGGGGCATCGCTCACGGCCGGGACGGGTTGGTCAAAGAGGGCATTATCATCAGCCGTAAAGGG
>JAHDBZ010000021.1:10544-17763 GCA_020630245.1 Candidatus Altimarinota bacterium
AGACTGTCCTTGGTAAGTTCAATAAAGATCTGTCCACTGCTGTCAGATAACACACCTGTTTCGACAATTTTCCCGTCTTCTACAAAGACACTGGGAACCGTTCGTAGACCTTCATCGGTCTGCGCCTGTCCGAAGATGGGGAATAAAACCCACAGTCCTAAAATCCAGTAAATTTGTTTTCGCACGTGATTATTTTCCAATATTCTAGAACTGAATTCAAATTTATCGCATGACAGAATCTCTAATCCTAATCGGATCTCTTGCTATGATCCATTGTCTGGCAGTCATGAGTCCTGGCCCAGATTTTGTCGTCGCCATTAAGAATTCTCTGCAATACTCTCGTCGGGCAGGAGTTTTGACGGCGCTAGGTTTTGCGGTCGGATGTATGGTGCATATTACGTATTCAGTATTAGGCCTGGCATATTTGATCAATCAATCCGTGATGCTCTTCACGGCGATTAAAGTGCTGGGAGCTTTGTATCTCATTTATCTTGGGATCAAGGCTTTACGCTCAAAGGTGACTCAGGCGCAGTTTTCTGCTACTAAGTCTGCAACTCAAATTTCTGGTTTTAAGGCTTTCCGAGAAGGTTTCATTACTAATGTTCTCAATCCAAAAGCAACGCTTTATTTTCTGAGTGTGTTCACCCTGGCGATTGGTCCAGAGACACCGCTTTGGGTTTTAACGTCTCTGACGATACTGATTTTTGTTATTACTTTTGTCTGGTTTAGCTTAGTGGCCGTTTGCATGACAACACCGGCGGTTCGTTCGATTTTTCTGCGTTTTTCGCAGTGGGTGGATCGTACCCTTGGATCGGTTTTGGTGCTGCTTGGTCTAAAACTACTCACCACTACAAAATAATTTTTTACTTCAAACTTCTTATTTCTAACTTCACACTTCCTCATGACTATCCAAAACGTACACGCTCGCCAAATCCTAGACTCTCGTGGTAATCCTACCATCGAGGTCGAACTCACTGATGGTATTCACACGGCGAGAGCTGCCGTCCCTAGTGGGGCATCGACTGGTTCACATGAAGCGCATGAACTGCGCGATGGCGACAAAAGTATTTACCACGGTAAATCCGTACAGCAAGCCGTCGATAACGCGAACGGAGAACTCGCGGATCTCGTGATCGGAATGCGACCAGAGGAACAAGAAAAACTCGATCGCGCCATGATCGAACTCGATGGCACAGAGCACAAATCTCGACTGGGAGCTAATGCCATCCTGGGGATTTCTCTGGCAGCGGCTCGTCTAGCAGCCATGCAACAGGGGATTCCTCTCTGGCAACACATTCAAAACCTTTATGGTTCAAAGGATGTTTCACTGCCACGCCCGATGATGAATATTATCAATGGGGGAGAACACGCGGATTCTGGTCTAGCGGTTCAAGAATTTATGGTGTTTCCTAAATTTGATAATTTCAAGGACAATCTACGAGCTGGATCAGAGATCTTTCACGTACTCAAAAAACTCCTCAGCGAAAAAGGTCACGCCGTGGGAGTAGGAGATGAAGGCGGATTTGCGCCACATCTCTCAAAAGTCGAAGAAGCCCTCCAGGTTATCTGCGAAGCGGTCGAAGCAGCTGGATACAAGATGGGAGATCAAATCGAACTCGCGATGGATGCTGCCGCTTCAGAATTTTACAACGATGGAAAATACGAGATTGATGGAAAGCAGTTAACTTCTGATGAACTTACCGACTACTACGTAGATCTCGCTAATCGTTTCCCAATTACCTCAATCGAAGATTCACATGATGAGGATGATTTTGCCGGGTTTAAAGCTCTCACAGAAAAGATCGGAGACACCGTGCAACTGGTCGGAGATGATCTTTTCGTCACCAACAAAGCACGACTCCAGCAGGGGATTGATCAGGGCGTTGCAAATTCAATTCTTATTAAAGTAAATCAGATCGGTTCACTGACAGAGACTTTTGAAACTATGAAACTGGCAGAAGCGCATGGTTACACCACCGTGATCTCACATCGTTCTGGAGAGACCGAAGACCCATTCATTGCTGACCTGGCCGTTGGGACCAATGCTGGTCAGATTAAAACGGGCTCACTTTGTCGATCAGAACGAATCGGGAAATACAATCAGCTCTTGCGGATTGGAGAACGGATGTAGTTGACTTTTCGTTTCAAGGTTTTTATACAGGGTGTAATGCCCGAGCAAAATAATGAGCCGATTTGTTTAAGTTCTTATCGTTTGGAGAAAGAAGATCGCGACTGTGAAGCGGTGATTCAATGTTTGTCTGGAGCGAGAACTTACGTCTCTATGGCCCTTTCAAACCAGAGTCGGCCAGAGAATAAGACACTCGTGCCTCACACTGGTTTTGTATATTCGCCTAGAGCGTTAATGAATTTTGAATCGTCGGTGCGCAATAACAAAATTTTGGCCAATTTCCTGCATATGGTTGTCTACACTGATGAGCCGATAGGATCAGATAATCAAGAAATTGTATTGGCCGCCTTAGAGCAATTATCAGAAAGCTTTCGGATAGGAAATTCTGACATCACAAGAGGTATATTGGAAATCTTGTCTCGTTTTCCCGCTCAAAATCAAAAACAGTTACTGATCTATAATGAATCGACTCGTAATGCGTGTTGGCAAACTTGGGTTTCAGATGGTGAGCTTTTGCTGTCAAATGGTGATGGCACTCTCAATTATTTTCAAGAGTTGGCGATCCACTATCAAGTTTGGAAAAATTCAAAAGCGCGAGAGATTACTTTGGACAATAAAAATGCGGAGTGTTATCGTTTGTTAGATTCCGTCTACCAAGATCAGCTGCGAGAGTTGTTTGCTTTTTTTCGGTCTTATCTGAGCGTAAATAGTATTTATGCTTTGATGGACTTGTCCCATGTTTCTGGTGCTCTGCAACTATCTAAGACCATGGCGCCGAACCCAGAGCTAGATTCTATAGTTGATTTCACGAATCAGCCGCTTTAGTCTTGTCTCCCAAAGTTTTTATCGAGGACGGCTTCTAGCCAGCCTTTTTCAAAATGGGCTAGCTGATCTCTTGCAAAAAAGATGCAGTAAATTTTTCCCAACAAGTAAGGCAGCCCTTCAAATAGAGCATGTGGGATTAAGGTGAAGATTGTATATCGGTTTGGATTGAAAATATCGTTATGAATTTCATACATTTTTCCGTGCCTAGTGGCGTGTAAATGAAAGATGTTTTCTCGAGTTCGGTAGTTGGTCTCATAGCGATTAGCCGGATGTCTGGTCGCGTCGAGGTGTGGGGCAATGATTTTAAAATCTTCTGGTGAGAGTTCTAGAAACCGTCGATAACAGCGACGTTCACTGATTTTGTGTTTTTCGGCAAAGGCCCAGATTTCTTTTCGGTTCATTGATTAAATACTAACACATTTACAAAGTTTGAGCCTGCCTGGAATCGAATTTTTATAAACGAATCAACTCTGGGCAAGTCAGAGAGTTCGACATTGAAAATTAATTATTTATTATCAGGACCATGAGCAAGAAAAAAGAAATCAACGCCGACGACATCAAAAATACAATTCCCGAAAAAGATCTGGCGCCGCAGGTAATCCGGCCGATGCAAAAGGTCATTAAGAACTATGATTTCAAATTTAAACTCGGCTTCTCATTCGGCTTCTTTGGGTTTCTGATCTCACCGATCATTTTGTTTCAGAGTGTGCTGTTGTTCTTATTCCTCTTAACCAGTAATCCAGGAACAGAAGATTCACCGATGGTATTGGCTGAAGGCTCATTTTTGTGGATGACAGTGCGGATGCTCTTCTTCTCGGTATTGCTCTTCATCGTGGTAAACCTCTTTATTTCAGTACTGGGGATTTTGTTCGATAAACGACGGCTGTTTGCCTTCATTTCTTTGATTATTACTACTATTAGTTTGGTCTTTATTTTCCTCGGACCAAAACTTGGAAAGGTTAATATGGGTGTTTTGGGGATATTTTAGTTTGCTAATCTGCTAATTTGCTAGTTTGCTAATGTATTGGCAATGGGAAAGGCAGCTTTTTTTTTGATGGATGCAAGGTTGAGCTTTTACAATTAACAGTGATGAAGAAAATTACGAAAGCCATACTGCCTGTTGCCGGATTTGGGACGCGATTTTTACCCGCGACTAAAGCTCAACCAAAAGAAATGCTGCCGATTTTCGATACGCCAGCGATTCAGCATATCGTCGAAGAAGCCGTAGCGGCTGGGATCGAAGATATTATTATTGTGACGGGGAGAGGGAAACGAGCCATTGAGGATCACTTCGATGCTAATTTTGAACTCGAAGCGGCACTGGAAGCCAAAGGAAAGCTCGACAAACTCGAACTCGTGCATGAGATCTCAAATCTCGCTAATTTTATCTATGTGCGTCAGCCCAAACCGCTCGGAGATGGACATGCTCTGCTTTGTGCGGCCAGTCTTATCGAGCCAGACGAGTCAGTGGTAGTGCTTTTCGGTGATGACATCGTGGACAATCACGCCGGGCCCAATGCCGTACAACAACTGCTGCAGGTGCATGATGAAACTGGTGGGAAGTCTGTGATTATGCTTGAGGAAGTCGCTGAAGACATGGTCGACCAATACGGGATCGTTGATTATGACGCCAAGGGCGTCCATCACGGACAGATCAAAAGTTTTGTAGAAAAGCCCTCACCAGGAGAAGCGCCTTCTAATCTTGGAGTGGTCGGGAAATACATTATCACCCCTGAGATGTGGGGATATCTGAAAAACACCAAACCTGGAAAAGACGGAGAAATTCGCCTCGGGAATGCCTTTACTGATTGCCTCGAAGCGGGCGGGGAAGTCTACGGACGAGTGCTTAGCGGTGAACGATTCGATACGGGTGATAAACTCGGGTTTCTGCGAGCCACGCTGCACTACGCTCTAAAGTCTGAAAGCCATCAGGCTAAGGAAACACTGCAAAAATTTATCGAAGCAAAATTTGATTAATCGGTAACCTAGATCACCGAAATAAACTCAAATTTCTAGCCAAATCTGTCACTGTTTCTCATAATGTGCGTGTGACCTAATGAAGCGGCTATAACCCTTGAAAAAAACGACAAAATCTGCTACAATCATCAGTCACTAACCACTACGTCAAACCATGCTGAACAAATACGACGAATCAATCATCGCTCTCTTGCAAGAATCTGAAGCACTCAAGCTTCAGGGACAGCCCAAAAAAGCGATTGCGTTGCTACAGAAGATCTTGGTCACGGAACCGCAGTGTACCGAGGCCTATGAAGAGCTCGGTGATAATTATCTAAGTCTGCGTGACACAGTAAAAGCGGAAAAAGCTCTGAATCAAGCGCTTAAAATTTCACCAAAATCTTCTAACGCTCATTATCTAATGGGTTTTATGCATTCGATTCGTGAAAATTGGTCTCAGTCGGTTCGAGAACTCGAGACGGCCGATAGTATCTCTCCAAATCATCCGGAGATCCTGCGTTGTCTTGGTTGGGCATTTTACAATGCCAATCGTCGTGGTCAGGGGATTTCGCTCCTGGAGCGGTCTCATAACCTCAATCCGATCGATCCCAATATTCTTTGTGATCTCGGTGTGTGCTATATGAATTCTCTACAGCACGCGA
Source organism: Candidatus Altimarinota bacterium (assembly GCA_020630245.1). Taxonomy (GTDB): domain Bacteria; phylum Patescibacteriota; class Gracilibacteria; order UBA4473; family UBA4473; genus JAHDBZ01. The sequence goes on from JAHDBZ010000021.1 coordinate 16,116, forward strand.
AAGCGCGACAGTCTTTTGAATCAGCTCTGAAGCTAGATCCAAATTCAGAACAGGCCAAAGAATGCCTCGAAGTCCTTAAATCTTTTGAATCTTCTCTCACCGAAGACAGTAATTAATTTTTATTTTTATCATGGCTCAATCTATCACCCATACCGAATTCGAAAAACTAGTTCTTAATGTTGACGACGTAGTCCTTATCGACTTCTGGGCCCCTTGGTGCGGTCCATGTCAGGCGCTAACGCCAGTGATCGACGAATTAGCCGAAGAGGTACCAGAAGGTGCCAAAGTTTATAAAGTAAATGTCGATGAAGAGATCGAGATTGCCTCTCAGTACGGAATCATGTCGATACCAGCCCTTAAAGTTTTCAAGGGAGGTGAAATCGTAGACGAGGCCGTTGGCATCAAGCCAAAAGAAGCGCTCCTCGAGATGATCGAGAGTCATATGTAGGCGGTGAATGGTTTATGGTAAATAGTTGATGGTAGGAAAGTCTTACTTTATCATAGGTGTTGATGAAAAATCTTCGCACGTTGGCTTTCGGTGTTTTGCTCGGTTTAGGATTTACGGCTTTTGCGCAGGGAACTGTTTTCCCAGATGTACAGCTAGATGACTGGTTTGCCGAATATGTGCTCGAGATCAAAGATTGGGGCGTAGTCAGCGGTAACGATGATGGAACTTTTGCCCCGGCACGAAATATTAACCGAGCCGAATTTAGTAAAATGCTCGTTCTGTATGACGAGAGAGTTAATGAAAAAGTCACAGCGGCCACTACAGCCTTGGAACAAAAAATGACCCGGGAGCCAGTCATTACTCAGAATATTTCTGATCTTCCATCCGTAATGCACCTGGAGATAAAGAACACCAATGCTCAGCCAGCAGCTTGTCCTGAAGGTTGGGAAGATCTGGGATCGGTTCGTGTCTGGAATTATAACGATGACAATTATCGCCGTACCTGTATCACGGATCAACAGTGTGAGGTTTTGCACATTGATGCTCGTAATCAACCAACGGCTTGTCCAGAGGGCTGGACAGAGGCTTCGTATGGCGATCTCACCAGTAAGAACGAACGCCGGACCTGCTACATTTGTGAGTAGTGTCTAGAAGATCTCGTGCAGGTACATACTGTGTGGGAACACAAAGATGTGTATCACCACCCAGGCAACGATACAAGCGCGTGCGGGAATGATGAGTTGTGGGTGTTTTTGGGCTATTAAGTAACCAATCACTAATGCTAGTGGATCGGTAATCAGTCGGTTTCCCCAAAATTCCACCCCTTGAAACCAATAAGCAACTTTGTCTCCCAGTAGTCCCGTTTCGAAATAATGTTCCCAGGCTTCCCAGAGATAGGCGAGAAAGAGTACGCCTACGATGTCGTAGTAACGACTAGTGAATTCTTGGATGTGGACGTCGAGTTGATCGAGTTTGAGTTTTTTCTGAAAGACCTTGTTGTTTCGCTTGTGGACTGCGTAGCCGATAGATAGACCACTGAGTACGTGTTCTACACTCCACCAGTCAAAGAAAGCATCGGTTTTTAGGCCCCAGAGCATGTCTAGCATCGTGGGTATTGTAGATCAGAACACTACCAGGCGTAAATAAATAGCCTGTTAAATAGGCTACTTTGTTTTTTGAGATGGTCGGGGTGATAGGACT
>JAHDBZ010000021.1:17863-19562 GCA_020630245.1 Candidatus Altimarinota bacterium
TTTGAGATGGTCGGGGTGATAGGACTCGAACCTACGACCTCACGGTCCCAAACCGCGCACTCTAGCCAACTGAGCTACACCCCGACGTTTTTGTGTTACGCCCGGAGGCATAAGCCGCAAGATTTTATGTTTGATGTGGGTAAAGTCAATTGGTTTTATGATCAACTCGAAACAGTTGCAATTGGTGTGCAAATTTGGCACGATCATGATACTCTATGAAATTTAATCTTCCGCGTAAATTGCGTCGTCAAAAGCCAGTCTTTATCGCTGGTTTGGTTCTCTTCGCGATCGGAGTTCTGGGTTTTATGTACGAAGCCTGGCAGGCCAATCAATCAGACCTAGCTAACATTGCCTCTGATCAGGTGGTTTTTGTAGCGCAAGTGCCGACCAAAGATCTCAAAAGCCTGGAAGGCGGAACGCTCGATACACTGCTGCCAAACTGGCTCTCGGATGAGAGCATCGAGCAAGAATCACTGGCTAAATGGCTTGGGAAAGAGGTGGCCGTGCTGGCAATTGATGATCGACATTTCATCGTTGGGGCGCGCTACCGAAGTCGTGCAGCGCTCAAGGACTGGTTAGCCGACACTTTGCTGCCAGAGGAAGAATTTACTAGTACCAAAACGGACAAAGGGGAAGTCCTTACACCCGGTTTTTCTTCGCAACAAGCCTTCCTCATCATGGATGATTGGGTCTTTGCTGGAGATTCTCTGACGACATTGCAGGCGGCTTTCGCCGAAGGACGATCGCTCAAGAATACAAACCGATACAAAGAAGCCTTTGATGGACTTTCAAATGGGAGAGATTGGCGTTTGTATGTAGATACAGAGGCCTTGCTTGAAGATCTCGATGGGATAGAAGCCTGGGCGGCTTATCGTCCGATGTTGACCGCGCTTGGTCAAACGGTTCCCACGATTGGACTCACCGCACAACATTTGGAAGACAACCGTTGGGCGATCGATTCTCAGTTGCATTTAGCTTCGGTCGCTCAATCGGAAGATCTCCAGACTCCCAAGCTCAAAAATACCACTATCCCAGATCTCTCGATGTTTGCGACGAGTGATACGCTCTTTTTCCTCAATGGACAGGAGCTGCGAGCTCGCTACCTTCACACGAAGGCCTTTCTAGGGGAGCTTGATCCACAGTTTGAACTCATCTTTGACGCGTTGCTGCGAGCACAAATCTCTCGCTGGTTTGGCCCGGTCCAAGACATCGATGCTGATTTCTTTGCCAAGATCGAAGGTCGCTATGCCCTGGCGTTTGATTTTACCGATGAAATGCGTTGGTTGTTTGTAACCGAAGGTTCGGTGGGCGGACGTATGGAGGAAATGATCAAGGCCGCTCAGGGGCGAATCTCTCCCAAAATAGAAGTTGTAGAGCTGCCAGATGGAACCACGCGTGAAGAGTTAGTCGCTAGTACTCCAGATGAAGTGAAAATCCAAAAAGTCACGAATAACGGTTTTAGCTATTCGGTCGCGAGCAGCCTAAGCCTCAATCAAGGAGAATTAGCCTTTGTTCAGCAAGGGGAATACTTCGTCATTGCCTCTGATCGTGATTTTCTCGAAGCCTCGCTCCAGGCCAAAGCTACCGAATCGGTGAGTCTCGCTGGTAATGAAGATTTCCGCCAGGCGGTTCTCTTCAAACTCGGCAAGGCCGAAAGCTTTGGTTTTATCAACATGAATAAACTCCGCAAGGCCCTCAC
>JAHDBZ010000022.1 GCA_020630245.1 Candidatus Altimarinota bacterium
CCATAACGCCCAGGCGGTCCAAACATTCAAAGAGCACCGTAAAATGATAGTTTTGCTCACTGGCGACGGTGTAGATCAGCTGATCCGGGTGCTCGTAGTCTTGGTCTCGAGCGACCGCTACGGCCAAGTCTTGGGTTAGATAGATCGAGGTGCCATCGGGGCGAAGGATGACTTTTTGACCGAGTTGTTCGTCTTCAAAATTTATAACGATCGCTTCGTCATCGCGACGCTCAAAGACGCCTTTTTCGAGTCCCATTTCGGCGATTTCCTTCCCGTTTTGATAGTAGTCAGACTCGTGGTAGCTTTTTTCGAAATGTACCCCCTGACGTTGGTAGGTCACAGCGTGTCCTCCCAGAGTCCAGCCATTCATCGTCTCCCAGAGCTGACGAATCTCTGGATCACCGGCTTCCCAGGCGCGGAGCATGTCCTGGATTTCGTCTTTGAGGCTTTCGTCTTCTTTAGATTTCTGGTCGAAGAGGACGTAGTAGCGCCCCACGAAAGCGTCGCCTTTCTCTCCGGTGCTTTCGGGTGTCTCGCCATTCCCAAATTTTTGATAGGCGAGCATGGATTTACAGATGTGCACGCCGCGATCGTTGATGATATTGACGCGATGGACTTTCGCGCCAGCCGCTTCCAATAGATTGCTGACCGAGATTCCGAGTGCGTGGTTACGCATGTGGCCGAGGTGGAGTGGTTTGTTGGTGTTTGGGCCAGAAAATTCTAGAACAATATTTTTGTTCAAAAGAGATTCGGTCGCCAATGGTGTTTCCATGACATTGGCAAAGAACGTGGTCGGAGAAAAGAAAAGGTTAAGATATGGACCGGCAGCTTCTGTTTTTTCTATCAGATCGCAGTCCTTGAGAATATCGGCAAAATAAGCTGCCCAAGCGGGAGGAGAACTAGGAACTTCGGAACCCCCTAAATCCCCCTTATCAGGGGGACTTTTGAGTAAAGAAAAGAAATTTATAGCTAGATCACCAGTCTTCCCCTTTGGTACCGGGGCGTACTGGAGCTTTGGTGCGTGGTCAGCACTCCAGTTTTGCGTGAGAAATTCAGTGATCAAATGTTGCATCGGATAGATTCTAATTTTTTATGACCAGTATACAAAGTAACGATCGTCTTTTTCGCGATCAAACCAGGTAGGGAAGTCGGTAATGACTCCATTGGTTCGAGCGACGAAAAAATTTCGAGCGGTTTTCAGATCTTTGGTTATCGCACAGCCATGCGCGATCTGTAGCGTTTTTCGTTTAGTTTCAAACATGTCGAGAAGTATTTTCCCCGCCCCTGGTCGCAGGGATACGACCGAGCCGATTTCGGCGAAATCATGAGCGTATCCCTGCGCGGGATGACGAAACTCGGCAAACCCGATCAGCTGCTGGCTGGGATTCATGGCCAGCAACCATTGATCGAAGTTTGCACGGATTTCGCCTATGGTTCTTGGCAACAGAATACCTCTATCGCTGTAGGGTTTGATGTGTGAGGCGATTTGTTCACAGGTTTTCATAGTGCATCTAATTGTGTTTGTAATAGTTCGAGTCCTAAGTTGCCGGTAGCACCGAGATGTGTTTTCGATTTTAGATTTTCATCCAATAAACCCCCTATATCCCCCTTATCAGGGGGACTACTTTTTACTTGCAGGTAAGCTTCTCGAAAGCTAATTCCTTGTTTTACCAGATCGTTGGCTTGATCCGCGGCAAAGATCTCGGGCAAGAAAGCCGCTCTTAGATTGTCTTCGTTTGGGACGCAGTTTTCGATCAGTAAATTGGCTATCTCAAACATAGCTTTGATGGTTTCGATGGCTTTCATGGTTGGTTCTTTGCTGAGTTGAAGGTCTCGATGGTAGCCAGAGGTCAGTCCAGCGGTCAGATGCTTAAGCATTGATTCATAACCTAAGATCTCAGCGTGCTTAGCTCTGAGTAGTTCTGCTGGGTCGAGATTTTTTTTCTGCGGCATGATAGAGCTCCCAGTCGTCAGGCTTGGATGAACATTGAAGTACTGGAACTGAGAACTGGTATACCAGACTAGATCATTGGCAAAATGAGCGAGCGTAGCCGATAAGCTGCTAAGATGACTGACGAGATCGGCTTCAATTTTGCCTCGCGTGTTTTGGCTGGTGAGACTGACAATAAGACACGCTTCAAAACCGAGTTTTTTGGCCGTTTTTTCTCTTGGTAGATCAAAGCCTACGCCAAAACCAGCCGCCGACCCAAGAGGACATTTGTTGATTAAATGTGCAAAACCTTGGAGCGAAACAAGATTCATGATGAGCATCTCAGTGAGACTGCCAGCCCACATCCCAACCGAACTAGGCATAGCAATCTGGGTATGAGTAAAGCCGGGCATAGGGGTGAATTCATACTTCTGGGCAAAGGTTAAAAATTTTTGAGCTAATTTTTTGTTCAATGATTGTATTTCGTTGCACTGCTCTCTCTCCCAAAGCCTCATAGCGACCAACACCTGATCATTTCGGGATCGTCCGGTGTGAATCTTTTTACCAGTATCGCCTAGGGCGTTGATAAGAAAATTTTCAATCGCCGTATGACAATCTTCCTCTTCGATCTTAATTTCAAATTGTCCCTTTCCCCAAAGTTTATGGATCTGGTTTAATTGCTTCGTAAGATCTTGGACTTCTTGATCATTAAGAATACCAATCTCATGCAGGCCTTCGGCATGAGCGATAGACGCCTGCACATCGTAGGGGACAAGTTCTTGATCGAGTAGATAGTCATTACCGACGGTGAATTTTTCTACGGCGGTCGTAATGGGGTTGTGTTTGTCAGCCGATTTATTCCAGAGTTTCATATGTTAGTAAATGGTTAATGGTTTATAGTGAATGGTTTGTGAGGGATTCCCAGTCAAACATGCTGTGCGCAGTTTTTTGTGGGAGATTCCAGAGCTCGATAAAGCCGGCCGAAGCGTTTTGATTGAAATCAGCAGATTTGTTGAAAGTAGCTAGGTTTTCGTCAAAAAGTGAGTGCGGAGAGCTCAAAGAGGTCACAGTGATATTACCTTTGTAACATTTTACCTTTACGGTGCCCGACACTTTCTGGTTCATGCTATCTTGGAAAGCATGGATGTGGTACATTACCGGATCATACCATTTGGCGGCGTAACACAGGTAGGCCCATTTAGTATCGATAAATCGTTTCAATTCATTTTCTTCTCGAGTTGATACGAGTTGCTCGAGGTTTTGATGCGCTTTGATGAGAATGGTAGCGCCGGGATTTTCATAAACACCTCGGACCTTGAGACCTACGAATCTATCTTCTATCAGAGGAAAGATGCCGATGCCGTGCTTTGACCCGATCTGATTGCACTCAGCGATTATATTCATGAGTTTGTCAGATTTACCGTTGATAGACACTGGGACGCCTTTTTTAAAACCGATTTCGAGATATTCGGCTGCGTCTGGAGCTTTTTCGGGAGTCTGGCACCACTGCAAGATGTTTTCAAACTGTGGTTTAAGTTCTGGATTTTCTATTTCGCCACCTTCGCCGGTGTTACCCCACATGTTTTCGTCGTAGGAATAGGGTTTGTCGTTGGATTGTTTGACGGGGATACCGTGTTCGGCGCAAAAGGCGATTTGTTCATCTCTCCCCATGCTCCACTCTCTAACCGGCGCAATGGTTTTTAGTGCTGGATTGAGTGTCGTGATGTAGCCTTCGAATCGGACCTGGTCATTGCCTTTTCCAGTACAGCCATGTGCAATTACTGTACAATTATTTTGTTCAGCTATTTTGACCGCTACCTTAGCAATCATGACTCTTCCTAGCGGCGTAGAGAGGGCATAGCCGCCCTGGTAATCCGCGTTCGCTTTGATCGCTTCGCTCAGTAGAACGTCGGCAAATTCTTCCTGGGCGTCATAAACAATGGCGTCCTTAGCACCGAGATCAAGAGCTTTTTGCTTGATAGCCTCTAGATCGTCAGCGGTTTGTCCTAGGTCGATCGTGAGCGCGATTACCTCACACTGGTATTCGTCCTGGATCCATTTGAGCATCGTTGAGGTATCGAGTCCACCAGAGTAGAGGAGTAGGCAAGTATCAAAGGATCCTTGAGCAGCTTCATGAGAAGCGGTTTTGATGTAATTAGTAGTGTTTTTCATGATTTGAAATTGATTAAAAAATTAAAAAAATCCCCACAGGGTTTACTGCGGGGATCAAAGATATGTGCAGACACAAAATTACCCCGCGCAACGGTAGCGGCGGCGACGAGCGTGAAGGTAGAGTTTTGTGTAATCCATTATTTAGTGAGTGTTTTAAGTATTCTTTCGAAGTAAATAGTTCGTCTTTCGCCAGTTTCAGAAAGCATTCCTTTCATGAGTCCATGTGTGATTTTGCCAGTTTTTCGATCTCTGCAGACGTTTGGAAGCTTATTTCTAAGTCCGTTATTTACCATTTCAGCTGTCATTTCGGCGAGGAAGTAAACTTGTTGTTGGTCGAGTCGATGTAGATTTCCTTCCGTTTGGATGATGTCTTTGATTTCCATGATGTGTTTTTTTAAGAGGTACAAAAAAGTTTTTAGATAAAACGATAGCAGTACCCCGAGGGGAGTCTTTGGCATCGGAAGTGCGAAAGTCACAGTGTTCATGGAGACAAAAAAATACCCGCTTGAGGTTTCAAGCGAGTGGTTAAGTTTTTGTACACACCTAAATCACTCGCTAATTAAGCGGGCGACGTGGAGCGGGTACAAAAGTTGATGTGTTCATCGTGTAAGACTCTAAAGGTGGCGGACGATTTGTCAAAACATTGCTTTACTTTTTTTGTGTATTATTTATATAAAATGTATGGAAAACAGAGAATGTCGGTATGCAAAAGCTTCAGACTTGTTTAATTCTTCTGAAAATATTCAGAAAGCAGTGGATCAAATTATTTCAGGTATCAAAAAAATCGGGTTGGATCATGATCTGCGTAGAAAGCTTGATCAAATTAGTAAAAGGGGAGATGGACTAGTACATAGAGAGCAAATAGTAACGTTAATTGCACAACTTGAATCTGCAGGCTATTCAAATTTGGTAGATCTAATGCAGCATGTCATGGATAATTTCGCAAAGAATTTCAGAATAGCGGGTGAAATCTATGCAGCAGAAAATTTTGATACAGCCTCAGAAATATTACAAGTAAATATAGGGACAACTAATCTCGATGGGCAAGTTTTTAATGCCATGTTACGAAAAGCGGATGGGGATCCTGACGCAGTCGAAAGAGTGAAATCTTTTAGACCTTTTGCTGACTTAGAAATTAAAAAATTGCCACTAGGAACAATGTTTAAACACTTGCCGGAAACTTTTGATGAGGAGGCATTTGAAAAGCTGCGTGGTTTAACTCAAGGAGCTAAAATATTGCCATTATCTAATTCGCAGAGACGAATTCTGATTCCTGGATTGGCAGATAAATACAGAGAAGCTCCACAAAATTTTAAAGACTTGGTTACTGGCCTCTATCTATTTATTGGAGAAGAAGATCCTTTTTCTTAGTCCAACTGCGCCAATTGCGGCTGGGTCAGGCTGAGCAAGATCTGATGGATCAAAATCGTGAGATCATTGGCAAAAGGGGCCATGGCTTCGGATTTCATCTCGGCGCGCTGGGCTTGTTTGAGGGCGAGGTGGAGGCTAGAGATGGCTTTGAGGTTTTTGCCGTAGCGAAAGGCACGGAAACTGTCCCCGAGATGTTCGATGGAGTCCGAGATGGCGCGGGCGGCGATGGTGTCTTGGTTGGCTTTGGTTCGGACGAGTTTGTCGCTGATTTGGTTGAGAGTGTGGATGTGAGCTTCGGCTTCGGTGTAGCGTTCTTCGCGGAGGAGGGCGAGGAATTGCTTGATAGCCCCTTCGAGTTCTACGACCTGTGAGGTGCTTTCGCTTCCATGGATGAGTCGCAGGGTACGGTGAGTCATCATCCCGACTTCACGACGCGTGAGCGATTTAGCTGGACGATAGAGTTTGTCGGTAGGCAGATGGGCGATTTGAAATCGTTTGGCGTAGGCAAAAGACGGCGCAAACCATTCATTATTTGGGATGTCGAGGGCGATTTCGCGATTGTTCTGATACTGCTCGAGAGGGACTTTTGTCGCCTTAAAGAGAAACGTCAGAAATTCTGCTTTGTTTACCGCTTCGTCAGGTCTGAAGGTTGCGTTTTTCTTAGAAAGGAAACCCATCTGGTAGGCCTGGCTCACGACAGGAGCGTACCAAGCGTTTGGATTTACATCACTGTAGTAGGTTTCACCGTTGTAGTTTCCAAATTTGAAACCACCGGTTCGTAGTGCGATCGTTAGAGCTTCGGCTCGGGAGACATTTTTGCCAGGATAGAAATTGCCATCTGAAAATCCATGCATCACACCGATGTCACGGAGATGGGTAAAGACGTCATACTGCGGATCAGTCTCGACAATATCTCCAAAAGCGTGCGAGACGCTAACGCCCATCAAGATCATAAAACAAAAGGTGAAGGCCACGCGCCAAAACATCATCACCAAAGAGTATAATTTTTTTGTTCGTGATTGGTCAAATTTTTTGTACAAAATTAGTTGAGGATACTCGAAATTAATGACTTAAAAGACTTGAGTTTTTGCCTCATATCTGCTATAATCGCGGGATTTATTAACTTCAATCATGAAAAGAATTTTGTTGGACGTATTCGTAATCATGGCTTTGCTCGGTGGAATGACACTCGCTGCGCAGGCTTCTAGCGGGGGACAAGACCGCATGTTTAGTATCACGGGGTATTATTCTCCACTGCCAGGACAGAGCTTTTATGTCACGGGGAGTTATGAGGGAGATATCCGTCTTAATGGAGAAGGAATTGCTGGAGCTGATGGAACGCCAGTCTTTCCAGGTATGATCGCCGCACCGGCAGATTACGCCTATGGAACCAAGATCTGTCTGCCAAACTTTGGCTGTGGATCAGTTCATGATCGGGGAGGAGCGATCGTAAATGCTGGGGGGCGTAACATTGCTCGTCATGATCGACTCGATCTCTGGCTTGGTTACGGAGAGGAAGGGCTCTTGCGTGCCCTTGAATGGGGATTGGTTCATACGCAGGGAAAAATTTATCCAAAAGGAGCTTCCGTGCAGATTTCCGCTAACTTTTCAGCGGTTAAACCGTTGGCTCGTGTAGTAGACTTGCCACAACGTCAGGAGTTTGCCAAAAACCTTAGCGTTGGGGATAGCGGTTCAGAAGTGCGCGTTATGCAGACCACGCTGAAGACGCTGGGTTACTATCACGGAGGCATTGACGGACAGTTCTCGACGTCGGTCGAAACAGCCCTGCGTAAGTTTCAGCTCGATCACTACGTGATTACCAAGGCTGACGATCAGGGCAGTGGCGTACTCGGGCCAAAAACTCGAGAAAAACTCGCTGCCGTTCTGCAAAAAGCCGAAACAGCGGTAGCTATTGAAAAGAAATGGAGTGAGTTTCACTTCGAAGGACAGGCCGCTCGCGGGTCTCGTAACGATGAAGTCTGGAAGCTTCAAGAAGTCCTCGTCCAACGAGAGTTTCTCGATCATGCACCGACTGGTTACTTTGGGAACCTAACGAAAGCAGCATTAGTTGAATTCCAAATCGCGGAAGGATTGATCGATAATGCTAATTCAGCCGGAGCCGGAAACCTTGGACCAAAGACGACAGCGCTACTCAATGATATTTTGACAGCCCAAAAAGATTTTGTTCAGGTTGAGAAAGACACTCTGCTGGCCTGGGAAAAACAACAAAACCGACTGCGTCAAATTGCTGGCGCGCCAACGGTGAGTACCGTAGCGCAAAAATAACATGTCGCATCTCAAAGCTCCTAACGCGGATTTTCACCACCTGTTTCACACGACGCTCGACAGGGAGATTATCGAAGTCTGTGTCTATCAACTGCTCTTCAATATGGGGCGGAACCTGGCGGTGCTGTCGTTGGTCTTCCATATGTATGTGAATCTCAGCTACGCCGTGTGGCAGATCTGCCTGTATTTTTTGATTGGGTGTGCGTTATTTGCCATCAACGCTATCTTCTCGGCCAAGGTCATTGAAAAAATTGGGGTAAAGCACACTATGGGGCTGCGCCCTCTTTTCGTAGGGCTTTACTACGTAAGTCTGCTATTTTTCCTCAGTGAGAATTTTTGGCTGAGTGTGTTTTTGATTTTACCTTTTAATGCTTTGCGTTCGTTTGGTTCTTCTGGGGCACAGGTGGCTTATGATGTGTTTCTATCTCACCACCTTACGAAGGAAAATCGAGGAGAGAGTCTGGCTTGGCTTCAGATCGCAATTATGGTGGCGACCGTAGCGGCTCCCGTGATCGGTGGGTTTGTGACGAAGTATATGGGCTTCGATTGGACGATTATTATTGCGAGCGTGCTCTTTGGGCTGGCTTTTTTGGTGCTCCTAATGACTCCCGATGAAAAATTTCAATTACCCTATACGTTGCGCAGCATGGCCCATGATCTCTTTCATGAGACTCCAAAAGCACTGTACTGGTCTGAGCTGGGGCGAACTTTTTTCGATTCGGTCCTGTTTCTCATATGGCCTTTATTTTTGGTCTTGGTCGTTAGTGATATTGCGGAGATAGGGGTGATTGCTGGAGCTTCTTCTGGTATCGCGATGGTAGTGGCGTTCTGGGTAGGAAAACAAATCGACAAAAAACAGGGAGCTTCTGCTAAGATTGTGACGCATGGCGCCTGGCGATCAACGGTGATTAACCTGGTGCGAGGTCTGTGGTGGGAACCAATTTCGCTGGGGATTGTAGATGCGGTCAGCAAGATCAACGACCAGACGATCAAACTGCCGTATGATGTAGAGTTTTACAAATGGGTGAAAGAAAAAAATTCTTTAGAGCGTACTCACATCCGTCAGATCATGTTTCAGTGGATATACCTGGTCTGTTTTGCGGTGTATACCCTGATATTTGCTGTATTTGCCGATGCTCCTGGGTGGATATTTGTAGTTATTTTTGTGGGTTCAGCGCTGGCTCTGACGCTGTGTAGTAATATTGCTCGGATCAACCGTCTCAATTGAGTTGAAAGTTCGTCACAAAAACGCTAAGTTGTCGTCAAAGTTACAAAGGTGAAACCTATGAATCTACGACTCAAAACGCTTGCCGGTTTTATTTTAGCGGGAGTACTTATTTCTGCTTGTGTGTTGCCAGAGAGCAATGATCCATTCGAAAGACTACCAGAAGAAGAACTCCAAACCATTCACGGAGACCTTTTCCCATTTGCTGTCTCTGTCTCTACGCGGGCAACGCATCGCCTCGAACGAGATGAAAAACTCGTTGGCTACCTGACCTCAGATTTAGTTCGTCTGGAGGACTTCGAGGGACGACCGGTAGAACTTGATGGAGTTTGGCGTACCGAAAAGATGCGCGAAATCTTTTGGGTTGAAGCCGTCCGTTTGCAGGGGATCAAAGAAGAGGAAAGCACAGTCGCTCGATTTTCGGCTAAAAATTTCACTTTCCTTTATCCAAAGGATTGGGAGTTTAGCGAATCGGATGAAAAACTTAGTTTCGTAGATAAAAATGATTCCAATAGACGCGTATTTCTTACTATGGCGATCGAAGCCTTTTCTCCAGAAGCGGTTAAAGTCGATCCAAACTTCGTGCTTAGCGGGATCGCTGGTACCAAAGAGATCGAAACCAAAGAAAACGGACGCGAACAAGAAACCATTCGTCTGTTCTCTAATGACGGGACGCAGCAGTATGTTTTCAAAGCGGAGTACGCTCCCGATGATTTTGACCGCAAGCGAGCCATGCTCGATCTGCTAGAGTCATTTGTCGAAGGCGAAGAACAGGTCCAACTCACCATCGAAGGCGAGAAGATCAAACAAGCCGAAGCAGAAGCGGCGCGAATAGCTGCCAAGGCCGAGCAGGAAGCGCTGGAAGCAAAAGCTCGTCTTGTCGATGAAGTTGTCGATGGAGACAGTGATTCACTCATCGATCGACTGCTGAGTCGTGAGGAAGGTGACTCAGATGAAGTATCTAATGAAGCATCTTCTGCAACGGAGAGTCCAGACGAATCAGAAACAGCAGAACCAGACAATGAAGTCGATGCGGCGAAACAAGCCCTCGAAGCCGCAGTCGCTGAGGAAGCGGCCTATGACTACACAAACCTCATTGATGCCCGCGCCTATAGCTACACAAGTGAATACCTCGGCCTACGGGTCAACACTCCGTACGGTTTCTGGTATCAGCACTTTGGGACTGGAGCCAATGGTTGGTTTGAGTTCGGAGTAGCCGATAGTGAGATCAACGGTCGATCAACGATTGATTTCTGGCTGCGCGGCACCAACGATGCGCCACCAGCTGAAACGACGGCTACGGCCGAAGCCGGACAACTTATCATTCGAAAACCTTGGGGTGGAAAAACCCTGGAAATCGCTGGACCTGAAGCGTTCAAAGACGCTATGTGGTCAGTTATTGAGGGTGTGGAGGAGTTGTAATATTACTTTGCTACTACAAACCCAATTCGTAAGATAGGCGTTGCTTTATCCTCACTCCATGTCCTACAATCACCAGACAGTTGAACCCAAATGGCAGCAGTTTTGGCGAGACCAGAAGTCTTTTCAGGTTGCCAACCAAGTCGAAGGGAAAGAGAATTTTTACTTGCTCGTAGAGTTTCCATATCCGTCTGGAAATCTGCACGTGGGACACTGGTATGCTTTTTGTGTGCCAGATATTGTCGCTCGTTTTAAACGCATGCAGGGCTACAACGTTCTCTACCCGATGGGCTTTGATGCCTTTGGTCTGCCGGCTGAAAATGCTGCGATCAAACGCGGACTCGATCCTGAGAAATGGACGTATGAAAACATGGACTACATGCGCCAGCAGATCGGTGCGATGGGAGCGTCTTTTGATACCTCTCGAGAGGTGGTCACCTGCGATCCCAAGTACTACCGTTGGACGCAGTGGTTGTTCTTAGAGCTTTTCAAGGCGGGATTGGTAACCCAAAGGGATACGCATGTTAATTGGTGTCCGGACTGTAAAACCGTCTTGGCCAATGAACAGGTAGTCGATGGTCACTGTGAACGTTGTGATAACGAGGTGACCAAGAAAAATATGAAACAATGGAATGTTGCGATCACGCAGTACGCCGATCGTTTGATAGATGATTTAGATTCACTCGGATGGCCAGATCAGATCAAGACTTCACAAAAAAATTGGATCGGACGCTCGGAAGGTTCAGAAGTCGATTTCCAGATAGGAAATGAAACCGTAAGCGTCTTTACGACCCGTCCCGACACACTGTTTGGCGTGACCTACTTCGTGCTCTCACCAGAACACCCATTGGTCGATCAGATCTCGACGGACGAACACCGAGAATCGGTTGTTGCCTACCGACAATCGGTAGCGGCTAAATCAGACCTAGAGCGAACAGAACTCAATAAAGATAAAACCGGTGTGTTTACTGGGGCTTACGCGATCAATCCGGTTAACGGCGAGTCCATCCCGGTCTGGATTGCTGATTACGTTTTAATCACTTATGGAACCGGAGCGGTGATGGCCGTGCCAGCGCACGACGAACGCGATCATGAATTTGCTCACAAATACGATCTTGAGATCCGTGCAGTAATTCAAAATTTAGAAAATCCTTTTGCCAAAGAAGGCGGAGAGATTTGTAATTCGGATTTCTTGGACGGCTTAGATGTCAAAGCGGGGGTTGAGGCAGCGATTGACTGGCTCGAATCCAATGATAAAGGCCGACGCAAACGCAACTACAAACTCCGAGACTGGACGGTGTCTCGACAGCGTTTCTGGGGGGTACCGATTCCGATTATTCACTGTCCGTCTTGTGGGCCAGTTCCAGACCCCAATCTGCCAGTTGAGCTTCCAAAGATAGATGATTACCTGCCTCGTGAGGACGGTCGTTCTCCGCTAGCCAAAGCGACTGATTGGCTGCACACGGCCTGTCCACAGTGTGGCGAGATGGGGGAGCGGGAGACCGATACGTTAGATACCTTTGTTTGTAGTTCGTGGTATTTCTTACGGTACTGTGATCCACAGAATGATCAGGCCTTTGCGGATCGAGAAAAACTAGATGCCTGGATGCCAGTAGATCTTTACTCTGGAGGGAGTGAGCATACGACGATGCATGTCTTGTACTCTCGTTTCTGGCATAAAGCCCTTCATGATCTTGATCTGGTGCCGGGGGTTGAACCCTACACGCACCGGATGAATCGTGGTCTCATCATGGGGCCAGATGGCAACAAAATGAGTAAATCAAAAGGCAACGTCATCGATCCTGATGCTGTCGTCAAAGAACTTGGTTCTGATACCGTGCGGATGTATCTGGCTTTTATTGGTCCATACAATGAGGTTGGCTCTTATCCATGGAGTACGCAAGGGATTGTGGGCGTGCGACGCTTCATTGATCGAGTGTGGCGTTTGCGAGAAAAAGTAGCGGCGACTGGAGATGATGTTGCCGTGCCACTTCATAAAGCGATCAAAAAAATCACCGAAGACACCGCGAGTCTCAAGCTCAATACCTGTGTGGCGGAGCTCATGACTCTTGGGAAAATTTTTGAAAAAACGACCGCGATTGCTCAAAGTGATTTCGAGATCTTCCTCCAACTCCTCGCGCCGTACGCGCCGCATCTAGCCGAAGAAATCTGGGCCGAGTTTGGACACAAGGATTCGATCACGCAGTCTGCCTGGCCAGTCTATGACGAGTCTTGTATGGTTGCCGACACCGTTACCTACGCCATCCAGGTTAATGGAAAAGTCCGAGGACAGCTCGAAGTTGCCGCTGATGCTGATAAAGACACGGTGCTGGCAGCGGCACGTGAAGTCGAAAATGTAGCCAAATGGCTTAGCGACGGTGAAATCCGTAAAGAAATCTTTGTGCCGGGGAAAATTGCGGGGTTTGTGGTTAGCTAGTTCTTCTGATAAGCTTCCAAATTTTTTGTAGTGTTGATTGGTGTGATTTAGCTTTTTTATCTCTATGTTTAAGGTAACTATCTACGAGTCCAATGCACACGCGGAGTTCAAATGATTTAGAAATGATACGACCGTAGCCTTGTTGATTGATAAATCCTTGAAGACTCGTTATAAATTCAGACTCTAGAATCTCAGGGTTAGACCTAAGTATGCTAGTTATGAATTGTGCCGTGTGTCTTGCTTGAACCTGGGGGTTTTCTCTGAGATCACTGACTCCGAAGTGTTCCCAATTCAAAGACGTTGGTCTATGGATATTTTTTTGGACGCCTTGGAAAGTTCTTAGGGTGAGATTCATCATCTCATCATTAACAATTTGAGACTGAATTTGTTGTAAGCAGCCTAAGGTTTCTTCTAGCGAATTATCTGGTTTTTGTCTTTCGGCTTCTTCTTTGCTGTTTTTATAGCGAGAGAAAGCCTCATACCCAAGAGCCATAATGGTCATATCTATTTAGGTTAAGTTCTTCTTTTAGAAATATTATCTTTTGGTAAATTAGTATTTTTTGTTTTTTTTGCAAAAAAACTGTTAATACATTAAGTTGTCTTTTGAATTAACCCCCTCAAATGTCAGAAGCATTGTTAGACAGACCCGGTGTCAGTTTTCGTAGTACTCGTGATCCGGAAATCACAGCTGGGACTTTCGATTCATTAGTTAATGGATTGGCTTCGGATGGTGGCCTTTTTGTTCCGAAAGAATTTCCAGAAGCATTTAGTGATAATTTTATCGCCAATCTTGGGAATCTGAACCTATCACAAATTTCTGAACGGGTTCTAGGGAAAATGATTCCCGAAACGGTGATCGATGACAAAGAACTGCAGGAGATGATGGAAGTGGCGCACAATTTCAATATTCCGATGGAGTCTCTTAGTAGGCAAATCATGGTATTATGGCTCAGCGAAGGACCGACTGCAAGCTTTAAAGATGTGGCAGCTCGGGCTATCGCGCAGCTGATGGAAAAATACTGTGAAGATGAATCGACGCCTAAAAATATCATTGTAGCTACTTCTGGAGATACGGGCGTGGCTATTGCTGATGCCTTTGGTGGTTCGAAATGGGTAACGGTAACGGTTCTCTATCCAGCGAACGAAGTGAGCCCAGTTCAAGAAGCACAGATGCAAGAAGCCGCTCGTGCGTACAAGAACGTTCAGTGCTTGCCCATTGATGGTGTCTTTGATGACGCACAAAACATTGCCAAGATATTACTCGCCGCTCGTGATACTCCAGACCAAACAGCGGAATCCGTTACTGCTTTGGTAGAAAAAGCGATGGGGGAATATAACCAATCAGATTTCACACCAGACCTGGCGAAGAAGTTAATTGAGGGCACAAGAGAGTTAGATCTCTCAAGTGCTAATTCGATCAATATCTGGCGCTTGATCCCGCAGATGGTGCAGTACTTCTACGGATATGGACAGATGGTAAAAAAGGGCCGTATCAAGCCGGGAGAAGAAATTGTATATGCCGTGCCGACTGGAAATGTCGGTCATCTGATGGCCGGTCTTTACGCCAAAGAGCTTGGCCTGCCGATCAAAAAATTCATTGTGGCTTCCAATGAAAATGACATCATGACCAACATCATTCAAGATGGGGTGATTAAGCACAACGGACTGCGCGATGTTGATGGCAAAAAGAAAGCCAAGAAGACCTGGTCAAATTCTATGGACATCGCTAATCCTAGTAATCTCGAACGACTCCTGGATTTCGCAGCCCAAAAAGTCAGTCCTAATGCCAAAATAGAATATGCAGGTATGAAAAAGGCGATACAAAATTTTGATATCAATGAATATCCAGAAGGGGTGCCATTGGCAGATTTTGGTGTCACGCCAGAGATGCTGGAATACCTAAAAGCCAATCTATATTCGTACAGTGTAGACGACGATACGACTATTGCACAAATGCATGAAACAAACACTACGTCGGATAATGGCACAGTGCTTGAGCCACATGGGGCGACGGCTGCCCACGCAATCCCGAAGGCTATTAACGATAACTTTATTAGTGATAATGATCAGGTGATCATTCTTGAAACGGCGCATCCGGACAAATTTCCAGACGCATTAGAAGAAGCTGGATTAAAGGTTCACCCACATAAAGTTCATGATCAGTTAGAAGCATTAGACTCTGATCAAGATACTGTTTTAGCCGCTCGTGAAAACGTTGTAACGGCCATCGATCAAGTACTTGCAGCTGTGCAAGATATTGCCAACGCTTCAGCGGAACGACGGGCGGTTTAAGTTCTGCTATAATGGTTTTAATGAAAACCCGCTGCGCCTGGACCGGCCACGAACCAATCTATCAAGATTACCACGATCTGGAGTGGGGCGTGCCCGTGCGAGATGATCAGACGTTATTTGAATTTTTGATACTCGAGGGGGCACAGGCGGGGCTCAATTGGATCACGATTCTGAAAAAACGTTCTGGTTACGCTGAACTGTTTCATGGTTTTGACGTAGCAAAGTGTGCGTCGCTTACCGATATTGAATTAGAAGAAATATTATTGAACAAAAAAATTGTTCGAAATAAGTTAAAAGTCTATTCTGTCCGGACCAATTCCCAGGCTTTTATTCAGGTGCAAAAAGAGTGGGGGAGTTTTAGTGATTATCTCTGGCACTTTGTCGATGGTCAGCCGGTAATAAATCATTTCAAAACGGTCAAAGACGTGCCGGCCAGTACAGAACTGTCGGATCAAATAGCCAAAGATCTCAAGAAGCGCGGCTTCAAGTTCGTCGGTACGACCATTGTTTACGCTTATCTTCAGGCGGTAGGAGTCGTCAATGACCACACGACGGATTGTTTCCGTCACGCGGAGCTGCTAGGATAAGGGTATGAGATTCTTTTACTTCGGGTTTCTGCGTTCCTTGCTCAAAAGCTTTCAGGCGCAGCTAGGAGTTTTGATCATTACAGGCGTGTGGTTGTTTGCACCGCAGCTATTGGTGGAGTACCTCGGCTTTAAAGCAGGATTTTTAGCGCAGTATGATGATTGGATTCGACTGATTTTTTACGCGGTATTGGTCTTTTTCGTGCTGAATTTACTCAAAAAACCTTTTAAAAAGAAACGTCGGCGCTAGCCTGACCAGTTGACTTGGAAGCTCACCTGTACTAGTCTTAGGGCAATTTTTAACCCACTTTAACCATGGCAGGTAAATTTGTCGTTAAGATCGCCAAAGACGGTCAACACTATTTTAATCTTAAAGCTGGTAATGGTCAGATCATTCTCACGAGTGAAATGTACACGACCAAAGCCGCTTGTGAAAACGGCATCGCTTCTGTGAAAGAAAATTCACCAAACGATGATCGTTATGAACGAAAAGAAAACGCTGGAGGTAAACCTTGTTTCAATCTCAAAGCCGGTAATGGACAAGTAATCGGTACAAGCCAAGCCTACGCAGATGAGAGCGGCCGTGAAAACGGAATCGACTCTGTAAAAGAAAACGCTCCAGGTGCCGAAGTTGTAGAAGAAACAGACTAGTCCTCAAGACTTCTTTGTCTACAATAGAGCTGATGCTCAATATCCAAGAAAACGTGTCTTTGCAGCCCTACAATACCTTCGGGGTAGCGGTTCAGGCACGTTTTTTTGTGACGGTGGATGACGAGTCTAGGCTTTTATCCGCACTAGAATGGGCACAGGCAGAAGATCAACCACTCTTACTCCTCGGCGGAGGGAGTAACATGCTCTTTACGAAGGACTGGGAGGGATTGGTAATCAAGTTAGAACTAAGAGGGCGAGAAATTGCGGCGGAAGATGATGATCAGGTTGCGGTTCGATTTGCGGCTGGAGAAAACTGGCATGAATCCGTACTCTGGACGGTCGAGCAGGGTTGGGGAGGGATAGAAAATCTCTCACTGATTCCTGGGCAGATTGGGACGGCGCCGATCCAAAATATTGGCGCTTATGGCGTAGAGGTGAAAGACACAATTGTCAGTGTGGAGGCGGTTAGTATTGATGATAGAGTAAAAAAAGTGTTCAATAATAAAGATTGCCAATTTGGTTATCGCGACTCGGTCTTTAAACGAGCGGAGAAGGGGAAGTGGATCATCACGGCGGTGACGTTTAAACTCGCTAAAACCCCAGTCCTAAACCTGTCTTATGGAGCGATCCAGGAGACGCTTCGTGCACAAAATGTGGAAAACCCTACCGTGGCGGATATCAGCCAGGCGGTAATTGCCATCCGACAGTCAAAACTCCCAGATCCGAAAGAGATCGGAAACGGCGGGAGTTTTTTCAAAAATCCGGTGGTGGAGGATTCTGTAGTAGATCGTTTGCGAGAAACATATCCTGAGATGCCGTTTTATGAAGTGAAAAAAGCCGTGAGCGGTGAGCAGCGAGCAGAATACAAAATTCCGGCCGCCTGGTTGATCGATACCGCTGGGTGGAAGGGGCATCGCGCTGGGAATGTGGGCGTGCATGACCGTCAGGCTTTGGTCCTGGTTAATCACGGAGGTGGCACTGGGGCAGAGGTTTGGGCCTTGGCACAGGAAATTCAAGCGGACGTAGAGTCAAAATTTGGCATCCGTCTTGAGCCAGAGATAAACATTATTTAAGTTAGAAGTTGAGAAGATGAGAAGTATGAAGATTTCAATCATTATTCCGACGATTGGTCGGGAGACGCTTCATGCAGTTTTAGATGCACTAATTTTGAATAAAAAAAGTGTTCAATTTGAAGTTGAGATAATAGTTGTATTTGATGCGGTTGAGCCATTTGAATCACTCTCACAAAAAGACATAACGATTTTAAAGACGCAAAAAAAAGCTTATGCCGGAGGTGCGCGTAATCTTGGGCTGTCCAAGGCGACGGGGGATATCATTGTCTTTATCGGGGATGACACGATCCCAGCAGACGGCTGGTTACAGCAAATCCATGATTGGCATCTAGCTCACACAGCACCAGAAGCGGCGCTCCTCGGACGAGTTGATTGGGTGGATCGTCTGGCGTCTGATCGCTTTCATCGATGGATGAATGACAACGCACAGTTTGATTACCGACGTTTAGATCAGGGTTTTCCACCAGGTTGGCAACATTTTTATACTTCCAACATTTCAGTGAAACGAGCCTTAGTCGGCGATGAGCTCTTCCATGAAGGTTTCCGGGGTTGGGGATTCGAAGATGCAGAGTTCGGTTACCGCTTGGCCAAGCGAGGAATGAACCTTCACTACGACGGTACGCTGCAGGTCTTTCATGATGACGAACAGTCTCTGCAGAGTCTCAAGACTCGCACGCAAGCCGCACGGCACAATGCGCTGGTTTTTGAACTTTTGCACCCAGAAGTTCGCATCCTACCACGCTGGTGGAAGCGTTTATTGTTGCGATTGATGATCCTATTGATGGTACCGTTGAGCTTCATTCCTGAAGTGAAATGGTGGAGAATGTGGAAACGTGAGTGGATTGGTTGACATTTTGTGTTAAAAGTTTATTTATTGTGAGATGAAAGTAGATATACAAAATTTAGAGTCTACGGTTGAGCTGACACAATCAGATTTGGCTTTACGTGCTCAGCAAGGTTGTCAAAAAAGTGCGGAAAAATTATTTCGCTCTTATGAAGGCATGATGCGTTATAAATGCGACAAGTGGGCGGCGGCCTATAGGTGGTTTTTGGGGCCAGCAGGTGTTGAGGGAGAAGATATATTTCAAGAACTTTCGTTAGAATTTTTTACAAAGATAATTACAGGATTCAATTCTGAAGCAGGCGCCTTTGAGCCCTATGCTACCGCAAGTATTGCTCAGCGACTTTCAAATGTAGTAAGAAAATTTTTCCCTCAGGGGGAGCATAAATTTAAGCCTTTTCAGCATGTTAAAAATGCTTTTCCGGGCATTTCAGTACGAAGCCTTTCAAGCTCATATTCTATTGCGGATATTACAACGAAAACCAATCAGATGCTTCAGGCAAAAGGGTTGAAGTCTCGATATACAGAAGGTGCTATCGAAAAAATGTTTGCGGCTCTAGATATGATCCCGCTGTATGGAGATGCTCCAGTGTCTAGTGAGGTCGGTAGTGCCACTCATTTTGATTTTATTCCAGTTGTAGATACACCAACGGTCCCAGTCGCGGATCGCTGTGCCGCTTTAGTAGAGGTAATTATTCAGGATGCGGACATGACAGAGAAGCAAGAAAATGTTTTTCGACGAAGGCTATTGCCAGAATTTATAGAGGAACAACCAAGCTTAAAGGAAGTGGCAGCAGCATTAGATATCTCTTCCACTCAAGGCGTAGCTCAACTTCAGGAAAGAGCGTTGGCTAAGTTCAAAGAAGCTGCCGAGAACCAAAATGCTGCAATTGAAGATATATTTATAGCGGCTTAAAAATAGTTTTAAATGCTCAAACCAGGACAGCGAACGTCTACAAATACTGAATTGATCGAACGAGTCTTGCTAGACCATGAATTTCCCGAAGACATGGGATCGACTGATATTGCTTGTTGGTATGTTGGCTCAGAGAATCGTGGCTACAGTCAGGCAGATATGGATCGAAGAAATGCTTGGTTAGAGCAGTATCGAGAGCCGTTACCCACGAGTGGATTGGTGCTGCGAGTCGTGAATCA
>JAHDBZ010000023.1:0-5964 GCA_020630245.1 Candidatus Altimarinota bacterium
CTTTTTTTCGGCAGGCATGTTTTCGGCCATGCGAACCATCATAGCCCAGCGCGGGTTTTTACGCAGATCATCGGCGTGTTGGAGGATCCAACGCCAGTAGAGTCCATCCCAGATGTCCGACCATTCGCCGGTTTGATAGTGACTCATTTTACGAACATAATTTGATCCAGAGAAATAGGGCTTGGTCGTAATCAGGCCTCCATCAGCGTTTTGACTCATGGCATAGACATTAGGCACCATGACCCAGTCATAACTATCGATAAAGAGCTCCATAAACCATTTGTAAATCGCCTTCGGGTCGATCTCACAGAGAAACATAAACCCACCGAGTACCATCAGTCGTTCGATGTGATGACAGTAGCCGGTTTTGAGGATCCGCTGGATGGTGTCATCGATCGGGTCGATGCCGGTTGTTCCGTCATAGAAACTGGCCGGCATAGGGCGGTGATGTTGCCAGTGGTTTGTCGTGCGCATCGTGACACCCAGGTCTTCGTACGTCCCCCGCATAAACTCTCTCCAACCAATGATCTGACGGATAAATCCTTCGAGACTTGCCAGCGGCACTTCGTGTGCGCGGCTATAGGCAATCGTGGCATCGATCACTTGCTGTGGGGTCAGAAGGCCGGTATTGAGCATTGGCGTGAGGACGCTATGCCAGAGCCAGGACTGTCCCTGGACGATGGCATCTTCGTAGGGTCCAAAATTACTGAGTCGCTGCGCTAAGAATGTCTGCAGCCAATCAGAAGCAGCTGAGTGTGTAACGGGATAATAGAAATCTTCTAACAATCCTGGATTATTCGGGAAGTTGTTTTCGACATAAATTTTTGCCTCCTGAACCCACTGGTTTTCAGCTGGAAAATCAATGGACGGGATGTTTCCCAACATTTTTTTGGGCACTTTTTTTCGATTGTCTTCATCGAAACTCCACTTGCCGCCCACCGGTTGGTCTCCGTCCATCAGGATATTGAGTCGCTGACGTTGAAACTTGTAAAAATCGGCCATAAACCAACGCTTTTTTCCAGCGCGATACTGAGCGTTTTGTTCGCTGGTATTTATCCAGCCAGGACTGGGAAGTATTTCTAGTTTTTTTTGAGCACGTCCGGAGGCCTGTGTAAGTCTTTTTTCCAGGGTAAAATCCACCACATCACACACTTTTATCACGGATATATCGGTGAGAGACGTTATGAGGTCTGCTAGGGGTTCGGCTGTTGGGGTATATTCTACGTACTTTACTTTGAATCCTTGAGATTCAAGTTGGGCTTGATAGTACTGCATGGTAGCACGGTGGAGTACGAGTTTTTGTTTGTGAAAGCGGCAGGGATACTGCATATCTCCAAAAAACAGCGGGTCTTCGGTCAACACTACCAGATCTGGCTTTGGTGTCAGACCGGGGTGCTCGACAAAGCATTGGTGAGGAAATATCAGTAAAGCGCTTTTCATGGACCTTTATTCTACGATACAATAGATTTCCTGACTATGAAGACCCCTAATTTTTTTGTCGACTACGATACGATTCTGGCACGAATCGGAGCTTTAGATCCAGTGCAATACGCGCGGTCTCGTAACTTTTTGGACGGTCACATCAGTTATCTGTCACCTTTTATCACGCATGGGGTTATCTCGACCAAGACCGTGGCGGAGATCGTTCTGCAAGAGCACAAAGTTCGTGATTCAGAAAAATTGCTTGCTGAGCTCGGCTGGCGAGAGTTTTTTCATCGGGTTTGGCAGGCCAAAGGTGATGAAATCTTTGATGATTTGCGCTCCCCGCAGGCCAAGGTGACAGATTTTAAAGTTTCTACAAATCTAGTAGCGGCCAATACTGGCATCAAGGCAATTGATCAAACGGTGTCACACCTCACAGAAACTGGTTACATGCACAATCACGCCCGCATGTGGTTTGCGAGCCTAGCGGGCAATATAGCCCAAACACACTGGTACCAGCCGGCGCGTTGGATGTACTATCATTTGCTTGATGGTGATCTGGCGAGCAATACTCTTAGTTGGCAGTGGATCGTGGGGAGTTTTAGTCACAAAAAATACTACGCGAACCAAGAAAATCTTAATAAATATACCGGCCACAAAGAGCACGGCACGTGGCTAGATATAGCGTATGATGACTTTGATGTATTAGAAATACCTCCAGTCCTAGCGGAACGTGAAGCTCTAAACCTGACCAATGAATTTCCAGCGAGCACAGCTCAACCAATTGAAAATTCAGCCGAACCGGTCCTGTTGTATTCAATCTGGAATCTAGATCCGACTTGGCAGTCAGATATCACCGCCCGACGCGTGCTCTGGATCGAGCCAGACATGCATAAAACCATGGCACTCAGTCCACTGCGTTGGAGGTTTGTCACTCACTGGGCTGCACAGATCAAAGGGCTCGAGATCTTTGTGGGTTCAGTCGCTCAATTATTCCCAGCTGGAACGGATGGTTTAGAAGTTATAACGCGTGAATATCCAGCAACAGCGCACTGGCCTGGCAAAAGAGATCCACGTGACTGGCTATATCCAAATACCCAAGGGTATTTCAAAAACTTTTTTAGTTTCTGGAAACTAGCCCAAAAAGAACTGCCTGGGTTACGCAAACTCCATCAACCGCACAAATCATGAGCCAGCTAAAACGTCAGACCAAGATCTGTCCGGTTTGTGAACGGCCCTTTCATAATCGTAAGAAGTGGGAATCGCGCGGACAGTGGCCCACCATCAAATACTGTTCAGATCGCTGCCGAAACCAACACAAAAAATCTAATGTCTAAAAAGATCAAAGAAAAGCACATCGAACGACTCAGTCGCGGTAAAGCGTCGGGAATTAATATCGGATCGAGGCAAGTCCCACATCATTTGTACCAACACGAGCAAACGCAGTTTTCGTTGGCGATCAAGTACGGCTGGCTAACGCTCAAACCCAAGCAACGACCAAACCTGCTTAATCTTTGGGAAAAGTACTGCGTGGCACAAAATCGACCTTTGTTAGTGCTAAAAAAATACGCAGATGGATCAGCCGAGGTTTGGCAGAATCTCGAAGTCTTCAAGTTTGAAACGGCTGACCAAGCGCGCGCTTATGTTAAAAATATTACGTCATGAAGCGAGCCGTATGGTGGATCAAGCGAGACTTCAGACTGGCCGACAACAAAGCTTTGGTTCGGGCTCTAGAGGAAAATGAGGCAGTTTTGCCAGTATTTGTCTTTGAGCCAGCACTTATCAGGCAGCCAGACTATTCTCCGATGCATGTATGGGCCTGGCGTCAGGCTCTAGAAGATCTCAAAGCTCGGACACAAGCTCTGGAGGGAGATATTATGGTGGCAACAGGGGATGTCTTAGACGTCTTTACAAAATTAAAATCGGTCTGGGATTTTACGGATATTTATGCCCACGAAGAGACTGGTAACGATTGGACTTTTCAGCGTGATAAATCCGTGATTGAGTGGTGCCAACAGCAGCAGGTTTTGTGGCATGAAATACCGCAAAATGGCGTGATTCGCCGTCTCAAATCACGTGAAGATCGACAGCCGATTATCAAAGACCGCCTTTTCAATACACCTCCTTTGGCAGCCCCAAAAACACTGAAATTTCCAACATCACTGCGCACAGCAGCTTTAACCAAGGAAATTCCTCCATTGAGTCAATTTTTTGATTTAGCTGCATATCCACAAATCCAGTGGAATCAATTACAAAAAGTATCAGAAACCGCCGCTCAAAAGGATCTAGCTTCGTGGCTTACAGAGCGGGGGATCGGTTATGCCGGTGGTATTTCTTCGCCCAATACGGCTTTTACGCATGGCTCTCGTCTCAGTGTGCATCTGGCCTGGGGAACGGTCAGTCTGCGGCAGGTTTTCGCGTCCGTTAATGAAAAACGGTTACAAATCAAAGATGATAAATCTGACGACGCAAAACAGTGGCGGCGAAGTCTCCGTGGGATGACGGCTCGTTTACACTGGCATGATCATTTTATGCAGCGTCTAGAAAGCGCACCACTGATGGAATTTCAGGCACTCAACCCGGCTTACATGGATATCAGTTATGAAGATGATCCGACTTTGCTCCGAGCCTGGTGTGAGGGGCGCACCGGTTTTCCGATGATCGATGCCTGTATGCGTTGTCTGGCGGCAACGGGATTTATGAACTTTCGTATGCGAGCGATGGTGGTAAGTTTTGCATGTTTTGGGCTGCACCTGAGTTGGAAGACGATTCATCCCCACCTGGCCCAGGTTTTCCTTGATTATGAGCCGGGTATTCATTTGTCCCAACTCCAAATGCAAGCCGGCATCGTCGGGATTAATACCGTCCGCGTGTATAGCCCTACCAAGCAGATCACAGATCAGGATCCGCAGTGTGAGTTTATCAAGTACTGGATCCCAGAGCTGCGAGACTTTACGTCCACCGAGATCATGAGTTATGAAAAAATCCCGTTGGGAGATTATCCGCGGCCGATAGTGGATTTTAAACTCCGATCGAAGCGCATGAAAGATCAAATTTTTGCCATTCGTAAAAGTCTCAAAGGCAAGGAAGAAAGTGCTAAAGTCCTGAAAAATCATGGCTCTCGTAAACGACCACGCAAGAAAGCACCTACCAAACAACGCGCACTGTTTTAATTTTGCATTTCTTGATTAAGATATCTTTGATGACTGATCAAATTATTCGCGACGCCTTGCAAGCACTTAATATCACCCATGAATGGTATGAGCACGAGTCGATGCATCGCTGTGAAGATACGCACGAGTGGCACAACGCTATGCAATTGCCAGGAGTACGAGCCAAAAATCTTTTTCTCCGTAACAAAAATGGTAAACGGCATTTCATGCTGATCCTGCCTCAGGAAAAAGCCTTTGATAAAGATATCTTCCGGGAGATGACTGGGCAGAAGTGTGGTTTTGCTTCCGAAGATCGGATGATGAAGTACCTAGGAGTTAAGCCGGGTTCGGTATCACCATTTTGTCTCATCACCGATAGCGAAGCCCACGTGGAGGTGCTAATTGACGCAGACTTAATGCAGGAAGAATTTCTCTACTTTCATCCTCAGCGCAATACGGGCAGTATCCAGGTGACGCCCGCGGGACTCGAAACTTTTCTCAATGCGAGAGGAAATCAGTGGGAGACCGTGGAGTGGCCGAAGTAAGAATGTTACGATATCGCAATGTTATAATGTCATAATTTGAATACAATTTGTACTCTTATTTTTTGACTCACTCACCTGGGTTTCTTATATTCGAGATTGCTAGATAGCGCGTGATTACGCAGACATCTTCTTCTACCAATCATCTCCTTAAGGGATCGAGCAAGTGTACTGCTCTTGGGCAGACACAATCGGACCCACATGAAACAGAGGGGAAAGAGGAGTCGCGAACACGGCTTTTTGGCGGTGCAGCAAGATGAGAAGTAGTGAAGATTAGAAGTTGAGAAGAAAGACTTCAAAACTTCGCAGCCAAAATGTTTTACCGCTTATTTATGAAGATTAGATTAAGTTTCGGTTAAGTTTGCTGGTTGTGTTAATTATTTTTTCATAATACTTTGGGGGCGTACCCCGCCTGTATTCATGGAACAAAGCAAACGCAATCGAAGTCTCGGACAGGCGGGGGAAAGCTTCGCTGCGGAATGGTTAGTCAATCGAGTCTTCGAGATCCATGAACGAAACTATCACGGCTCCGCGGGTGAGATCGATATCATTGCTTATCACCCCGTCGAAAAGTACTACGCTATGGTAGAAGTCAAGACACGGTTTGATCGTAACGGTATCAACGCCATCGACGCTCGCAAGGTGCAAAATATGTGGGCCACAGCCGAACATTACTTTTTCAAAAAACTGGGACTGCAATACGCGCCGGAGTTTGAATTGAGGGGGTTGTCGCTGCAAGCGACAATTAAAAATGAAAAATTAAAAATTAACGTTATAGATTGGATAGCGCTATGAATATAAAAAAAGTCCTGTCATCCTGAGGAGTCAGCCTTGGGTTGGCGACGAAG
>JAHDBZ010000023.1:6064-10924 GCA_020630245.1 Candidatus Altimarinota bacterium
GAATATAAAAAAAGTCCTGTCATCCTGAGGAGTCAGCCTTGGGTTGGCGACGAAGGAGCTCCCGTTTCAAATTCGACTTCTTGAAATTTGCACGTGAGACTCTTCTAATTAGCTAAACATCGATGCCATGGATTTTCATCCAGTCATGAGTAGAGAGTCCAGTTGGTATTCGTCTTCCTTTTTTTTCTTCTACAAGTTCGAAGCCAGCAGTAGTCCGTAACAACTTCGTTCTCATACTTGCCCCAAGAGCCGCTTTTCTGGCTGCGAGATTCTTGGCTTGTTGGCCTTCTCGTGATTCATCACCCATTTTCGCACTGGTGCGGAGAGGTGGGGTCCCGCGGCCGATGTGAGAAATAGAAATCATGGTTTAATCTCTGACGAATTTACCACCACTCACATCAGGATCTCCGAATCTATCCATTATTCTCACAGATCTTTCAAGGTGGGTTTCGGCATTAGTGGGATCTTTCTTTCTTTGTTCTCGAGGTTCTACGCTGCTAATGTTTTTCGTTTTGATGGACACTCTTCCTTTCTTCTCTTCACACATAATCAATACTACACCAGATTTTAAGCTAATAACTGTTCCTAGTATGAATTTTGTACCTTTATTTTCAGGGGTATATACGACATCGACTCTGTTTCCGGCGATCAAGTGATCTAAACCTTTTTTTGATTCTTGTGTCATCTAAATATTTATAAAAACTTTCTCAAGTTTGTCAATTGCTTCTGGTTCACGACTTTGAGCAGTGCCTCATCACTAGCCTCTCGGATTCCGGATACAGATTCGAAAGTTTGCATGAGTTTCTTCTTAGCCGTGGGACCGATACCAGCGATTTCATCGAGGATCGACTTTTGCTGAGACTTGGCGCGGAGAGATCGGTTAAACGTTATCGCGAAGCGGTGCGCTTCGTCACGGAGACGTTGGAGGAGTTTGAGGGCGGCAGAGTCGAGGTCTAGCTCGATAGGCGCCCTACTGCCCGGACGGAAGATTTGTTCCTCGCGTTTGGCCAGGGAGATGATTTGTTTTTCAGGTACAAAATCCCCCCAGCCCCCTTTATCAAGGGGGGGAGAATTGAAGACTTTCATAACACTACTCAGCTGGCCTTTGCCACCATCGATGACGACGAGGTCGGGGAGCTCCCATTTGTCTTTTTTGGCAGTCAATTTTTTGCCCATGGGAACATTGTTTTCGTCGTCACTATTTCCTTTCCAAAAATTTTCTTCAAAATCGAGTTTTTTGTAGAAACCGACGGCTTCAGGGTTGGCATTAGTGACGATGCTTTTTTTATCTTCCTCTAGAGCGATCTGTGTTACTTGCTCTATAACCCAAGTTCCCACTCCTTGTTTTTGAAATGTCTCACTCACAGCGATAATGGCCAGCTGTAATCGAGTTTTGCTCAGGTTGTCGATTCGGAGTGATCCGATTATTTTTGCATTTTTCAGCACTAAAAAATGACGAGCTTTTTTGCTTTTGTCCCCTGAATGGTCACGGCTGTACTCAAAATCCTGGCCGTAATAGCGTTTAAATATCTCTTTCTCACGAATATCATGATAAATTTTCCATTCGTCTTTCGTTTCAACTGGTTTCATAGTCAGCGCTTCTTCTCTGGAATTTTGAGCTTCGGGTTTTGGAGTTGGCACTCGTCCAAAGCGTCTTCTCAGCACCTCTTCCATACTGGCAAAGTCATCAATCTTTCCTTCGTCGAGTGTTTTAATCTTGAACCGTCGATATTCACTCTTTTTCGGGGCGCCATCGACGAATACTACCATGGAGGCGACGGTGTCTTTGCCCGCGAAATGAGAAACGTCATAACATTCGATGCGTTTCGGTGGTTCGGGGAGATTTAATGCTTCGGCTAGTTCTGGGAGCGCTTTGCTAAAGTTCTCCGCCTGACTGAGGGTTTCAATCGCTTCTTTGTCAGCAAAGTGCTGGGCATTTTTGCCGGCCAGATCGAGGATCTTTTTCTTATCACCCTTCTGCGGTTGGAAAATCTCCACGCGCTGGGCGTCGAAATAGGTCTGGCTGAGGAAGGTCTCCATTGTCTCCTGACAGCTCGGAGGGTGGGGGACGTAGATCTCACGTGGATATTCGGTCACATGGGCGTAGAATTGCGTGAGAAAGTTATCTACGATCTCGGTGTCCTCACTAAACTCGCTGGCCTGGAAGGTCAGCTGATTGCTATCGCGGAGTTTTCCCTGACGGAAGGCGAGGCGGATGCAGTAGATCTTTTTATCAGTACGGACGAAGTTTACGAAGTCTCGATCGATGAGATCTGTAAACTCTACGGTTTGCCGTTGGGTTGATTCTCCAATGGACTGGATGGTGTCGCGCATCTTGGCCGCGGCTTCGAAGTTTTTGTCCATCGCAAAGGCCTGCATTTTGTCTGTGAGCTCTTTTAGAACTTCTTTAGTGTTTCCTTTCAGAAAACGCTTCATGCGTTCGATGTTGGCGCGGTACTCTTCCGGTGTGGTCTCGGTTCCTAGGAGCTGGTTGATATAGTAATCTTGGTTGCTTTGCACCATCTTGGCCCCGAAGTATTTCTGGCAAAATTTAATCGTCTTGCGGAATTCTTTGCTCGACGTCTTGGGCCCGAAATAAGTGCTGCCATCCTTGAGAACCCGACGGGTGATCTCGAGCTTAGGTTCGTCTTCGCTCGTCACGCGTAGATAGAGAAAGTTTTTGTCATCGCGAAGGAGGACGTTGAACTTGGGTTTGTATTGTTTGATAAGGGTATTTTCGAGGATTAGCGCTTCAATCTCACTATTGACCGGGCGCGTTTCAATGCGGGCGATCTTTTTGAGCATGAGAGCCGTTTTGGGGCTTTTTTTATTTTTCTGAAAATAACTGCTGACGCGTTTGCGCAGGTTTTTAGCTTTTCCCACATACAGTAGCTTTTCGTCTTTGTCCCAGTACAGATAACACCCCGGGTCAGTCGGGATGGATTTTGAATTGTACTTGAATTTTTGATCGTCTTTTTCGGGCATACGGACTGATTCTAGGTCTTTAAGGTTCAAATTTTAAATTTATTATTATTTTTTGCTTAAAGTGCATAATTATATAATGTCAACTCAATGAAATTAAAAGAATTTATAGTCCCGGCTGCTGTAATGTTGAGCGCAGTATCTCCAGTTAAAGCTTTCGCCTCTGAAAGTGACGAAACGGATAAGTGTGAATACAGTGCCACGGTGGCGGCTCGAACAGCTTTTTTAACGGCTGATGGTTTTCAGGCAGATGATGAAGTCGTCCAGCTCAGCCTAGATGCTGAGTGTAAGGATGGTTGGTACGGTTCTGTGTGGGGAAATAAATCACTGACGGGAGCGCCCTCTGATGAATTGAATTTGATAGCGGGGAAAGTGACCAATGTGATCGGCGGCACATTGGATACTTCCGTATCCTATCTAGATATCAAAAATCCAGACTTGTTGGACTTCGATGGCGATCTGATCGCTCCGGCGGCTCGATTTGAATATGATAATTTGTATATTGCGGGGGAAGCCTACCTAGGAGATGGAGATGGTTGGGCCTTCGAAGGCGGTGTGATGGAGGAGGTTAGTGTTGGCCCTCTTGACCTAGCCGCCAGCACAGGACTGCGTCATGTAGAAGGACCTTTCCAGGCGCCAGGTTTTACGTACATCAATTCAAATATAGGGGTTTCAACACCAAATCTTCCAGGATTAGAAGTTGGTTTGCAGGTTTTCACTGTCATAGACAAAGCAGCGGACGATACGCGTGGCAATGCTAAGGCTTTGGGGGTTCATTATCGTATAGACTTCTAGTTTATTCGAGAGATTTTACTTCCGTCAGGTTGTTAATATGATGGTTTTGATGGCCAATAAAACTCCAAAAACTCAGGCAAAAAAGGACGCTGAAGCCCTCGAAAAGGCTTTCAAAGAGCTGCAGGTGTCTGAGTTCGTCAAATACCTCCGTTCGCCGTACCGCATCATGTGGCACAATTTCCTCGCCGGAATCTTCCGTGGGCTGGGGGTGATTGTCGGAATGACGGTGGTGTTTGCTTTCTTGATCTGGCTTCTGACGAATCTAGTCGACTTTCCGGTCATTGGACAGTACTTCGTTGACCTCAAGAATATCCTGGAAACTTTCTCACAAACCCAACGCTAATGCCGGAACTCACGCAAAATTTCGTTCACTTTGGTCTGTACTTTCTCACGATTTTTTTTGAGCTCGTGTACTGGTCGATCCTAGCTTGGGTGATCTTGAGTTGGGTGATGCTGTTTGGCGGTATCAAGCCGGGGAATTCTTTTTTCCAGTTTTTCAGTAATATCGTCGAACCAATCCTAAAACCCTTCCGCTGGGCGCGGTTAGGAGGTCTCGATCTGTCACCGATCGTAGCGATCGTAGCGCTTAGTTATCTGGTGCAAGTCCTGCAGCGGGTACTGCACGGGATGGTTTAGATTATTTTTCAGCGTCAAACCCTCCTAAAAATCCTGTTTGACTCTGAGAACCCCCTCGAAATTCATGATCTGGGCGATGTACACCTAAAGATTGTCCAATATTTGGTAAATCTATCGTTTCAGAAATGCTCGTGCGTCTTGGAGTGTTTTTGGGAGTACCTATGAGTTTTAGTAAATCTTTGACATCTTTTTGTCTGATTTCAGCCGCTTCATCTACACTTAATGGACCCCTGGGTGATTTGGCATAAAAAGTTAAATTTTCATTGTCTCCCCTGTCTCCGGATTCTATTTTATCTTTCATGCTTTTATTTTATCACAAAAATATAAAAATATCAATTTGTAAAACTTATTCCTCACAATCAATCGTTGGTCGTTCGTCGACTGACTTGATGGCTTCGGTGACTTTTTTCTTGAGCGGCTCTGGTTCTTTGGTGATCGCTTGATCGT
>JAHDBZ010000023.1:11024-17864 GCA_020630245.1 Candidatus Altimarinota bacterium
GCTTCGGTGACTTTTTTCTTGAGCGGCTCTGGTTCTTTGGTGATCGCTTGATCGTGTACGAAGATGCCCTTAGGGGTGATCTTATCGATGCGTTCGTGCGGGATGATCTGTTTCTTCCAGGGTTGCCACCAGTGCGAACGGATATGGAGGCTTAGTAGGCGAGGGGAGATGGTGTCAAAGCCAAAGTTACGGACCTGTCCGATCAGTTTCTGGTCGGCGGCTCGGTACACTTGGCTGCCGAGGATGGCACATTCTTTTTCGAAGAGTTTAGTGATCTTTGGTGATTCACTGGGGTCAAAACAGTTGTCTGGCTTACGGATCAGGATCTCAGATGAGCGCCAGTGTACGATATCGCTCGGATCAAGGCATTTTTTGCCTTGCAGGGTCTGGATCCAGAGAGCGGCAGCGTTGCCAGTGTCTGGGTCGATCACAAAGTCGATAAAAAATCCTACCGGCAATTTGCCGCGCTCGATCTCAGCGTAGACAGTCGTGTTGTAGGCCTGACGATAGGAAGTTAGCATCTACTAATATTATAATGTTTTGATGTTGCGATGTTACTATATTAATCGCTTAATTGTAACATTACAACATTGTAAAATCGTAACATTAGTAGACCTTATCCACGCTCGTCCCCGTGTAGAAGTAGTCGAGGATCTCGCGATAAGACTTGCCTTGATTGGCCAGTACCCGAGCTGAGTTACCAGAGAGTCCGACTTCGTGTCCTTTGGCCTCAAGTCCGACGTCGTGCGGGAGTGGACGACCCACGGTCCATGGGTATTGAGACACCCACTTGCTTTCACTCTGTCCGTCACTTTGTGTGAAGTACGGCCCGATTACTGGTTTTCCTTGGTACATGAGCATCACCCCTTTGGTTTCGCTGATCAGGTTTTTTTGGTGTTCATGGTACCGTTCCCAGTCGTATCCGAGATAAAACTGAGACGTGGCTGGAGAGTCCTCGAGATCGTAGTTGGGCGTCTTGAACTTCCGCCGGGTTCCGCCATAGACATAGGCGTAGCTACGAGCCAAGATGTGGATGGCGTGCTTCTTTTCGTCCGGTTCGGTAACGGGTTCTTCGGCCAATCCCCAGAGATACTTCTCGATTGGGAGCTGATTAACGATGTAGAAATTTGCGTTTCCGTTGTGCCAGAAGTTGAGCTGGTGTCGGAACTGGTTGTACGGGATAGAGCCGAGTCCACGATCGTAATTTTCAATCTTGAGCACACCAGAGGTAATCAGCTGTGGATTGACGAGATCATGAGTATTGCCTTCGTATTCAACGGTGAAAGCATGGTCGGTCAGTGGACGGATGCGAATTTTTTCAAGGGCATCAATGACGTCAAATTTACTGCCTTGGCTCCAGAGTTCGACTTTTTGTGAACCGCTAACGATGGCGTATTTTTCTTTAAAATAGCTGAGCTTAATTTTGGTCTCTGGTCCAAATTCTTCGACTGGTGCACTGGCTTTGACCTGATCACGGATCACGCTGGCACGCATGTGTCGGCTGATGTTGGTTTTATTATTGGCGTTCTGTTCTTTCTTGATATCCGCTAGGCTACGGGTGAGGTTGCTGCGGTCTCCGGCGATACGGATCGGGTAGTTGATCGGTTTGTACTGATCGGTTTCCCCAAGCGTGGTTATGAGGGGTGTGATAGCCATCGAATACACCCCATTTGGAGCATCATTGATCATGATACGAGCTCGGAAGACCCCCGTCCGTCCTGGGAGGATGTTTTCTTGAGCAACGAAGTCAGTCATAGCAATTCCTTCCGGTTTTTGAGTGACAGTGAGTCGTTCGCCTTTGAGCCAGGTAGTTTCAGTGTTGTTGGTAATCTTGAGCTCTAAATGCCCGCGTTCGCCACGCTGCATATTTTCTTCTTTGATAACTTGTCCGAGAGCCACTGAGTCATGGTTGATTTTTGGAGATCGATCGATGTGTCCGCGAACCTGTGGGGCGTCCTTGCTCTTGCGCAGACGATCACGGGTCGTAATCCCGCGGAATTTCTTGAGGTCATCAGCCAGACGCTTGGCTTCTACTCGGATACTCGGTAGTTTGCTGTGCAGGTTTTTCCCTGGACAGGCCGTTCCATGACCCGGTTGGGCTACATCGTTATGCCCGGCGATATTATCAGAAAAGGTTCCGAGCCAGCTGCCCTTGCCGATTGGATTGAGATTGAATCGAACTGAATGATCCGCAATCAAAAGGGTAAGTACCTTGAGCTGAGCCTCGGTTGGTTCCTCGACCTGGAAGTTCCCCATGAGAGAGATACCGATGGTTCCGGTATTGTAATAAGCCGTGTGAGCTCCGACGGTAGCAATTCCTCCGGCACGACCTTCGTAGATATTACCCTGTTTGTCGATCACGTAGTTGTAACCGATATCTCCCCAGCCACGAGTAATAGTGTGGTAGTAGTAGATCGCTCGCATCAGTTCCTTTGGTTCGCGGGCTTCATCTACGACTTCACCGGTGTGGTGAACGATGAATTTATTAATGACTTGGTTTTCTTCAATGGGCCAGGTGAGACGTCGACCTTCGCGGTCGGTTCGTTGTCGGATGATCGGCCGTTCGGCTTCTGGTAATTTACGGGCTTCGGGGGCTATATAACGGAAAAAGCTGCGGATGCCACGACGGATTTTCCAGGTTCGGAGTGATTCGTCGGCGCCCCAGCTCGCTCGGTCTACAAATGATGGAATCTTGGATTTATTGGCAAATCGCTTGGTTTCCTGGTGGATGGGGTCGAAATTTTGAGCGACTTGGTTTTCGCCGGCGACACGAGTATTGAAAAAGTGCCCGACGAGTTCCACTGGTTCCTCTGAGGCCACGATGATCTTCGTTCGTGGGTTTCCAGAGAAAAGCAAGTTTAGCTGGTCTGGATCACTGTCACCGAGATCCGTTTCAGCACTGTACCAGGGCTGCATTTCGCCATCTTTCTCATACCAGATCTTTGGGACGGTAGAGCCATCGTTGGTGGCAAGAGTCATAGCATTCCATTCGAAGTCAGTACTAATTTCGACTTCACCACCTGGAAGTGCAAAGACTTCCTCGTGAAAATTTGGTCCGCTCATATTGAGCATTGCCGCCGCACCCAGCCATAATGAATCAAGCATTGATTTTAGTGTTTATTGAATGGTGATAGGTCTTTTGTTTTGAATATTTTTCGACGCCATTCTTATTGAGTGTAATTTGTGTTCAAGAATGGTCAAATTTTTTGTTCATTGGTTGTGACCTTCGCGAGATAAACGGGTGAGGTGGGGGATTTGTGACGAGAATTGGGTTGACAAGTTTTTTTTAAAATTTATTTTAGTTTCATGGCATTGAAAGATAGCTCTAGTCGTTTTGGCGCTCCAGCCTTAGATTTTGATTTATGTACGGACTTTGGAATTTCACCAGTAGATTTCGATGAAGATTGGTGGATTGAGAGGCAAGGATTGCTTTGGAAGCTTAATCAATCTGGTTCGCACTATGACTTAGTGACTGATTTACTGGAGGGAAAAAGCGTGAAAGAGGCGCTAGCGGCTTTAGGTGTCGATTCGGTTGAAGTCTTGCGACGTACTACTCTAGAAAAAACAGAATTGGTAACTCGAGGAACAAGACTAATTGGAACTTTAAACTATGGCTATTCTTTGAACGTTCGAAATCTTGATGACATTGCTAAACTTGACGTAGGATATAGCAGTGTAAATATTTATAGTGATCCTTCTTCAGAGTCTCACTCTTCTGGTAGGGGGGCATTTGCCTTAGCATTTAACGGAGAGGTTTAATTACCGCCCCAAAACTTTTAGAATCGCGGTATCGAGCTGGTAATATTATTGAGGCAGTAAAATCTCAAGTTGCTTGCAGATTCTTTTTACGAGTAGATCGCTGGTTTCTGTGTGACGTGGGATGGCTTGAATCTTGCCGTTTGCTGGATTACACCAAAGGCTGTGAGAACGTCCTTCACGCTTAAGATAGCAACCATGAGTGCGTAAGTGCTTTAAAAATTGCTTTTGTTTCATGCCAAGGTGAGCTCAAACTGTTCCGCTTCTGACGATAGTCCGCGGAGCGTATCTGCTCGGCGATCGGCAAAGATTAACTCGATAGACTCTCGCAGATTTTGTAGGGCCTCATCGCGAGTCTTACCCTGACCATTGGCGCCGGGAACTTCGGCTGTGTAGGCGATGTACCAGGAGTCGTCTTGTTCGATGATAGCCGTAAAAGTAGTTGTCATAAGCGTAGTTTGAGCGTATGGCTCATACAGTATTTTAGCAAATTCATACGGGGATCAAACTTAATCTTATTTTCATAAAAGGACGGAAGATCTTCCGTCCTTATCGTAACATTAGAACATCGTAACATCGCAACATTCAACACCGAGTGTTGGAATATTGAGCAGCAAGTCTACACTCGGTGTTTATCTCCCCAAAACCTTCTGAATCGCGGTATCGAGCTGGCGGTCAACTTCGTTGAGGTTTTCTTCGTCGGTTGGGTCAGTGACTTCGATGTCGGGGACGACCCCCGTTTCATTTATCCAACGACCGTCTGGAGTGAGCCATTTAGCAGCAGTGACCTTGAGGCTGCCGCCATTACTAAACTGAAGGATCGATTGTACGGTTCCTTTTCCTACTGAGTTTTGACCAATAATGGTACCGCGTTCGTGATCCTGGATCATGCCGGTGACGATCTCGCTCGCAGAAGCAGATCCGCCATTTTGCAAGAAGACGAGATTGTCCATGTCAGAGAGCAGGCCGTCTTCGGTGGTGCGGTAGACGCGGTCTTCTTCTTCACCTTTAAAGTCTACGGTGAAGATGTCCTTACCAGCCGTTAGGAAGGTCTCGCCGACATCTACGGCGGCGGTGAGGAACCCACCCGGGTTATTGCGCAGATCAAAGATGATACCGCGTGGTTTTTTTGGTAAAATTTCTTCGACCAAAGCCGTTTCGACACGATTACCGGTGTCACGGTTAAACTGGTGGATCCCAAGGATTGGGATACCCTGCTCAAATTCGACCGTTACGTCTGGGATATCAATCTTGCCGCGGGTGACAGTCACGTCAAACGTACCACGTCCAGCACGTTCGATCTTGAGCGTGACCTCTGTCCCGGCTGGTCCTTTTACCTTGGCAATGATTTCGTTGATGGTCTGGCCAGCAATATCTTCTCCATCGACCTCGAGCACCGTGTCACCTGGACGAAGGCCGGCTTCTTCCGCCGGAGATCCTTTAATAGGAGATTGAATCGTAAAGCGTTCTTCGATCATCTCGACGTAGGCCCCGATCCCTTCGAATTCGCCATTGAGTTTGTCGAGGAAGTCTTGACTGTCTTCAGGGCGAACGTAGCGAGTGTGTTTGTCTTCGAGTTGCTCGACCATAGCTTCAATACCGTGGTTGATCCAGTCAGAGCGGTTTTCTGGGGTGAGTTCTTCTTCGAAGCGGTAGATCTCATCGATCTGACGCAGCACTTCTTCGAGCACTTGCACGTCTTGATTACGACTCTGCGGGATTCGTTCCACTGGGGAGACTGTAACGCGCACTTTGTCGGCATTTTCACCTTCGAGTTTGAGGCGCTCCTGGTACGGGAACTCCGTACCGATTCGATTGGCACTTCGACGTGGCGGTAGTTTGACCAGGTTTGATTGTTGTTTGGAGCCGTTTTGCTCCCAATTATACAGCCAACGGATGAGGTCTTTGCGCTTCAGATTGTCATAAGGACGCAACGGCTGGATGTCAGCTGCTCCGAGCAGTCCAGAGGCAAAGGCAGCTTCGACTTCGTGTAGATAGCGAGCGGTTGGCGGTACACCTTTGGTGAGACTTCGGAATTTATCGGAAACTCTTTCTGGAGCGGTAATACCCTT
Source organism: Candidatus Altimarinota bacterium (assembly GCA_020630245.1). Lineage (GTDB taxonomy): Bacteria > Patescibacteriota > Gracilibacteria > UBA4473 > UBA4473 > JAHDBZ01. Next base: position 16,853 of record JAHDBZ010000023.1, read on the forward strand.
GGATTCGATTGCAAATTTGATAGCGTCTAGGCGGCGAATCGGGGCCAGTGATTCAGCGTTTTCTGTCACGGGTGCAAAGCCGCTGTCACGAGAAAGAATCTCCCAGAACCAGCTCTGTGGCATGTCTTCTTCGGCACGGAAGAATCCTCTTCCATCAATGACCCCTTTTTCTATAAGGTGATTGATAGCGGGTCGTAGCGTGGAGTGGTCTGGGACGTCTCGGTAGGCGTGGCTGACGCCAGTGAGCAGTAAGCAGTTAACAGTTAACAGTAAAAGGGTTTTTTTCATGGGTTTATTTTTGTGAGTCGAAAATACTATAGAGAGATGTCTTAAAGCTGACGAATTTTAATGATGGTATTAGGTAGTAAGTATTACGAATTAAGTATTTTTTGAGCCTGGAGGAGCATCGTTTCTAAAGGGTTAGCCGCCGGTTGAAGACTTTAGCAAAAAACTGGATAAAAAAGTGTTGACAGGGTATAATACTTCAATAGAGTCGCTCGGCTGTAACGGGCTTAAGTCTTTGTGCAGCAAACACGATCTTTGACAGCAACGGTTTGATCTTTACGTCCGTTATCCCTTAATGGCGTAAAGATTTTGTCTTTCTAACGATGGAAAGAGAGCGATCACTCGATGTGATTTAGATCGCTTGTTGAAATCCAACGTTAAAAGATTCCTATATTAAAGTAATTAATCCTTCGGGATTAATTCTGAAATTTCTTTGAATTTACTCATCGTAGTAAAAACAAGTTAACGATTGAAAATAAAAGTTACATAAGAGCATATAACGAATACCTAGACTGATGCTTCCGATGAAGGACGTTGTAGGGTGCGATAAGTCTCGGCGAGCCCCCAAACAGGCTGTGACCCGGGAATTTCCGAATGGGGAAACCCAATCTATTTATAGATTACCATGGATCCAAGTGATTTATCTATTAAATGCATGGAGGGAAGTCGGCGAACTGAAATATCTCAGTAGCCGGAGACAAGAAATTAATAAAGATTCCCTTAGTAG
>JAHDBZ010000002.1:0-3465 GCA_020630245.1 Candidatus Altimarinota bacterium
TACACCGAGCTAGAGCTGACAGAAGAGCAGCAAGCCTTGGTGAGTTTTATCGAGCGAATGCCTAAGACTGACCTGCACGCGCATAGTACTGGGTTTATTCCAATAGAGATGGTGTTTGACCATCTTCCCAAAGAAGGCAATAACCGCTATCCAGTAGTGTTTGATAGAGAGATTCAGAATGCGGCTGCACTGAGTGCCTTGCAAAAAGAATATGTGACGGATCTGACTTCTTATCTGGAGTTTTATCGAATTTTTAAAAAACCTTTTCAGGATCTTTCTAATTTTCCTGAAATTTACGCGGCCGGATTTAAGTCTTACCAAAAACAAAACGCTCTTATCGTGGAGGTGCGAGCTTCGCTCAATGCACTGGATAATCCAAATAAGAATGGGATCGGGGTCGATTATTTGCCGGGAGAGGAGATTAAGACCCTTATATCAGCGGTAGAATCAGCCGCTGCACAAACCGGGATTGCCACGGCTTTAACGCTGTGTGTGCGTCGTTCGAAAACGGATGGAGAGCCAAGTGACGCGGAGCAACAACGGGCACGGCAGGTGTTGCGTGTCGCACAGAAATACAAACGAAACCATGAGCGTTTTGGGGTATCGGCCTTAGACCTGGTAGGAAAAGAGCGTGATAATCGTGCCTACGAATTTGCACCACTTTTCCAAGAAGCCAAGGATCATGGTCTGGGGGTGACAATTCATGCTGGAGAGGATACTTTTCAGGGATCGATCTCAGATGCCGTAGTTCACTGTGGTGCCGCGCGGATCGGCCATGGAGTTTCGGCCCGTAAAGGCAAGCCAACCTGGGACATCCTAAAAGGTTCACGTCGAACTTTTGAAATTTGCCCGACGAGTAATTTGATCACTGGAGCTCTGAAGTGCGTGAAGCATGACGCCGAAAAGGGAGATCAAAGTGCTTATCGTTCGATTGAAAGCTATGCCGATCATCCGGTAGGAGATTTTATGCAGGAAGGCCTTCGAGTGACGCTCTGTACCGATGGTCAGAGCATTGTTGGGACGACACTGACCAACGAATGCGTACGCACCGCTTTGGCGCAAGGTTGGGGAAAGTCTGAACTAGTGCAAATAGTGCGTAACGGTATCCGTAGTAGTTTCTGTCGGGATGATGAACGCGATATTGCGGAAGCGAAATTTGATGCTTTCTTGGAGAATCAAGGTATAAGCTAATTTCTCTCTTGCCCTCTATCCCGACTTTGTCTAAGGTGCCGTCGAAAACATGGCGCCAAGCAATCTCGTTATCGTAGAGTCACCGGCCAAAGCCAAGACCATTGAAAAGTTCCTCGGAACCGATTTTGAAGTGAAATCTTCGTTCGGACATATTCGTGATCTCCCAAAAAAGGGGATGAGTATCGATATCGAGAATGGTTTTGCCCCGACCTACGAAGTCAATCCTGATAAGAAAAAAACCGTCACTGAACTGAAAAAAGCGGCCAAAGGAAAAACAGTTTGGCTGGCATCCGATGAGGATCGCGAAGGAGAAGCCATTGCCTGGCATTTGACCCAAGCCTTGGGTTTGGATGCCACCAAAACTAAGCGGATCGTTTTTCACGAGATTACCAAGCCAGCGATCCTTAAAGCGATCGAAAATCCACGTGTCGTCGATCAACACCTAGTCGACGCCCAACAAGCCCGTCGAGTGCTTGATCGTCTGGTAGGGTACGAACTCTCACCGGTTCTCTGGAAAAAAATCAAAGCCGGTCTGTCGGCTGGACGCGTACAGTCTGTGGCGGTTCGAGTGATCGTAGAACGCGAGCGTGAGATTCGTGATTTTGAAGGAAGTTCTACCTTCAAGGTGAAAGCAGAATTCGTCCTCGAAGGCGATGTGATCTTGATGGCCGAATGTCCAACAAAGTTTAAAACCCACGAAGAAGCGCATAGTTTTCTTACAGAACTAAAAGGCGCAGAGTTCAAAATCACTTCGCTCGAAACCAAGCCTGGAAAGAAAAATCCAGCGGCACCGTTCACGACTTCGACACTCCAACAAGAAGCCAGTCGGAAGCTTGGTTTCTCGGTAAAACAAACCATGATGGTCGCTCAGCGACTCTACGAGTCTGGAAAAATTACCTATATGCGTACCGATTCGGTAAATCTATCGGACACGGCTCTCGGTCAAGCGGGAAACGTGATCGAAAGTGAATACGGTAAAGAATACCTACAGATCCGTAAGTACAAGACCAAAAATAGCGGAGCCCAAGAAGCGCATGAAGCCATCCGCCCGACCAATTTGGCCGAATCAACGGTCGAAGCAGAACGTAACCAACAACGACTCTACGAACTGATCTGGAAACGAACGATTGCTTCGCAAATGGCCGAAGCCAAAATCGAAAAAACCATTGCGACTATCCAACCTTCTTCCGGTCAGGAAGTATTCCGGGCACAAGGAGAGGTTTTGAAATTTGATGGTTTCCTCAAGGTTTACCTCGAAGGAAAAGATGATGAGGACGAAGAAGATAGTGGTGTTTTGCCACCTCTAAACGAAGGGCAAGTACTTAATCTCAAGCAAATTGTTGCCAAGGAAAATTTTGCCCGACCAAAACCGCGTTACACCGAGGCTTCGCTTGTAAAAGCGCTTGAAGAAATGGGGATCGGTCGTCCGAGTACCTACGCGCCGACGATTTCTACGATCCAAGATCGTGGTTATATCGAAAAGACCGATCGAGCCGCCAATCAACGCCAAGCGCGGGTCATAACACTGGTGGCAGACAAACTAGAAGACACAGAAATCACTGAAAATTTCGGAGCTGAAAAAAATAAACTTTTCCCGACAGAGATGGGAAAAATTGTAAATGATTTCCTGGTTAAACACTTCAGTGAAGTGGTGGATTTCAAATTTACCGCGACGGTTGAAGCGGCTTTCGATGAAGTCGCTGAAGGGAAAAAAGTTTGGAATGATATGATCGGGAGTTTTTATGGCGGTTTCCACGAACATGTTGTGGCAGCAGCTGGGATCTCGCGCGCGGAAGCCAGTCAACAGAGAGAACTGGGAACGGATCCTGCCAGCGGAAAACCCGTCATCGCTCGTCTCGGACGATTTGGACCAATGGTGCAGATCGGGACGAGTGAAGATGAAGAAAAACCAAAATTTGCTTCGATCCCGGAAGGCAGCACGATCGAAGATGTAACCCTCGAAGATGCACTCAAAATGTTTGAATTTCCCCGGAATCTCGGGAAAACGCCCGAAGGAGAAGAAGTCTTGGTCAATACTGGCCGTTACGGACCGTATGTCAAAGCCGGCAAGACGAATGCTTCACTGGCCAAAGCCACCAAAGACGAAGAAGGAAATGTCATCCCAGGTGACGACCCGATGACGATCACGCTCAATCGAGCGTTAGAACTCATCGCAGATAAAAAAGAAAAAGATGCTAATCGTTTCGTACAAGTTTGGGAAGAAGAAGATGTGCAACTCCTCCGCGGGCCGTACGGAATCTACATCAAACACGC
>JAHDBZ010000002.1:3565-19333 GCA_020630245.1 Candidatus Altimarinota bacterium
TCTTCAAAGGGAAATGGCCGTTTGATCGGCGGTGGTTCCAACGATTTTTTGAATATATTTTGCCAGTGTTGCTGACGATCGTCCTTGCGATTGGGTATTACACCGATACGCTCAATGAATTTACCCATCCGTCTGGAGATATGGCTTGGAAGCTGTTGTTGCTGATCGTGTTTGTGAGCTCTCTGGCACGGATTTTCCCAGATTTCAGGATTCTGCGGGCGCTAACTGCAGAACGAAGAGCGTTAGGAGTCGGGATGTTTTACCTGGGGATGGCGCATAGCGTGAGTCATCTGCCGGTGCTTTTTTTCTACCCACTTAATGCACTTCCAAACTACGTGCTTTACGGTGGCGTGGCGCTCAGTATTGCCTTCTTGCTCTACGCTACCTCCAATATCTGGTCGATGAAAATTCTTAAAAAATATTGGAAATGGCTGCATCGTTTGGTGTATCTGATCGTTATCCTGACAATTTTACATATCTTTTTCCTCGAAAAAGAGGTCGAAGAGCTGGTCAGCGGTGGGTTTTTAATTCTGGCTTTCGTAGTGTGTAAAGTCTTGGTCGCCAAAAAAATTCAAGTGCGATTGCCTGGTAAATTCGTACCGGATCTGTAGAAACAGGGTATGAAATTCAGACGTCTGTGGTTCTATATTTCTCTTCTGATCGGGGGCTTGGCTTTCGTGGCTAAACGCATGGAGAAAAAACCACGGTTCAAACTCCGCTGGTGGCGCGTCCTATGGGGCGTGTTTTTGGTCAGTGTATTGTTAATTGGCTGGAGCGTAGGACAGGTCTTTACCAAGGCCGATAGTCGCTTTACTACGCAGATTGAAGGCTGTGGAGTGGTGTTCGGCGCGGCAGTGTGGCGTGGGAGTCAGCCATCTTGGGCGCTTGACGATCGAGTACAATCGGGGATTGAGCTCTACAAAAATGGTCAGGTAAAATGCCTTATCTTTTCCGGTGGCGAATCAACCTATGGTGATCATGAGGCTGATGTCATGCGACAAATTGCACTACAAAATGGCGTTCCAGACGAGGATATTGCACTAGACTATAACGGGATCAATACCCTCGCAACGGTGCTCAACCTCCCAGCTGACCAAGATCAATTTGTTTTCGTTTCTAATGATTTTCACTTAGCGCGGATTGGACTTATGGCCTGGAAGGAAAAAGTCGGGGAGTATCATCTGCACGCCGCGGATTACCAACAGGGACGTTACCTCAAAAATGACCAGTATTTCTTACGGGAGATGGTCGGATATTTGTTGATCCTGTTTGGGCTTTAATAAATTGACCTGTTTCGGCAAATTTATACACTCGCCCGGCGTGACTATGTAGCTCAGCTGGTTAGAGCGTCGGATTCATAACCCGGAGGTCGGCGGTTCAAGTCCGCCCTTAGTCACCATTTTTTTCTTTAGGATTCTATCCCAAAACACCGTTGGGCATTTTCAAAGAGTTGCGTGGCACAATCTTCAACCGATAGTTCCTTGAGCTCTGCAATCAGCGTGATGACTTCGGGGATGTATTGCGGGGTGTTGGTTTTGATGCCTGATTTTCGGGCTTTGTGCGGCGTGAGAAAAGGTGTGTCGGTTTCGGTGATGAGGAACTCAATCGGAGTGGATTTGATGGCTTCACGAACGTGCTCATTTTTTGGATACGTAGCAACGCCGCCGATCCCGAGATGAAAACCAAACTGTTCGGTCATGATTTGCGCAAACTCTGGTCCTTCGGAAAAGGCGTGAACGACACCGCGTGGGATGTCCGAACCCGGGTTTAACCCGGGTTGTAGAGAGTCTTGTAAGAATTTGAGTGTTTCTTGACTCGAGTCTCGTGTGTGGATAACGAGGGCGCGGTCATACTTTTTGCACAGTCGGATATGCTCAGCGAAGCACTCAGCCTGGAGAGCAAATAGTTCTGGGGTGTTTCGGTGATATAGATCGAAGCCGGTCTCACCAAAGCCTACGACTTTGTCTTCGTTTTCCAAGAAGAGAGCCTCAATCCACGCAAAAAACTGGGCGGGTGTATGATTTTTCAGTTTGTAGTCAGTGAGTCCGGCGTAGCGATGGTACTCTGGATCACGTACGCCGAGTTTGTCTACATCGCAGGGATGGAGACCAAGCGTGCAGTAAAAATTTTCCTGACTTTCGGCCAATTCTAACGCCGCGAGGCATGACAGCTCATCACAGCCGATCTGGATCTGGTGCGTAACGCCGGCGGCTTCGCACTCAGCGATGACTTGATCACGGTTGTCATCAAAGCTCGTGAAGTAAAGATGGGCGTGAGTATCGAAAATTTGTAACATGTGGCACGTGGTATGTGGCAAGTATAAACTACATACTACCTACTACCTACTACTTACCACAGGAACTTTAGTTCCTCTGTATTTCCAAAAATATTTCACTGCAGAATTCACATGAATCCAAAAAGTTTTGCGAAACATGGCCGTGAAAATGTCATTTCCAGATAGTCGTTTTTCACCATGTACGGCCTTGGCAGTACCGACTAAGCGCACTGTGAATCCAGACTCCCATGTGCGACGGCAGAGATCTGTATCTTCAAAAAAGAGAAAAAATCGCGAATCAAATCCATGCAGTACGTCGAGAAAAAACCGTCGGCGCATCAGCATGAAGCTGCCCTGTACCCACGGCACAGGACCTGATGCTAGGAGTTTTCCCGATTGCCCCATTCTTCGTTTAAGTAGGCCTAAAAGAGTTGGAAAGGGACGAGCATTTATCTGTGTGGTACCGTCGGGGTTTTGTAATTGCGGAGCAACCAGTCCGGCTTGGTCATGAGTTTCGAGTGCACCTACCAATTGTTCGAGGCAATCGTTCAACAGTTCAATGTCTGGGTTGATAAGGACTAAGTATTCCCCTCGGGCAAATCGAACGGCTTCAGCGTAACCGCCGCCGAAACCCAAATTTTTTTTCATCGGAATAAAATGCGATTGAGTTTTAGCAGCAAAGAATGCTTCGAGGTCTTTTTTTTCCGCCTCACCAGAAGCGTTATCCAGCAAAATAAATTCAAATTGATTCGGATTGAGATGTTCGTGTAAACTTTGCCAGAGTTTTTTTACTTTGGTAGCGGTTTTGTAATTGATCGTCACGATCGAATATTTCAGCATACTAAAATCCTAGTTTTCTAAGTCCCTAAGTCACTAAATTAGTTTACAAAAGCAGCATTTTTTGGCAAAGTCGCGACACGATGACCGCTTATAAAATTTTCACCGGATCCAGCCACCCAGATTTAGCCGCCGCAATTGCGAAAAACCTGGGGAAAGAGCTGTCTCCCGTAACGATCAAGACTTTTGCCTGTGGCGAAGTGTACGTCAAATACGAAGAAAGTTTTCGTGGTCAGGATGTGTTTTTGATCCAGACTTGCCGTACGGGCCATATGAACGATGATTTGATGGAGCTTTATCTCCTGATTGACGCGGCTCGTCAAAGTTTTGCGCGCAAAGTGCATGTGATCCTGCCTTACTTTGCCTACAGTCGTCAGGACAAAATCCATGGCGCTCGAGAGGGGATCTCAGCCAAACTCATGGCGGACCTAATGGTAAAAGCGGGGGCAGACCATGTCGTAACGCTGCATCTACACACAGATCAAATCCAAGGATTCTTCGATGTGCCACTTGATAATCTCAATCCGCAACGACTTTTCGTCGATTATATTAAGTCTAAAAATTTAGAAGACGCCGTGGTGGTTTCTCCGGATGCGGGAGGCGCCAAAGCGGCTAAAAAATTCGCAGATGAACTTGGTTTGCCGTTGGCAATAATGCACAAGCAACGTCCAGAGCATAATAAGTCAGAAGTTACGCATATCATTGGGGAAGTAGCCGGGAAAACACCGATCATCGTAGATGATATGGTTGATACGGCTGGGTCAGTGTGTGCGGCTAAGCAAGCCTTGGTCGAAAATGGAGCGCGAGACGAAGTATATCTCTGTGCGACGCATCCGATCTTTTCTGGGCCGGCTCGAGAACGACTGACGGCGGCAAATTTTGCCGCGATCGTGTGTAGTGATTCACTGCCAGTCGACAATCCCCCGAAAAATTTTCAGGTGCTTTCGGTAGCGGATCTCTTAGCAGGAGTAATCACAAATGTGACGGAGCAAAAGAGTGTGAGCCAATTGCACCTCTAAGCGATTATATTTAGTACAGCATCTGGTACGGGGATCCAGTTCTCACTATTGGGGTTGAAGTATTTTGCGCATAGATGATAAAATTTTTGTCGTAATTTTTCAGGCATCGGTAACTTCTGGTATTCGAAGTGAGAATTGATAATCTTTCGTCTGACGTTTTGATCCTTTATGTCTTTTAGATCGTGATAAGAACTTTTAAAAGTGTTATACCAATCAATAAAATTAGCAGGTAGATCCTTGAATTCTCTATTTAGAACATAGGCAGATCCTATGTATGGTATTGTCATGGAGAGTGCTGATTTTTTTGGTTTCTGACAGTATTTTTTAGTAGCAAGATTATGACTTAAGGAAAATTTTAACCCTAGACGGGTTGCATATCCGGCTCCATAAATTTCGGCAGCCAGAGCAGGATTAAATGAGTAGAGGCCGGATGTTGACCCTATGGTGTATGCTCCAACTAAGGCGGCATCAATTTTGGCGGCCCAGGCAATAGCTTCAACTTTGGCAACGTTTTGCATGAATTCAAAAAAATTACCTCGTTCAATTTCTGCTTCGTAGTCTTCAATTTGTGCAATTTTGATAAGTCTCAAACGGTGACATTCTTGTAAAAATTCGCAGAAATAATTTGGATCTTTGATAACTTCAAGAAGCTCTTTTTTTTCGGTCGGTAAAAATGATAAAGATTTATCAACACATGTACTTCTATGGAGGTCATAATTAAGTTTATCCTCAAAAAACTGCTTTTCTGACGACTGATGTGAAGAATCATTGAACATCAACACTATTTATTGCTCTTTTTGTCAAAAAAGTCAATACCTGTTTTGTACTTCTAGTACCACAGGACAGTGATCGCTACCCATCTGATCGTTTAGATATTCGATATTTTTTACCTCCGGAAAGAAATCTTGGTCTACAAAGAAATAATCAATCCGCCAGCCGACATTGCGACTGCGAGATTTAGATATCAAGTGCCACCAGGAGTAAACGTCCGGCGTGTCTGGATTGGTTTGCCGCCAGACATCGACCCAGTTTTGCGTCGTCACGTTGTCTAGCCACGCCCGTTCTCGTGGATGGAAGCCAATCTTTCCATCATTATCTTTTGGACGAGCCAAGTCGATCGGGTTATGCGCACAGTTGATGTCTCCGCACCAGATGACAGTGCGTCCTTGGTCGCGCAGTTGATTTACGTATTTGAGAAAGCGGTCGTAAAAGACGAGCTTTTCTTCCCAGGCGGTTTCAGATTTTCCACCATTGGGGAAATAAATGCCGAGTACGGAATATTCCTGACCGTCTTTTTCGAAATCTAAACGCCCGATGCGTCCTTCATTATCGACGGGGTTATTAGGCATGCCGGTGGAAAAGTGAGAAGCCTGAAGGTCGAAGGCCGAAGTTTTGATCCAGATTGCTACCCCGGCGTAGCCGGGTTTCTCGGCGGCGTGATAAAACTTGGTATATGCTGGGTATATTTCATCCAGATTTACCACCTGTTCTGGTTTGGCTTTAATTTCCTGAATGCACAGGATGTCAGGTTGGTGTTCTCGGAGGAAAGGGCCAAGCATTTCTTTGCGTTCCACTGCGCGTAGACCGTTCACGTTCCAGGAGATTATTTTCATGTATTTGGATGAGAAGTTAGAAGATGAGAAATTTAGAAGTTGGGGAATTTAAACGAATATGAATTTTTGATGAAGTTTAGGACTTGATCACAATTCTACGATTCGTTCTAATCATAGAAATGGATCAACCTAATTACCAGAAGATTAAAGCTTGGCAGAAATCTAAAAATCTCAGTTTGGAAATCTACAAGATCACCTCGAAATTTCCTAGTCAGGAGAAATTTGGATTGTGTTCACAAATGCAAAGGTCTGCAATTTCTGTGCCAAGTAACATCGCAGAAGGCTACATGCGAGATAGTGTGAAAGACTTCAAGCGTTTTATTTCTATCTCACTTGGCTCCCTGGCAGAGTTGGACACTCAATTAATAATAGCTTATGAACTTGGGTATTTTTCAGAACAAGAGTTTGTTTCGCTACGAGAAAGAGTGATAGAAATATTAAAATGCTCACTGTTTTTAAGCGTAAAATCTCCTAAAATCTTCTCATCCTCTTTCTTCTCATCTGATTATCTCAATTCCTCAACGTAATGCGCCAATATTTCACAAAAATCTGTGACGGCTTCGTCGGTGAGAAATTTATGCAGACTGATTCGGATTGGATACTGCCAGTCCGGGTCTGGTTCGATTGATTTGATAACATCGGTAGGAGCCATGATGTCACTGGTGCAGGCTGAGCCGATCGAGAGGCAAATCCCTTCGTCTTTTGACAGTGTGGTCATAATTTCGCCACCGCGTAACCCCTTGAACGCCACACTAATAAGGCCCGGGACGCGTGCGTGATCTAGATCGTGAAATTTATAATCAGAGATGTTGTCGTGAATGTACTCGCGGATGACGGCCTCCCAGCGGGTCATTTGTGCCTGGTGAGTTTCTCGTTCGGTCCCCCAGATCTCAAAAGCTTTAGCCGCACCGGCCACTAGTGCTGGGAATTTGGTATGGCTATCTTTGCTGATCTCAGGGAATTTCTCTGGGTGTTTTAGGTACAAAATACCGATGTTTTTTGGGCCGTAGAATTTTTGCGGGGTAAAAATACCTGCGTCACAGTTTTGCAGATCCGGGATGATGCCTTTGGCAAAACTCTGTGAGTAATCACGAATGATAAAACTATTAGGGTATTTGGCTCTCACTTCTGCGGCATCATAGATCCGACCTGTTTCAGAATTGGCGCCCATGAGAGCTATACAGGCAGGATTTTTTGGTAGCTCTACCAGTGTTACCGGGTTGAACTTCTGCGGGATTTCATCAGCAATAGAAGAGTGTTCTACTTCCGAAGCGTACAGATTAGTTTCTCCAAAGAGTTCACGACACGCCATGATAACTCGACGGTTAGCATCCGTACCTGAATAACAGATCGAAAGCTGTTCCCAATTGCAGTTCAGAACTTGAGCCATGGTTTTTAGACTTTCATCAATGAGGCGTTGTCCGGCGAAACCGGCTACGTGTTTTGAATTATTATTTCCTACTAAGTCTAAATGTGCACGAATAACCTCCGACACTTGTGGATCCAGTGGTGTACTGGCGGCGGCGTCGAAATAAGTAAGCAGGTTCATAACGCCTTGGTTTTACCCTATTTTCTCTGCTAAAGCTACAAAATTTCGATCTTCGAAGCGTTCACTTCTAATCACTTTAAATCCATGACGCTTCAACAACTTGGTGAGATCTTTGTTGGTGACGTAGCGATAGGTGCGAGGATGTTTTTCTGCTCCAAAGGGAACAATCCAATTCTTGCTAAAGATGCGTCCAGTCCAAAAATTTTTCCAGAAATATTTTTGTGGCAGGATCCAGGTAGTTAGGAAAATCTTACCACCTGGTTTGAGTACTCGATGAGCTTCAGTGAGAAACTTTTGTTGTCCGGTTTTGTCGAGTAGATGATGGAAAGCGGCGATACTAATTACCCAGTCAAAGTTCTGAGCGCCGAACGGTAGATTTTTACCAAAATTACCACGGAAGAAAGCATCTCTGGGAAAATTTTTACGAGCAATGCCGAGCAATCCTTCTGAAATATCAAAACCAAAGTAATCTCCAGGGCGTATCAATTCTGCTGGGAGAAATTTGCGCAGGCGACCATTACCACAACCCAGATCTAAGATTCTCTGTCCAGACTTAATATCTGGCATGAAGATCTCAAACTCGGGCCAAGGGCGGTCACGCGTAGCGCTGAAGTCTTCGGCGAATTGGTCGTACTCGGATGATGATTTGTTGATTTGCGAATGGGCTAATGAAAAATTTTTATTTGTTGGGATGTTTCATGTACACCCAGGCAAAAGTGCCGTCGGTAAGTTCTAATTTAGTTCGAAAATAATCAATGGCGTTTTCCACTTCATCAAATCTAGCTTTTACCTCTCTGTCGTCGAAGGCAAAGACCTTGCCTCGGATTTCACTTTCAGTATCTGCGACTAAGGGAGAGCATTCACTATTTGGATCTAATCTTTTATAACCTTTGAGGGTGGCATCTTTTCCGGCTCCTAAATTTTTTCCATCTCCCAAAATGGCTTCTTGAGCTTCCGGTTCTTTAAGTCCGGCATAGAAAAAAATTCGTTCTGAGTTAGTCATGTTTTAAGCAAAAATTTCAAAACCGCTCTTGGTCACGACCCCACAGTGTTCCCACTGGCAGGCGTCCTGGCCATCAAGGGTGACGACGGTCCAGCCGTCAGAAAGTGTCTTGTATCCAGGGCGCCCCATGGCAATGATCGGTTCGATACAGATAGTCATGCCTTCGGTTAGGATTTGGCCGGTGCCTGGTTGGCCGTAATTGAGCACGTACGGATCTTCGTGCATGTCGTAGCCGACACCGTGTCCAGTGAAGTCTTTGATAACGGTGTAGCCAGATTTTTTAATCTGAGACTGAACGGCGTAGCCGATGTCTCCTAGTCGATTTCCAGCTTTGGCCACTTTGCATCCCGCTTGCAGGGCTTCGTAGACAGCCTGAGAAAATTGGGCCCGTTTGGGATTTGTTTCCTCACCGCCTACGATTACGGTAAAGGCAGCATCGGTGATCAGATCCTCAAAAATTACGCCACAGTCTACCGATAAAATATCTCCGGCTTGGAGTGTTCGTTCGTCGGGAATCCCGTGCACGACTTCACTATTAACCATCGTACAAAGTGTAGCAGGAAATCCTTGGTAGCCCTTGAAAGCTGGCAGGCCTCCCGCTTCTCGGATCACGGCTTCAGCAGCCGTATCTAGGTCAATTAGTCGGGCACCTGGTACCGCTAATGCTCGCGCAGCTTGATGGGCCGCCTGCAGGATCTTCCCCCCGCGACGCATTGCGTCGATTTGGTCAGCAGTTTTGGGGGTGGCAGGATTACGTTTATTCATGATTTTTACCCACAGTCACATGAACAGCCGCTAGCGCAGCCGCCTTCGACCTGAAAGTAGGTGAGGATTTCTTGAGTCACATCTTCAATCTCCTGATTGCCGTCGACAGAGATGAGTTGGTCTTTCGACTTCCAGTGTTCGATAATCGGGGCGGTGTGTTCTTCGAAATTAGCAATTCGTTTCTTGATTGATTCTGGATTGTCATCAGCGCGACCTTCGATCTCGGCTCGTTTCATAAGTCGGTCAAAAGCTTCATCGGTCGAGAGTCGGATTTCAAGGGCGACAAAATCGCGGCCATCTTTCTTAAGTTCAGACTCAAGGGTTTCTCGTTGTTCCATCGAACGAGGAATCCCATCGTAAATAACTTGAACCCCTGGTTCGAGTTTACTGATGAAATTGGCCACGATGGCCATGACGATTTCGTTACTGACCAGATCACCACGTTCGGTGATGGCTTTTACTTCGCGGCCGAGTTCAGAGTCTTCTTTGGCGATGGCACGTAGTTCGTCGCCAGTGACGAATATCTTGTAACCAAAAAGTTTGGCGAGGATTTTTCCTTGGGTTCCTTTTCCGGAACCTTGGCGGCCAATGAGGATGAGATCTTGAGACATAAGTGGTATGTGGTAAGTGGTATGTAATATGTAGAGGCAGGTCGCGACCTGTCCTTTAGAATAGTTGGGGTTCGGTTTCGTGTGCGCCAGATTGTTCGCGTTCGTGCCAGTTAGGTGGATCTTCGTGGAATCTCTGTAGGCTTTGGGCTTGCGTGGGAGAAATTTTCCCGGCCGCTTGCAGGGCACTGACGATTTCATCGAAATTGGTGAATGAAATCATTTCTAAACCAGCCTGTCGCTGGCTTGCAAAAAATTTAGGAGTGTCCCAAGAAAAAATACCAAATATGTATTTTACTTCAGCATTCAGTTCAGATCGTAGCGCTTCAGCAGATTTGATTGACGAACCTCCAGTCGAGAAAGCATCTTCGACGACAACGATCTGTGGTTTACTACCAAGGTTTTTATTAAGTCCTTCAACCATTTTTCCAGCTCCATGGCCCTTTGGTTTCCCGCGAACGTATCCCATAGGGACATTTAGGATGCCTGCCACCCAAGCCGCCCAAGAGATGCCAGCGGTAGCAGTACCGGCAACGGCGTCCGGTTTGAGACCGAGTTCATTGATCTTTTCGATCATAGTCGTGACGACCGTAGCTCGTGCTTCTACCAGCCCGGTGAGTTCTCGACAGTCACAATAAATCGGCGATTTGATCCCCGAGGTCCAAGTGAATGGCTGGTCAAAATTTACTTTGACCACGTCGTGTTTGACAAGTAGGGCAGCAATTGATTGCATCGTCGGCACAATACCCGGTTTTGAGATCAAACGCAATACACCTAAACCGGGTATTGGTTTCATCCAGTCGGACCACTCGGCGGTAGCTTGGCCTTGGTTGGATCAACGCCGCCAGGATTAATGACGTTTTGAGGTTGGACGGGTGTTGAGGTTGTCGGAGTCGTAGTGGACACTGGTGTTGGAGTGACTGGTTTTGGGATCGGTGCTGGGGTTGGCATCGGCGTCACTTTAGTTGCAATGGGGGCGGTTGGATTAACCGGTGGGGCCAACTTGGCCGCGGGCGGTACGTGAGCCGTGTCCGGTTGAACGGTGGTGTGAGGAGCCGGATTGTCAACGTGCTCGTCTTTGACGGGCTGAACTTTTTGCGTGGCGCCACTTGGCGTATCGCCCAGTAGTTCGTTTGGCACGGTTGGATCAGCTTTAGCCGTTTCGGCGATCGCCTGCAGATTGCCGATCCCCATGCGAGCTTCGATCTCGGCATCGACAAATTCTTTCTTGCGACCGTATTTCATCCGAGAGTATTTTTTAATAACTTCGGCAATCTTGTAATTGCGACCGTCTGGATCCCAGATCGATTCGATTGAGAATGGTCGAGAAGTTGAGTTGTTGATATTGAGTTTGATGTAGGCTTTGTAGTTAGCCATTCCGAGGATGTCTTGTTGTGACAGAAGGGGAGCATATTCTTTTTCGAGATATTCGGCGTCTTCTGCTCCAACTTTGAAGCTCAGCATACTTCCCACATTTCCGAAGACCGCATCACGGATCTTGCTGTCTTTTTGTCCAACGGCGACACCTCCGGCACTTTCAGAGAGCTGGGCGATGTACTGATGGGCCATGATAAGATTGAGACGGTATTTTCGGGCTTCCGATAGGATCGAGGCAAAAGTATCAGTGGCGAAGTTCTGAAACTCATCCACGTAGAGATAAAAATCCTTACGGTCTTCCTTCGCGATGTCGACCCGTCCCATGGCCGCTTGGTTGATCTTGGCTACCATGATCAGACCTAATAGTTGGGCGTTGATGGCTCCGATTTTCCCCTTTGAGAGATTGATAAGGAGGACTTTTTGGTTGTCCATTGATTCGCGCACATTGAAAGCAGACTTGGTCTGACCGATAATATTACGCATGGTGGTATTGGTCACAAACGGACCAAATTTTGAGGTGAAGTAGGGGATCATCTCTTGTTTTTCTCGGTCTCCGGTATTGGCCATTTCATTTTCCCAGAAGGCACGGACAACAGCATTCTGAACCTTAGAAACTTTATAACGTTGGAAATCATCATCGATAAAAAGGCGCGGGATATCGATCAGGGTAGCGCCTTCGTCTTTGTCAGCCATAAGTGTCAGACATCCATTTCGGAAATAGTGCTGGATCCGCGGACCGAAGATTTCATTCCCAAAGAGCTTGATGAAGATTTCCATGGCATCGAGCGAAGCACGGTCTTGCTCTTCTTCGGTTTTGGCTTCCAGGATGTTAAGACCCATCGGGCGCTCTCGATCCCCTGGATCAAAGACTACGATGTCCTTGGCTCGTTCTTTTGGTACTCGTGATAGTACATCTTCTACCAGATCTCCATGAGGATCAATCACGCCGACTCCATCGCCATTTTGCACATCTTGGCCGGCCATGTATTCGAGCAGTACCGATTTACCAGAACCAGATTTCCCAAGCACATACATGTGACGAGTTCGATCACCACGCATAATGCGAGCTGGTTTGGTAATGCCGCGATATACAGAGTTTCCAACGATGACGCCCTCCTCTGGAAGGTTGATCGGTGGTGGTAAAACTTTGTAGGGCAACCATCTGATCGTCGGAATACGGTTGTAGCGAGCGTCCGGGAAGTGGTAAATTGACGCCAGTTCTTCTTCACAGAGGATTGAATTTTTTTCGAGGAATGATTTGAGACGATATTTGAAATTGTGTCGGATTAACGGAGAATTAATCGCATTGATGAAGATAATCCGACGATTTTCAAAGTAATTTTTCCCTTTCCCTTTAAAGGCATTAAAGGCGACAAAGGCTCCGTTGAGGATTTCCTGAGTACGCATTGGGTTTGGAGAGCTGGCCAAGATTCGTATGACCGTATCGAAACCATTTTGTACGGCTTTTTCCCCAATGTGTTTGGCAATTTCCTCTTCGGTCTGCAGCATCCGTACGTAGCTGTCACCTCCACTGGCACCTGGCTCATTGCTCAGACTGTCGACTTGGGGGTCGTATCCGGTAAAGACAACTTTGATCGGCCACCAGAGGATGCTAAGGATCGGGCTGATGATTGGGATCTTAAGTTTGAAGCCGTCTTTTTTGCCCTTACCTTTGAAAAGCTCAGTTCCTTTAATCTGGGCCTTTTTGCGCCATTTTTTAGATTTGGGATGGATTATAACCTGTACAACGGCGCGTTCAGCTTCGGTCAGGCTTGAAAAGGAATTGGCTACGTCGTTAAGAGCATCTTCTTCGAGGTTTTTGTAGGTTTGGATTGGATACCAGAAATCCTCCTTGGCAAACATGTAGTACCCATTGGCGGTATTGCCTTTTGGATTGATGTCGAAACGTTTCTTCTCTGGGATGGGTTCGATTTCGGCTGATTCGAAGAAGGCCGTTACTTGTTTTTCGACTATAGCTCGATAGTACGGATCACAGACGACGACGAAGCTAAGTTCTTGATTTTCAAATTGGAGTTCAAAAGAAATAAAAGGTTTTCCCCATAACCATCGTTTGATGAAAATATTGTAGAGATTGAGGTCTCTGGTCTCATAAAGGGCGCGGAAAAACTGTTCGGCTTTTCCGATTTGTTCTTTGAAATCTTTTTCGGTGCGTTTTTCATTGTCCAGCTTGGAATCATTTTTGGGCATGGTGATACGCAGGTGCACCAGTTTTTTGGCTTCATGACGACGATGCCAGTACTGCAACGCAAAACGGGTAATGATGAAAATCGTATAGACATCCAGCACAAAAAAACCAATGTTGGTCAGGATCTGCCACCAGGGCATCTCAGCGCTGAGATACGTCCAGGCTGCCACAGGATTTCCTTCGGTGAAAAACGCTGTGATGATAATCCAGGCCAAGCGGAGCTCATAAACACCACGGGCAAGTAGTCCGAGTCGAACTAAGACAAAGCGTATAAAACTACCCATGAGTGTTTGTTTTGGTTTATTTTATGTGCATTTTACGCTGTTTGTTGCTTTCAGAGCAAGGAGAAGTTTGGTTTTAAAAAACCCCCGCTATGCGGGGGTTTTTTGTTTAGCATCTGTGTGCCGAGGGAGGTGGGATCCCCGCCTGCGCGGGGATTAGTCGTAGCAGCTGTTCGCTGCGCTCACAGGCTACTGACTAACCTCTTCTCTCCAGTTTTGACCAAGGAATTGTTCCAGGATCGGTGGAGTTGATTCGAGGAGTCGAAGGTCGAATGACACTAGGAGACTTGGCTCTGGGCTGTCGATACTAGCACCAATGTACTTTCGGAATGAGAGTAGGTGGCTGATATCTCCGATGAGATTACCGTTTACTTGTAGAGTGTCAGTGTTGTTTACTCCGAGAGAAGTGATACCACTGTCATCTTCGGCGATGTAGACACCATCGAGGCGGTTCACAGTATTCTTAATGGCGATGTCGCCCGTGAATCCATTGTGTTCCTGAGTGATGAAGGCTCCGAAGTGATCCGCAAAGGTCACGTCTTGTTCGATGATGAGCCCCGTTCCGCGAAGGATGAATGTCGATGGAACACTGAGGTCGATTTCATCATTGATTATGATGTTTCCACCGTCACTTGTGATCAGGTAAACTCCTGAATTGTGAGTGTGCGTGAGTACCTCGACGTCAACACCGGCTTCGATTTCGATTCCATCAGGAAGTGTTCCATTGGTCATGCTTCCTTCAAGGTTGGCGAAGTAGTCGTCGTTGGTACCGAGACCATCCGTGAGAGCGTCGAAGTCGACGTCTACGAAGTCGTAGGTACTCAGAGTTAGATCAGTGTTTTGATCTTGGACGATCGTGGTATGCGTACCAGCGATACCGTGATCAGTGTTTTGAGTAATCGCGTGAGCGTTACCGGTGACACGTTCGGTTCCTCGGACCGCTACATTTCCTCCTCGCGCTTCGACGAATGGTCGGATGATGCGGAGGCTAGCTTGAGCACCGTAGGTACTGTCAGCGGCGTAACGAGTCTTAAAGAATTCGTGTAGATCAGCGGCGTCGATAGCATCACAAGTATCATCTAGACCAACCGTTTTATCTACCGAGCTGTCTAGCCAGACAGTGTTTCCAGCAGCATCAACTGATCGTTGTTGATAGTCGTAGGTCATCGTGGCGAAGGCTACGTTTTTCACGTCTGCTTCATCAGCGTCTACGGCGAGAGCTGTGTCTAGGTCGTAGTGAACTTTGAGGTCTTCACGAGCGGCAGCGCTAAGCGTTCCGGTTGTGTTGAGTGATCGTACGACTTCAGATGAGGCTCCAAAAGTTCGTTCGAAGTATGAACCGTTCCAGTTCCATGATCCGCCTTCATCTCCGTCGACGTAGGCACCAGGGTTGAGACCCCAGATCCAACCAGAGTCGGCAGGAATGATACGGTCGTAGACTCGAACTGTGAGTTCATTGAGTCGGAATTGAGAGTTGTCTGTTTCGAGACCATTGACAGCGATTTCGTATTTCGCTCGTTCTCCTTTGGCAACCATACCAGAACCGATGACTTGTTTGTCGATGGCTACGTTTTCACCATTTTTGAAACAGGCAGGACATGGGAGTTCGACTGGAGTACACGTTCCACCAGTTGGCGGTGTCGTGATCGGAGGGAGGATTGGGTTACATTCAGCAACCGCGTTTCCACCTTCGGTACAGAATCCAGTGATTCCTTTGAGAGGGGCCCAGACGTTCTCGACACAGTCGATACGTGTTCGGCCAATTTCATTGACACATTCTTGGTAGGCTACCCAGGCTGGATCAGAAGGATCTTCGAATGGTCGTCGAGCTTGACAGATTGGGTTTCCAGCACCGTTTACGGCACAGACTCCAACGGTTGGGTGAGAAGTTACACTTCCACCACCGCCTCCACCACCACCTCCACCTGGGAAGGTAATAGCGGTTGAATCGCTGTCAGTTACCACCGGATCACCATTGGTTGGTGTACCGCTTGTGATTGCTTCATTCGTTGCGAATCTCCAGTTGTCTTGTTCACATTCGTAGGTGAATGATTCATTTGGATCAAACGTTGTTCCGTCGTACAGACCGGCGGTTTGAGCGGCTGTTCGTTCACAATTCGGAGCAAGGTTATCAGTTACTGTTACCTCTGTAAGAGCTACGTCACCAGTATTGGTTACTGTGATTGTGAATGCAGCAGTCGTTCCACGAGTAATTTCTTGGGTGTCATCCGTGTT
>JAHDBZ010000002.1:19433-42341 GCA_020630245.1 Candidatus Altimarinota bacterium
GTGTCTCGACAGAGCTCAGTGCCGTTTGGCATGAGGATTTTACAAGTGAGAACATCTCCGTTGGCAGCCGTAGCTGGGATTTGGATGTCTCGGCTGCTAGCCGTTCCGATTGCTTCCATGAAGTCCACACCGGCACCACTACACATGAGTTGTGCGTCACTTGGCACATTTTCTGTAGTCCATGAGTAGGTTACAGTTGAACCAGGTGTTGTAGTGTCTGTGTTGAAACTAGATTCAGAACAGATTGGTTGTGGTCGAACCACGACTACAGTTGGATCTTCGTCGACAACTTTTTCACCAGTTGCGATTGAGAATCCGATGACGTCAGCCGTATTAGTGAAGTCTTCCGTTACGTTAGAACTGGTACAAGTGTAGGTGAATGATTCAGCTGGATCGAAGACAGTGTCGTTGTTTCCAGTGTTTTGGATGAAGACAAGAGCTTCTTGAACCGATAGAGCACAGTTTGGCTCTTGAACATCTCCAACAGAGACTCGTTCGAGACCAACACCACCATCATTGGTTACTGTGATTGTGAAGTTGGCGGTTCCGTTGTAGTCAACGGTTTGCGTATCATCTCCGTCATTATCAGCTGTTCCTGGAGTAGAGTCATCTTTATCGATGTTGATAGATGGTGGCTCTGGATCAGTTGTTTCTACGATGGTAGGATCTTCGTCTGTTGTCAGGCTTCCAAGGGTTACTCCGACACCGACTACATTAGCCGTATTGGTGTATGGACCCGTTACATTTGGATCGACACAGGTGTAGGTGAATGATTCAGCATCTGCGGTAGAGGTAGCAGCGTTTAGGATAGCATCTCCATTTCCTTGTGCTCGGATTAGTGAAGCCGTTTGGGCAGCAGAGCGGTCACAAGCTGGAGCATTTGGATCTGTGATTACGACATCACGTAGATCATCTACACCGAGATTGGTTACCGTGATTGTGAAGGTAGCTTCGCCACCAGTTTCGACTGTTTGTGTGTCGTCACCGTCAGTATCGGCGTCACCAGGCGTAGAATCATCTTTGTCGATGTCGATTTCTACTCGTGGTGGTACGTTTACGATTGTTGGATCGTTGTCTGTTACTTCGACGCCATCTACGACACTGTCACCAGTGACAACGGCTACATTGGTGTAACCTCGTCGTACGTCAGTCTGAGTACATTGGTAAGTGAAGCTTTCTTGTGGGTCGAAAAGGTTATCACCATTTCCTTGAGCGGCGATAAGTGGCGCTGTTTGACCAGCGTTTCGATTACAAACCGGCGCTAGTTCATCTGTGATCACTACATTTTCTAGAGATTCGGCACCGTCATTGGTCACGGTGATCGTGAATACGGCACTGTCTCCTTCGAAGACATTTTGGTTGTCGTCACCATCGGTGTCGATTGTACCTGGTGTGCTGTCATCTTTGTCGATGTTAATAGAAGGAACTGTCATGAGAACAACATCTGTTGTATTGCTGTCTACGACTTGTGCTTGACCATCGATTGGGTCACCCGTTACTCGAGCGAGATTAGTGAAGGCTTCGGTTACGTTAGTAGCTTCACAAGTGTAGGTAAATTCTTCTCCTGGATCGAAAAGGTTGTCTCCGTTTCCAACAGCTCGGATAAGTGGCTGTGTTTGAGCATCAGAACGATTACAGTTAGGCGTCTTAGGATCTGTGATCACTACATTTCGAAGAGGAATGAATCCGTCATTGAAAACCGTGATAGTGAACGTAGCCGTTCCACCTTCTTCAACGGTTTGTCGATCGTCTCCATCGGCATCAGGTGTTCCTGGTGTTGAGTCGTCTTTGTCGATTTGGATATCTGGTGTTGTGATAAGTTCCACAACCGTTGGATCCGTGTGATTTACGTTTTGTCCGTCAACGACAGATGTACCGTCTACTCGAGCGACATTAGTGAATGCTTCTGTTACATTGGTTGCATTACAAGTGTAGGCAAATTCTTCTCCTGGATCGAAGAAGTTATCTCCGTTTCCTTGAGCCGCAATAAGAGGCGTCGTTTGACCTGGCGTGCGGTTACACGCTGGTGTAAGAGCATCAGTGATTTCTACGTTTTCAAGGGCTTCATTACCCGTATTTACCACGCGGATGCTAAAGGTCGCTGTTTCTCCGTAATTGATAGTCTGAGTGTCAGCACCATCAGTGTCGGCAGAGTTTGGAGTCGAGTCATCTTTGATGATATCGATAGCTGGCGTCGTTGGTCGATCTTCAAGTAGAAGATCAACATAGACACCTTGTTGGTGAGAGTAACTCCCGAGATAATTACCAAAATTAAGCACTACTCGCGTAGCACCGTCTTCAATACTTTGGGTCACCGTTCCACGGTTACTGTCTTCATCTGGTTGGATGATTACCTGGTCTCCGGAAAGGATTTTCCCAGCAGGAATATTAATCCGTCCGTTGTCGTCTACTGAGCCAGGATTAGTATTACTAGCAGAAATTTGTGCGAAAACGTTGCTTGGATCTGACCAATCAACGATTAATTTCGTATTTCGTGCTGGGTATTGTCCATCTTTTGCAGAATTATGCATGTAGACAAAGATTCGAACTCGTTCACCGTTTTCGGTAACGGTAACGTTGTCCGACCAGTTGCTTCCGTCAGTGGTCAATCGAACAAAGTTTTGTTCTCGTTGATCACCACTATAGACTCGTCCAAGCTCTGTATTGTCTGTGTAACAATTAAAAGCTGGGTACGTTAGCCCATAAGGATGAGAACCGCGCGTAATGCCGGGACAAGACACGGCAAGGGTTTCTGCGGAGACGAACGCAGAGGCTCCGAGCATTAGCGCAAATGCAACGAGGGCCTTTTTCGACAGCCATTTTGAGATAGGGTTCATGTAGTGAAAATTACTATTTCGGATAAACTTTTAAATAATTTGCTAAATTTGTCAAATGTATTTTTATTGAAACTCAATACTTTCTGGTTTTGGTGCCATGTAGGGAGCACGAGCTCCGTTAGCTGGATCAGAAAGGATTTCACCATTTTCTCCTACGATAGGAGATGGTGCGGTGTTGACACTGTTAAAGTAAAGTGCCAAACCTCCTAGTGCGAGCACTAGGAGGATAACGATAATGTTTTTGGCAGTAGGTGACATAGTTATGTGGATTTATTTTGTTATGAGAGGTTTATGGGAACTTTGGTGGTAGTGGTACGTCTGGTTCCTTGAGGATTTCGGCCGCGCCGCCTCCACCAGAGAGAGCTCCAGCGAGTAGGAGTCCTTTTATAATCGTCGGAATGGCCATGATTTGAGATTCTGTACCAGCCACACCTTTCGGTAGTGAGATGTACGGAGCCAGTTGCTCTGTCGTCGCTGGGATCGGTTGATTATCTGTGTAACATTCGTACTTGATCTGTTCGGCAATCTGAATGAACAGAGGATCTAGATTTTGCATGCGTGGTACGATTAGTGGATTCATACATCCAGATCGGAGGTACACATCATATGTAAAGGTTACATCGACTTGCTGTCCGCGAACGACGATAGACCGTGGCTCACTTTGGATTGGTGCGAGCTTGAAAATAGGATCTTTAGCATCGAGATTTTTCCAGGTTTCGTCGGCTTTCCCGTTGGCTGAAGTATTTTTAACAAGGTCATCAGTGAGGCGGAAGCTTTCAACGGTTCCAGGTTGTAGGTTATCAAAACCTTGTTTAAATTGAGCCTCTGAGAATTGGTATCCTTGGAGTGCGAAACTTTCTGCAATCAGGTAGGCACTTGAAAGTTCTTTTCCTTTCTTGTTCGCGTAAGGATTTTCTTCTGGGTACATACCTTTGAGGCTTTCCCACGAGAGTTTGCTGAAGTCAAAGTTTGGGTCAGCGGCGTCTGGACCGTGGTATGCAGTCCCGACTCGTACGGTGTCACCACGTGGTACGGCTGTAAGCGGACCTTCATTGATCCAATTCGCTTTTGCATCCGCAAGGTACTGCTCCACGCTGCCTTGTTCGGCGGCGATCATGCGATCTAGTTTGGCAGCCACTCGTGCTCTAACCGCTGGATCGTCTACTAGCTTTGGCTGAGTACTGTAAGCTGGAGTTGATTGGATACATTTAGTGATGATCCGTTCTCGTTCAGCTCCAGTACGGAGTGATACGAGCGATTTACCTTCGGCTCGGTATGAAGCAATGTTGGCAATGATCATGTCACGTTGGACTTCTTGCATACCAGCTTCTACGGCCTCGAGTCGTTTTTGAGATCTTTCGTAGCTTTTTGTGAAGCTTGTGTTTCCGTCTTCTTCAGCAAATTTTAGAATTGAGCCGCCAACTTTTCGTTCGAAATTTCTAATTTGAGCAGCGTTGAGAACTTCCTCAATTGGTTGGAACTTTTTACCATCTTCAGGTTTGAGCAACCATTGGCTGTATTTTTCTCCATTTTCATCTTTTTTCGTTGAATGTTTCCATTCGTAGGTTTTTCCACCAATAATAAATGCTTGTTTTTCATATTCAGATTCAAAACTTTCGATCATTTTGCGGCGTTCTTTGGCAACATCATCACCGAATTCATCGACGAGCATGTCCCAGGCTTTTTTAGCCGCTTCACGACGTTCAGCTGGCGTTTTACTTGCATCTTTTGCGATGTCGGCAAGACGATTGATTTCTTTGTATTCACCTTTGTTTTCTCGGACGATCCCAAAGAAGTAATTCTTGTAGAGAGCTCCGTCGATCTTGTCTACCGCTTCTTCAAAGTCCATAAAGTATTCGTTCATAACTTTCGTGTCGGTCGGTTTATCAAGGGTGGAAGCCGCGTAGGCATTTACATTTGATTCGAGAGTTCCGTTGTATTCACCAGTTAGGAATTCAACTACTTTGTTGGCTTGGTCGATGTTTGGTCGTGTCACGAGACCTTTCTCGATACAGTTGAACGAGAGACCCCAGTTAAGCAGTGGTAGTTCGTTGGCATCGTGGTTTTCCATGACACCGTTATCTACAAAGAATTTCATGATATCTTCTTCTCTGTGACCTTTTTTATTTAGATCAGATTTTTCGAGGTTTTTAGCAACAGAACGCATTCCTTTACCCATCCAGCTGTCCATAGATTTGTAGAATCGGTCTAGGTTATCCTGTTCTTGTAGTAGGCGTTCACCGGCTACTTTACCGTCTTCGAGCGGTCCGTTGATGACACGTTCTCCAACAGCGCCTACTGAGCGAGTTGAATAACCGCGTTCTTGGTCAGCGACACGAGCCTCGGCCATGCTTCCGATGTTTGCTTCGGCAGCAGTAGTTGAACCAGGTCTAACATCGCGGGTATAGTCTGAAGAGATATCTGTGTTGCTTTCAAAAGTTGGTCGTCCGTTTGGATTGAAACTTGGTGTCGCAGCAAAAACTTCACCAGTTTGTCCGTTAAAGCCTGAAACATTTGGTATGTTTCCGACGCTCGCCATAGGAGCAGCATCCGTAATGTATCGGGCCCGTCCTTGTCCAAATTCAACACCATCGGCTGTTAGAATTTCTGATGAATTAATATCAAAGTTCCAGGCAGCGACTTGTTCTGCGGCAGTCATTCCATTTCGTCGTTCTGCATTAGTCGCTGGAGCAGCTCCTGCGAGTTCTGGCATTTTCCCATATGGATCGGCGTCTACGAGTTCTTTATGTGAAGATTTAGTAGCGGCAGCAATTTCTTGAATCTCGGCAGGATTCGCAGTGAAATTTAGGTTTTGTCCCTCACTTCCGGATAAAGCCGTAAGGTATGCTTCGCCATCAACAGTTACTCTTGCCCAAAGTCTAGATTCGGCATCTGTGAGACAAAGATCCTTGGCTTCTTCATGGCTGAGAATTTTTTGAAAATTGACAGCGTCTTTAAGATTTAAGGTCTGCACTACTTTGTCAGGATTTTGAGGATCCCGCAGTCTCATTTCTTCTTTGGCAAAGACTTCTTGTCCTGCTTTGAAGAAAGTGTCATTTGTATCCATAAAGCTTTCTGGGTCATTAGCATCTTCGTGATGCCTTGCAGAAGAGCTTGGACCGAACTTAAGAAATACGAAATTGGTTTTGCCGACAGCCGATAGTTTGTTGAGAAATTTCATGTTATTTAGGAAAATTAATCTGGCCATTGTACCACAAGTTTTAGTTTTTTGCAAATATAAAAATCTAAGAAGATTAGAAGTGGGGAAGTGAGAAGTATGAATTTTTGATTAAGCTAGTGGGTTGAAGTGATGGGGCTGGCAACCTAAGGTTTCAAATAATGAGAAAATTATTTGGAGATTGGTTGCAGTTAAAGTCCTACTTGCATCACAAAAAAATCCCTCCTTTGTTTTCAGAAAGAGAAATTTGGGCGTGCCAGTTAGGGGTTAATGTGGGATTTGAGATGGACGGAAAGAAAGACGGTGCTCTGCGTCCAGTATTAGTTTTCAAAAAACTGTCTCATCAAACTTGTCTTGGGATACCACTAACAGGAAAACAAAAGCAAGGGAGCTGGTATCGAGATAGTTATGTGGGTGGTAAATCTGGATCTTTTTGCTTTCATCAGATTCGCATCTTTGATGCCAAAAGATTTAAATACAGAATGGAAACTATTAGTAGCCAGGAATTTAAAGACTTAAAAGAGTCCTTTTTTGCCTTCATTGCTTAAAAAATTACCCCCGCGGAGCGGGGGAGCGACTAATGTCGAAATTATTTCAATTTTATTCGTTAACCCCTAGATTGTCAATCTCGGTAGTAATTTACACTTATATATGGTACAATGATCTGATGGGAGCAGAAAGTCCTAGTTATGATCCTCAACTCGCAGAGCGCCAAGCGGTCTGTGAGGGATGTAAGGCAGAGCTCGGAGACTTGGCAGAATCGTTAGACGTACATGTTAACCCAAATGTGGAGTATTTTGCAGATCTAAAGTTGCCCGAAGGTGTAAATAAAAAAGATGTCGATGCGGTGTTGGCTGCACTTTACCCATCTCAAAATTTTGAACTTGAGAGTTTGCCGCAATTAGAGGGTATACAAGCTGAGATGTTGGTTTACTCTGCATTGCAAAAGTTAAGTTCTATTCGAAGTTTACAGTCCTCATTGCCAGCCAGTATTAAATCAGAGGAAATTGTCGGTAAACTATCTTGGGCTGACGAAGCTTTTTTGGGGGATGTTCGTTCAGCAGTGAAAGATCCAAATAACAATGCAGAAGAAGCTATTAATAATTTTTATGTAGATTTCATAGAGCAAATTCGAGTTGCGCGAGATTCTCTCGCGTTAGATGAGAACGAATGGTCTCAAAATGAATCAGTACTTATCACAGAAGGTTTGCAGATCATGTCTAAAGTTTACTTTGATCAGTTGCAGAAAGATTATGAAACCAAAGAAAGCCGGGCAGGTGAATCAGAGAAAGTATATAAAGGCTACCTGGAGAAAGTTTTTGGTGAGACGGAAGTAAATAAAATATTAGAAGTAACTGAAGGTTTATCTACCAAAAAAAGTATTGAAGATTTCTTTGCTGGAAATGTGGAATATGCGGCGGCTTACAGATCTATGCAAAAAGATAATCCCGAGATCATCAAAAGTTTGAATATTTCTTATTTACGTTGGAGAGCGGAAGAATCTGCGGCAGTTCAAGCAGAAAATGAAATCAATAATTTGCATCGAATGAAAAACTTATCGGATGTGATCCATGTTTTAAATACTAATCCACGTTATGCTCCTTTCCTAGAACAGCACGCACACGATATAAATTTTGAATCTTTAACCACTAGTAAGGAGACAATCCAAGCATTGATGCGATTCAATACCAGGCTAGTGTCCGAGAGTCTGGCGTCCGGTGATAGCATTGATGATCTTATTGATGTCAGAATACTTCAGCGTTTGGTAATTAGCTACGTCAATGAAAAGAAAAATTATGAAAAAATTTCTTCAGCAAAACAACTATTTGCCAGCGTTCAAGAAATTCGCAAAGACCCGCAGACTTTTTGGAAGTCAGTTGATCGTCGGATCGTTGCGTATGAATCTGGCGTAAGTGAATCTAAAGACTCCACAGAAAAGACTGATACGACTAGCAACCGTCTGGTAAGCACGGCCGACATAATGTCGGGAGATTTTACTGAGATGGCTGATCCTGTAACGGGAGATGTGGATATAAAGCTCGGAGACCAAGAAGGTGCCTTTACGCTCAATGTGCGTCGTAATAGTATCCGCCCGAAGGGGACCAATAGTCAATACTTGGAGGTGCCACGTCATAAAGTCGGAGTTGCGCAGGTGATTAATGCGCTTCACAACTCAAGCTATATTACCTCTGAAGCAGGGTTGGTGCACGAAGTGAAACAGTCAGGTAATAAAAGCCTGACACTCTTTATCGAATCCTTTTTGGGAGTGCGTAGTGATTTTGAACTCTCAGAAATCGAACTCAATCAATGGAAAAATTTAGGCCTACAGTTACGAACTAAAGGGGTTGGTCTCCATGAATTATTGGAGTCTCTAGGGGCAACAAAACGAGATGAAACGGCCGACGCTGGACAACAACAAAGTGTACACAGAGTGATAGAAAGACTTCTAACAGAGTCGAATCGCCCGGTCAGTGATCCAGATATTTTGATTAATCGTCTTCTCGATAGCGCCGCGCCGGTGCCAGAACCTCCAGAAAATGACGTCTTAGCAGTCGCTTGACGCGTTTGCTAGTCTGATTACATTGTTTTCACAATGGCAGATAATTTTTATGACTTGCTCGGTGTCGATAAAAAAGCCTCTAAGGCGGATATTAAGAAGGCTTTTCGAGCGCAGGCCAAAAAGCACCATCCAGACAAGGGTGGGGATGCCGAACAGTTCAAAAAGATAAATCAGGCCTATGAAACGTTGTCAGATGACAATAAACGGGCCAACTATGACCGCTTTGGATCGGCTGGAGCACAAGGTTTCGGAGGGAGCGGAGGATTTGGTGGATTTGATGCGTCGCAGTTTAATGCCCAGAACTTTCAGGGATTTGAGGATATATTTTCAAGTTTTTTCGGGGGTGGTGCTGGTTTTGGAGGACAGACACAGGCCAAGTCGCGACAGCAGAAAGGTTCAGATCTAGAGGTCGAGGTGACGCTAGAGTTTGCCGAGAGCATTAAAGGGATTAGCAAATCTTTCCCGGCTCGTCGTTTTGAAAAATGTACCAAATGTGATGCCAAAGGTGGTGATGGAGAAGCCGATTGTACGACCTGTGACGGACGAGGGAATATTTCCCAGCAGTTTCAGACGCCGTTTGGGACCGTTAGTCAGCAACGTGCCTGTGGGACTTGTCATGGAACGGGGAAGTCGTTTAAAAACCTCTGTAGCAAATGTCATGGAGAAGGACGAGTAGAAGCCAAGACCAAGATCGAGATCAATATCCCTGCCGGGATTGACCATGGTACGACGCTACGTTTCCGTGGCAAAGGCGATGCTGGTAAGAATGGCGGCCCTACCGGAGATCTCTACGTACACGTACGGGTGAAACCATCAGAGCAGTTTGAGCGACGAGGATTTGATCTCGTGTCAGAGCTCCCGATTTCGATCTTCGAAGGAATTGCAGGAGGGACCTTTGCGGTCGAGACCTTTTGGGGCAAGGTGGACCTCGAAGTCCCGGAAAAAACCCCAGATGGACAGTTATTGCGCATTAAAGGCAAAGGTATTCAAAGAGACGGACAGGCTGGGGATCATTTGGTGCGGGTGAAGCACGTGATGCCGAAAAAAGTGACGAAAGACATGAAGACTGTGTTTGAGAAATTTAAAGGGTAAATACTTTTTCTGTAGTTCCAATCAGTTTTCTTCCACGATAACTTGCTAGTAATGTCTCATTAGTGCGACAATTATTTTGTCTTTTATTTTAGAATATGGAAACGAGCAAAAGATTAAGTATTCGGAATTGGGTTGCTTCAGTCTTGGCAGTGGCTTCATTGGAAGCTCTTCCGGCGCAAGCGCAAGAAGCACAAGGAAGGATTGATGACGTGGTAGAGCGAGTTGCTGTTTTGATCAAAAATCACGCTTTAGTAAGAGATGCACAAAGAGTTTGCTTGTTTTCTGCTAATCCAAATTCTGGAGAGGTTGCCCAGGTTGATAAGAATGGAGTCTTGCGAGTACTAGACATAAATTTGAGCCAAAGCGTTGTAAATGTTAAAGAAACAATGCAAAGTCAGTCATTTGGTAGTGTTGTGAGTCGCGCGGAGGATTTTTCTCGGCAGGAGTTAGATCGGCAACTTCCATCCATCGCAGCACTTTCTGTAAATCAAAGAAGGCAATTTTCGAATGAGTTAGAGCAACAGTTATTTAGAAGTCCTTGGTTTCAGAGTTTGCGAACCAGTCCGTTAATTTCTTCTGGGGAGAGCACCGAAATGATTCAGATGCGGCAAAAAATCAGAGCCGATGGGCCGAATTGCTCAAGTTCTCCTTAGTCTGTGATCTAAACAGCTTTGTTCTAACAGTTAAGCCCTTTGGCTCGCAGTTCTTCACGACGGGCAGCGGCTTTAGCCTTATTGCGACGCTTCCCGAGACTCGACTTGCGTCGACGCTCGTTGATCATATGTCCTCCGTGTTGTTTAGCGCTGCTACGATTTGTCATGGCGTAAAATGTGTAATTCGAGAGCGAATTTAGGCAGGGAAAGACTTTTGTCAAAGGAAAAAAGACACGAGAACGCTAGAATACGAGACTCTAGTGTCTAGCTTTCTAGTTCTCTTGTCACCTTTTTACATCCTTCTTTTAAGATTGTTGGTAGAGATCCTCTTTCTTCCGGGGTGAATTTTCCGGTTACGAAGTCACTCGTGTCGTATTTGGTGCGAAATTGGTTATTAATTCCGAATTTAAGTCGCGCAAATTCATTACTTCCCAGGACCTTGATCACGTCTCGTAGGCCTTTTTGCCCCCCATCAGAACCCTTGGCTTTAAATTTGTGCGCGCCAAAGTTCTGATCGAGATCGTCACTGATGACAATGATGTTAGTAGCGTCGATTTTGTAAAAATGTCGCAGGGCTTGCACACTTTGTCCGCTGAGATTCATGAAGGTGTGCGGTTTGCAGAGGATCACTTTGTGACGGCCGATCTGACCGTAGCTAGTTTCGGCCTGGTAGCGCTTCTCAAATTTCCATTCTGGGAAATTAAACTGCTTGGCTAGGTAATCGACGGCCATAAACCCGAAGTTATGACGTGTGTCACGGTACTTAGGAGGGTGATTGCCAAGGCCGATGATGAGTTTCATGTTTAGAACTTAGTACGTAGAACTTAGAGCTTAGAAGAAAATAATTCAATCCAACATTGAAAATTAAGCACTAAACGTTAAACATTAATACTGATGAGACGAAGTGAAGAAATCTATTCTCCCAAAAATGTGATCTCCTTAGTGGTGGCGTTTTTGATTTTCTTTTGGCTTCTCTACCAGATCGGACTGTTTCTACATGAATCGCGCAAAATCAGTCATGAGATCGATCAAATTCGTCAGAATAATCTGGCGCTAGAACGTGAAATTGCAGAGAAGGAGGCGTACCTAGAGTACCTAAAGACCCCTCAGCGCATCGAAAAGGAAGCCAAGATTCAGATGGGGAAGAAGCTGCCAGGAGAGCAGGTATTGGTCTTTGTCGAAGAAGCCGTGGAACTCCTACCAACCGAGCAAAAGCAACAGCAACGGCAGCGAATTTACACGCCCGAAGTGCCTAACTGGCAGAAGTGGCAGTGGGTTTTCTTTGGGGAGCGCGGTTAATGTTATGATTTTATGATGTTGCAATGTTGTAATGAAAGAAACAGTGCTTGATTGTAATATCGTGATATTTCAGCATCATAACATTGTGAAATCTCTTTATTTGCCAGTGTTATTAATCTTATTCTTGTGTGGAATAGTTTTGGTCTACTGGATATCACTTATGAGTACTCCTACCTCTACTGATACGGTTCCAGTCGAAAAGCCCCCAATCCCTGAAGACGCTGCGGTAGCCACATTGGCGGGTGGTTGTTTTTGGTGCATCGAAGCCGCTTATGAGGGTGGCATGGCCGGTGTTTATGAAGCGGTTTCGGGATACGCAGGTGGTGACGCCTCGGATGCTAGCTATCGTTTAGTTGCTGAAGGTGGTACTGGTCATCGTGAAGCGGTGCAGGTCTTTTTCGATCCGGCGGTAGTTAGTTATGAAGAAATTTTGAATGTGTTCTGGCAGCAGATCGATCCGACTGATGACGGTGGGCAATTTGCTGATCGTGGTTTTCACTATACCACAGCGATTTATTATCATGACCCAGAACAAAAACGTTTAGCAGAGAGCGGCAAGCAATCTCTAGATGATTCAGGTAAATTTGACGATCCGATCGTGACTGAGATCCTGCCGTTTACGGGATTTTATCCCGCCGAAGAGAATCATCAGGACTTTGCTCGAAAGCGCTCTGGCTACTACAAGGCCTATAAATATGGTTCAGGGCGAGGTGGGTTTATTGATGAGAAGTGGAAGCAGTAACAATTATTATTACGTCTTCCTGAGTCACTTTAGTGACGAAGGATCTCCCGTTTCATATTTGTGATCCTGAAATTGTAGCGGGTGACTTTTTTCTCTATGTGCTAAAACGGGAGGCCCTTCGACGGAACCTGAATTATGTCTTGAATACTGCTCAGGGTGACAGAACTTTTTTTTTTATTACCATCGGGCCTGATGAACTTAAAGATTGGAATTGTTGGGCTGCCGAACGTCGGGAAAAGTACGCTGTTTAATGCACTGACCAAATCGCAACAAGCAGAGGCGGCGAATTTCCCGTTTTGTACGATTGACCCTAATGTTGGGCTGGTCAATGTGCCCGATAGTCGCCTGGATAAGCTCGCCGCTATGGTACAACCTCAGAAACTCATCCCGGCTAGCGTCGAATTTGTCGATATTGCCGGTCTGGTAGCGGGAGCGAGTCAGGGAGAAGGTTTGGGGAATAAATTCCTCAGTCATATTCGTGAATGTCATGTAATTGCGCACGTGCTGCGTGATTTTGAAAGTGATGATATCCACCATGTCGCTGGTAAGGTGGACCCAGCGCAAGATCTGTCAGTAATTCTCACAGAGCTTATTCTCGCCGACCTCGAATCCATCAACCGAATGCTCGAACGCACGGGTCGTAAGGCCAAGACAGGCGACAAAGAAGCCAAGAAAGATGTCGAGCTCTTAGAGCGTTTCAAAGAGGCCCTTGAAGGAGAAAAACTTGCTTCTAGTTTGGATCTCAGTGATGAAGAGCTGGTGCTTTCGAAACGCTTTGCGCTCCTCACCCAAAAGAAATTTTTGATCGTGGCCAATACGTCAGAAGATCGTTTGGCGGATTTTTCAGTAGACGCTTTCCGTGGTCGTGTGCAAGCGGCTGATCATATTCCGATCGTGCCGATCTGTGCGCAGGTCGAGGCAGAGCTAGCGGAACTCAGTGACGAAGATGCAACGGAGTTCTTACAATCTCTGGGCGTTGATAAATCTGGCTTGGAATCTTTGATTCGTACGGCTTTCGCTTTATTAGGACTACAAAACTACTTCACAGCTGGGCCGAGCGAGGTTCGTGCCTGGACGATACGGATTGGAGACAAAGCACCGCAAGCAGCCGGTGCGATTCATACGGATTTTGAAAAAGGCTTTATCAAGGCCGATGTTATCGCTTTTGATGATTACGTCGCTTGCGATGGCGAATCGGGAGCCAAAGAAGCTGGTAAAATGCGGATGGAAGGCAAGGAATATATCGTGCAAGATGGCGACGTGATGCACTTTAAATTTAGCTCTTAAGGAGAACTTAGAGCTTAGAACTTAGAATGAAGTTAATGGTGGTCCCGCCAAGAATCGAACTTGGATCGTCGGTTCCGCAAACCGATGTTCTTCCATTAAACTACGGGACCTTGCAGAGCTGGGGCATAGTAGAAAAGGAAAAAACAATGTCAAAGAAACCTGATAATCCGGTATTAATTTGTTTGACAGCTGGTCACTACTCACTAAATTCCTCGGGCAATGATTAAAGTAACTCGACGTGACGGCGAATCTGGAGAACGTTTACTCAAACGTTTCTCAGGTCATGTGAAGTCTAAGAAAATGATGCAGAAGTTCCGCGCTCTGCGATATTTTTCTCAAAAAGACACACAACGAAAACAGCGCGCCGCTGCTATCTCTCGTGAAACATACCGCGCCGCTGCTAAGCGCCGCCAATTCCTTGGTTAGACCATAACCAGGACTATAGATCAGGCTCTGCGAAAAGCGGTGCCTTTTTTTAGTCATTTTGATCAGCCACGCCTGGAGGCAGAAGTTTTACTCGCCTCTTTGCTGGATCGAGAGCGGGTCTGGCTAAAGATGCATGGCGATGAGCCACTGGGTTTCTTGCTGTGGCACAAATACCAGTTTTGGGTACGAAAAAGAGCTAATGGCACGCCGCTGGCCTATGTTCGGGGTTATCAGGACTGGCATGGACGGCGTTTTGTAGTTAACAAAGATGTGCTGATTCCGCGGGATGAGACGGAGACGTTGCTGAAGCATGTACTGGAGAGCAGTGAGCAGCGAGCGGTGAGCAGTATTTTAGATCTAGGGACGGGGAGTGGATGTTTGGCGATAGAGCTTCAACGCGCAATTCCCGGGGCTGAGGTTTTGGGTTTAGATATTTCAAAATCTGCTCTAAAGGTTGCTAATCAGAATGCTCAAATTCTATTACCCTCTAACCCTCCAACTTTCCGACACTCCAATCTACTGGGAATCATCTCTTCAGATAGTCATTTTGACCTAATCGTGGCTAACTTGCCCTACGTTCCCGCAGATCTGGAAGTTATGAAAGAAGTTCGGCAGGAGCCGCACGGGGCGATTTTTTCTGGTCATGATGGTTTAGATCATTACCGGAGGTTGGTTCAGGAATTAGATACTAAAAAGATCACCTTTGAGCATCTTTGGATTGAGTTTTTGCCCACACAAAAAGATGCCATTAAAGACGTTTTTAAAGATTACAGAATAACTTTCAAAGCTGACGTGGCAGGAAATGAGTTTTTTGCGCTGATTACCGCTGTAGATACTCATCTACAAAGATAGAGACCGAGGCAGCGACCGGTACCGCAAATATCATACCCATGATGGCCAAGCCGATACCACCGATGGCAGCTCCGAGAACCGCACCGGCAGATAACGCCAGGAGTACTACGATCGGAGAGAGTCCAGTAGTTTTTTCCATGATCATTGGCGCCAGGAAGTTGCCTTCCAGGATCTGAGAGATACCGATCCAGACTAGTACTGCCACAACCAGCACCCAAGAGATATTGACCGCGATTAGTACGCAGAGTAGTCCGGTCAGGAAAACTCCGACGTAAGGGAATAGGCTCATAACGGCGGTTACGAGCGCAATCGTAAAGGCGTATTTCATATCGAGGGTAATTTCGAAGATTTTCATACCGATGTACATGAAAGCTCCGAGACTAAACATCAGGATGAGTTGTCCGCGAAACCAGTCACCGATTTTTCCCTGTACTTTGCTAAAATTTTCGACCCAGTATTTTTGTTTTTTATTTGGTAGTAGCGTCATAAAGAAGTGGCCGACTTTTTCCCGTTCAAGAAGGATGAAGAACATCAGTACCAACGTGAAAATGACGTTAAATACCCCGGCGAATACTTCTCCTACCACGCCGAGGGTAGAACCGGCAAAGCCGCGTAGTTGATTGGCGAGGTTGGTAATATTTTCGGTTAGCAGAGATTGGATCTGTTGTGGATCAAAATTAGCCTCTCGTAGACGTATGCTGAGCCAAGAGTTATTGTCTACGGATGTGTTGGTGAGGACGGCGCGGATATCACGCGTGATTTCCAGTAGTTGTTCAATAATGATCGGAATAACGGTTGTAAACATCAGTCCCATCACACCAAAGAAGGCTAAGTAGATCAGTGATATCGAGAGAGGACGTGATAGGTGCCATTCTTCAAGCTTAGAAACGATTGGCGAAAGTGCGACAGACAAAAATAACGCGACCACCGTCATGATGAGGATGGATCGTAGCTGATACATCAGTCCCAAAGCAATCAGAAACAATGTTGTAATGGCCAGAACTTTTATCACCGTGTCGGTGCTGATTTTAAGCTCAAGCGTCTCTCGTTTTTTCGGCTTGCTGGTTGTTTTTTGCACGGGCACCTTTGGTGTGCGCTGAGCTTTCTGATAATTCTCTCGAATGCTTTTGATGTCTTTGAGTCGAGAGCCGACGGTGTTTATTATTTTTTTCATTACTTTTAAATTTTTATATTAAAAAGGCTAAAAAACAACTCCTTTCCTGCGAAAGCAGGAATCCAGTCTAGACTTTTAATTAGTGGGCGTCACCAAGAAAAAAGACCTCCGTGCTGGAGATCTTGGGATCCCGGTCAAGCCGGGATAGATAGCGACAACAGCTCACTGCGTTCGCTGTGTCTTATCTACTTATTCTGAGATCGAGAAATCTGTCGAGCCTTGTGGATCGTGTGTTTATTAAGACGTGGGCAGTATTTGCGAGCCGTGAAGGCTTTTACGTCTGTATTGGTTGGATTGAGCATGATCTTGTAGTTTTCCACTCGTTTTCCAAGCTGTTCGTAAAGCTCGGTACAGTAGAGAGCGAAGAATGCGCGTTTTTTTCGACTAGGACGGGCCATGGTTAGTTATCAGTTAACAGTTAACAGTGAACAGTGTGTTCAGCTGGGGGAAAATAGGGAGATTGCGAGTAGTGTCAACTTAAGTTTAGCGAGAATGCTAGATTGCGAGAACGCTAGATTTTTGATCTTTCGTGTTCTTGTGTCTGTGGTTTACAGGTTTTCCGAACTGACTTCGATTTCTGCTTCTTCTGGAGCGTCGAGCTTGAGACTCGCAATACAGCTAAGGATCTCGTCGTCATCTACCATGATGTGCATCGGGCCAACGGCTTCTTTTTCGAGGTGCTCCATGCCTTTTGTGACTTTGCAGCAGCAAGTGCGGCAGGCTCCGGCCCCGCAGGACATAGGGATTGGTGCTCCGGCATCTTGGATCTGGGTAGAGAGAGCTTCCTCACTGTTTCCTTGGAACTCAGCGACGATCGCCCCCTGACTATTTTTGACTGTTATTTTTGGCATTACTTCGTTTGTAACCAAACTCAGTAAAATTTCAAAGCTCAAATTTTAAATTTTAAATTTGGATTTTGAATTTATCTGCATCTTCCTGTACAACGGATCTGATGCTTCTCGATATCGTAACTGGTGCCAATACTCCTGTCCTGCGCGAAAAAGCGCAGCCAGTGACGGAGTTTAACGACGAATTAAAGCAGCTCGTTGATAACATGGTCGAAACCATGCTCAGCCCTGGCCAAGGGGATGACGTCAAAGGAATCGGACTTGCCGCCAATCAGATTGGAGAACTGCAACGGATCATGATCGTGACGTTTAACGTCAATACGACAAAGAAACACAAAGTCGTCGCTATGATTAATCCGGAGATCCTTGAATACGGTAAAGCCGAAGTTAGCTATGAAGAAGGCTGTCTCAGTCTGCCAGGTCAATACGGTCAGGTAACCCGCTCGGCCAAGATTAAAGTCCGCTGGCAAAACGTCGAAGGTAACTGGTGTGAGAAAAAACTTGATGGCTGGGACGCTCGGATCTTTCTACACGAATATGATCACTTGGAGGGGGTCCTGTTTATTGATTACTGATCAAGGAGTGATTCGATGGCTTTGACCTGATCTCGGACTTTATTGACTAATGGTCTGTGAGGGAGAGCTTGCCAGCGTTTTTGATTGTTGTACCAAATCTCTAGCGCTTGGCGAAAGTACTGCACTTCGTTGAGGATGATCTCCATGACTTCCAACATGTCCTGCCCTTCAATTGTTTTGCCTTTTTTCGGTCGTATTAGACATGGATTGCTCAGATAAGCTTCTAGTGCATTGGAAAAAATCGAGAGAGCTTTTTCTGGTGTATTACGTTGATCAACAATGAATGATTGCAGATAAAAATTGAATTTTTGCCTATCAAAACCCTCAAACTGACTCCCTTCTGCTAGCGCCTGAGTTATGAGGGGTTGTGTTTGGGGTGATTTTATCATGATGGCATGGCTTCTTTGAGGGCAAGTCGGCGAATCTCTCCTATTAAATCTCTTAGATCTTGGGGAATTGGCTGTTTTGACGCTTTTTTTTCAACGGTAAAGACCTCCTGGCGCGTATAGTCTTGGATAGTGACCATATTTGCATCACCTGATATCACGATATCTTTGGGCCCACCAGGAACTCTATTAAATTCGCGAATACCGTTTTCTCCTTCGTCTAATATATCCTGCAAAAATTCAAAATTATCCATTTTTTAAAAACTAAAACGGCATAAGCGCTGCCTTGATTTCAGAGAAAAAATTATCAAATGAGAGTGTGTGTTGATGCGGGCTTCCTACTTTGAGAAATTTAGGCTGACTCTCTCCAGCAAATAGTAAAAATCCGACACCAGATTCAGTCTGAGTTATTCGAGTTTCGTTTCCCTGTTTTTTAATTGTCAGTGTTCCAAAATTGGGCGTCTCAATCGTTAATTGGTCTGTGCCTTCGATGAATTTTTGAATTAAACCAAAATGATCGAGGTCATTGAGACTTTCCTGTACGCGGGACAGAACAAAATGACTTGCAGTCGCTGGAGCACTCTTTGTAAAGGCAAATGGTTGAGATCTTAATTCAACGTCAATCCAATCAGGATTACTCGGCTTTTGAGATATCTCTATGCCGCCTAATTGCATTGTTGTTTGATTACTCAAAATATTGGTGAGAACACTGTAGACAGTTTTTTCTTGCATTTCTTTCATGTTTTTTGGGACATCTAAATTGATTTTCTGACTTAATTTAGATAAAAAATAAAAATAGTCAACAAGTGTTGTCTTTGCCACCATTCCGCCTTGCTCTTCAAACCTTTTTGACTACGCTCAGAGCCGTTAAAACTACATTGCAATGGCCAAAAAACCAGGACCCAAAAATCTACCGAAAAAAAATAATCCTTTTAATTTCCTGATTCTCGTCGCGCTAATCGGAGCCGCGGCGGCACTTTTTATGCAGGGAGAGGAGGGAATTCAGAGTTTTGTCTCTGAGCCGCCGACGGAAGTTTCGATCTCGCAATTCATCGATAAATTCGAGGCGGCGGATTTTGAAAAAGTAGAAATCAAAGACCAAAAAATTACTGCTACTGGTAAAGACGGTATTCAATACGAGACTTTCAAGGAGCTCAATGCCAATATGGCCGATCTAGGCCTGGATAAACCGCCAACCGGTACGATTATCGAAGTGGCGGATACTACGAGTGGTAAAATGTGGACGAATTTGATCATCGGACTGGCGCCATTCCTACTGCTGTTGTTGCTGATCTGGTTCTTTATGCGGCGCGCTGGAAGTATGGGCGGCGAGAGCGGGCCGTTTGGATTTGGAAAATCAAAAGCACGGATCTATGACAAGACCAAACATAACACGACCTTTAAAGACGTGGCGGGAGCCGAAGAAGCGAAAGAAGACGTGCTTGAGCTCGTAGACTTCCTCAAAAATCCTAAAAAGTACGAAAAAGCCGGGGCGAAAATCCCCAAAGGAATCCTAATGGTGGGACAACCAGGAACCGGGAAAACGCTCATGGCCCGAGCGATTGCAGGAGAGGCAAATGTTCCATTTTTTTCAGTGTCAGGTTCTGAGTTTGTCGAAATGTTTGTCGGAGTGGGGGCGAGTCGTGTGCGAGATCTCTTCAAAACTGCGAAACGCAACGCACCAGCGATCATCTTCATCGATGAGATCGATGCGATTGGGAAGCAGCGTGGCGTTGGGAATGGCTCTGGAGGTCATGATGAACGCGAACAGACGCTCAATCAGATTCTGACGGAGATGGATGGATTTGAACCAGGACAATCGGTGATCGTGATTGCCGCTACTAACCGTCCGGATGTGCTTGATAAAGCGCTACTGCGGCCTGGACGTTTTGATCGTCGAGTACACATCGATCTACCAGATATGGGGGCACGAGAAAAAATCCTCAAAGTGCACACCAAAAACAAAACTCTAGCACGTGGTGTCAGTCTCAAAAAAATTGCTTCTAAAACCGTTGGTTTTTCGGGTGCTGATATTGAAAACGTGATGAATGAAGCCGCGATTGCCTCGGTGAAAAATCGTCAGAAATCTATTACCCAGAAAAATCTCGAAGAAGCCGTGGAAAAAGTTTCACTCGGGCCGGCTCGTAAATCACGACGGATTACCGACAAAGAAAAAGATATCATTGCGATTCACGAAGTCGGACATGCGATCGCTGGACACTTCACAGAAAACTGTGAACCGGTGCACAAGATCTCGGTTATTTCACGTGGTGGAGCGTTGGGGGTGACCTGGTTCCTGCCAGAGGAAGATACGTATCTAAATTCTGAAGCAAAAATGCGTGATGAAATGGTGTCTCTGCACGGCGGACGGATCGCAGAAAGATTAGTTTTTGGACAGACTACGACAGGGGCCTCTAGTGACCTAGAACGCATTAGCCGCATCGCGCGAGCGATGGTGATGACTTATGGTATGGGAGATCAGAAAAACATCGGTCCGGTCGTCTTCGAACAAAAGAACCGCAGCATGTCGGGTCTACTCGAAGGGACGGCGATTGACTGCAGTGAAGCAATGTCGGAAAAAATCGACGCCGAGGTAAAACGACTGGTACAAGAAGCCGAAGATCGGGCTACGAAGATCTTAAAAACACACTCGAAACTACTCCGAGAAATTGCTGATGATTTACTGGAGAAAGAAAATATTTCACGGGATGAGTTTCTGGCTTACTTCGAGTAGGGGTTTGTATTAAGTATTAGTTATTATGGGTCTTATAAAGTGGTTACAAAAAATGTTTATGCACAAAGCCGGTCATATTTATTTCATCTCTGGGCCTAGTGGGGTCGGGAAGGGTACGGTGATCAATATGCTGCGAGAACGTCACCCAGAATTGGTGTTTCCACCGAGTTGTACGACGCGGGACCCTCGTCCGGGAGAGGTAGACGGCAAGACGTATTTTTTTATTACCAAGGAAGCTTTTCAAGCCAAGGTTGAAGCCGGTGATTTCCTAGAATACGCCGTTGTTCATGGTGGGAATTACTATGGCACGCTCAAAGACAAATTACTCATCCCGGCTCAGAATGGTCAGATTGTAATCCGAGAGTTTGATGTACAAGGGTTTTCTCAGGCTCGAGAATTACTTCCGCGTGAGCTTTATACTTCGATCTTCATTCGGCCCGAGGGTGATAATCTCGATGAGCTTGTAGAACGGATTACCGCACGTGCCCCGATTAGTGATGAAGAAATTGTGAAGCGGGTGGAATCTATGAAAAAAGAACTCGCGCTCGCCAATATTTATGATCATCAGGTGATCTCACGGCATGGAGAGATTGAAGAGTTGTATGAAGTGGTGGCGGGTTTAATCGTGTCTTAACGTTTCTGAATTTAAATACATTAGAAGGTCCCGGAATAAATCCGGGAACCTAAAATTAAAAAAAGTTCCCGGCCATAGTGCCGGGATCTTCGTCTGTGCTTAAGAGTCATAAAAATTTCTAAATATCTCTTCGTTTAAGTCTTTCCAAAAAGGATTGTTTTTGTTTATTAAATTCATCTTCCATGCTCTCCTATATCTTTTGATTTGAGCTTCGCGATGATAAGCATCGTTACGATCTTCCCAATGTTCAAAATATAGAAGCTTATGACAGTTGTATTTTGCGGTGAAAGATTTTTCAAAAATTTTTTCTTTGTGCTCTATCATTCGGGCCACAATATCAAAAGTGACACCGGTATAGAGCACGGTGTGATTTTTATTAGTAATGATGTATACGGTGTACATTGCTATTTCCGGCTGCGATACTGAATGGCTTCTGCGAGATGTTTAGTATCGATTTTTTCACGGCCCTCTAGGTCAGCAATAGTGCGGGCGAGTTTGAGAATCCGAAAATAAGCCCGACCACTGAGGTCGAGTTGCGCTACGGCGGTTTTGATGAGGCTTTTGCTGTCTTGGTCGAGAGCGCAAAATTTTTTTACTTGAGAGGAACTCATTTCGGCATTGGTGTGAATCGACAATTTTTTAAAACGAATATTTTGAAGTTCTCGTGCCGCCTGGACACGACTCTGTACGTTTTGTGAACTTTCGCCTTCTTCTAGGGATTGTAGTTTTTCAAAATCTACCTGCGGAACCTCAATGTGTAGATCGATACGATCAAGAAGTGGTCCGGAAATTTTATTTTGATAGCGCTGGATTTCAAAAGGACTAGAAGTACATCGGCTGTCATCCGCGGGATAACCGCACGGAGTAGGGTTCATGGCGGCAACTAGCATTACTTTGGCTGGGAAAGTACAACTTCCTGAAGAGCGTGAGATGTGCACGACGCCGTCCTCGAGAGGTTGGCGCAAGACTTCGAGAGTCTTGATGGGAAACTCTGGGAGCTCATCAAGAAAAATGATGCCGCGATGAGCCAAGGAAATCTCCCCTGGGCGAGGAGGATTTCCCCCTCCCACGATCGCGATACTTGAAGCCGTGTGATGCACGGAACGATAAGGCCTCTGCTGAATAACGGCCTGTTTTTCGTTTGTCAGTCCTGCGATGGAATGAACTTGAGTGATTTCCAGTGCTTCGTCTACCGATAATTGTGGCAGTATAGTGGCGAGACCTTTTGCTAGCATGGTCTTACCCGATCCAGGAGGTCCTGACATCAGTAAATTATGCCCGCCAGCTGCCGCTATCTCTAACGCGCGTTTGGCATGTTCGTTGCCACGTATGTGCTTGAGATCGTCGGGTGAATTTATGCTGTATTTGGTTTCGATGGTTGCATGTGGGTGAGGCGTAATAGCTCCTTGCCTGCTCAGATGATCAAATATCTGTAGGAGATCTTTTACTCCAAACACATTTAGATCTTGGATCAAGCTGGCTTCGGCAGCGTTTTCGGCTGGGACAAAGATATTTTTAAATCCTAAATTTTTAGCAGCAGCCGCTGTGGGTAGCACACCGGTAACCGGACGCAATTGTCCGGCGTAACCAAGCTCTCCG
Source organism: Candidatus Altimarinota bacterium (assembly GCA_020630245.1). GTDB lineage: Bacteria > Patescibacteriota > Gracilibacteria > UBA4473 > UBA4473 > JAHDBZ01. The sequence goes on from JAHDBZ010000002.1 coordinate 42,310, forward strand.
ATGAAGATGCTTTCGGTTAAAATTTCTTCTGA
>JAHDBZ010000002.1:42441-75082 GCA_020630245.1 Candidatus Altimarinota bacterium
GTCCGGCGTAACCAAGCTCTCCGATGAAGATGCTTTCGGTTAAAATTTCTTCTGACAGTTTGATCTGACCGGTGGTTTGCAAGATTCCGAGAGCAATGGCTAGATCAAAACGGGGTCCGTGTTTTTTGAGATCGGCGGGGGCCAGGTTTACACTGAGTCGATTATTGGGGAAAAAGAATCCGCTGGATTTGAGACCGGCGCGCAGACGTTCTTTAGATTCTAGCACCGCTGCATCTCCCAAGCCGACGATGTGAAAAGCAACTTTGCCGCGGTGACTTGCCACTTCGATTTCGACGATGGCTGATTCTAGGCCAAAGAGATTGAGACTTTTGAGTGTTATCATACGAAAATATTGATTGGATATAGTCGCCTCGTCGAGAGGCCATCTTCATACAAACTTCATAAAGTGTATATTTAAGTCATTCGTGTTGAGAGGTGGTTTGTTTTTTAGTTTTTGGAGAAATTGATTTAAAAAAGCTTCGGTTTTTTGTCATACTTGTGTCCGATGAGTTTTATTGGAAAGTTTTTATTTCATATTGCCGCTACGGCCGTTGTATTCTGGGCGATCGAAACCTACGTTTTACCGGGTCAATTTTCTGTCGTTGGGCAGCATTGGTGGGCCTATGGGGTGGTAGCCTTTATTTTTGGTCTGTTAAACTTTTGGATCAAACCTCTCGTGAAGCTAGCAATGCTGCCAATCAACATTATCACTCTAGGGTTTGCTTCTCTAGCAATTAACGGCATCTTGCTCTTTATGATGCAGTATGGATTACAGATGTATGATGTGTATGGTGTGACATTGAGCGTCGAAGGTATTCTTAGCTACTTGATTGCAGGAGCAATTCTAGGAGTCGCTCATACGGTGGTACATTGGATTAGCTAGTAGCATAATTTGCTAATTTTTGAATGGCGGATTGTTGAGTTTTGTAGTGGGGTTCTTAGACTGGCGGTGATGGATTATGAACAGCGTTCGGTAGACATAAGAACCAAGTCAGGCGGGCAGATTTACACCGGCCTAAAAGCAGAACTTAGCACCCAAGAAGATTTAGCGACTTATTATAGCCCGGGGATTGCAGGGCCTTGTCGAGTGATTGCGACAGATCCACAGCGCTCAAAAGAGCTCACGCAACGACGCAATACGGTAGCGGTGATCTCTGATGGATCTGCGGTTCTAGGGCTTGGGAATATCGGTCCAACCGCAGCCTTGCCTGTAATGGAAGGCAAATGCATGCTGCTCAAACATTTTGCAGATGTAGATGGTGTGCCGATCGTGCTTGATACTCAAGATACGGATGAAATTATTGAAACGATTACCCGTCTGGCGCCTAGTTTTGGTGGGATTAACCTAGAAGATATTGCAGCCCCTCGTTGTTTTGAGATCGAAGCGGCGCTGTCGGAGCGTTTAGATATACCGGTCTTTCATGATGATCAGCATGGTACTGCAATTGTCGTGCTGGCAGCGCTAGAAAACGCTCTAAAAGTAGTGGGCAAAGATAAAACAAAGATAAAAGTTGTGATCGTGGGAGCCGGAGCAGCGGGGATCGCGATTGCGCAGCTCTTGTCTGACTGGGGAGTGGTTAATTTAACATTGGTTGACTCCAAAGGAGTCGTCAGCTGTGATCGTGCGGATCTGCACCAGAGCAAGCTCAATTTTTGTTCGGTTAAGACGGGGGATCTCGAGTCGGCGCTGATCGGATCAGACGTCTTTGTCGGCGTTTCTAAGCCTGAGCTGCTTAATACGGAAATGATACAGGCGATGGCAGAGAAAGCGATTATTTTTGCACTCTCAAATCCAAATCCAGAGATTCGTCCGGAAACCGCACTGGCAGCTGGAGCAGCCGTGGTGGCTACGGGGCGTTCAGACTATCCAAATCAGATTAATAATGTACTTGTTTTTCCGGGTATTTTTCGAGGACTGTTGGATGCGGGGGCGACCACTGTAAATACTCAGATAAAATTGGCCGCAGCGGCCGCATTAGCAGGTTTGGTAACCAACCCTACGACAGATAAAATTGTCCCGAGTCCGCTTCAGGCAGGGGTTAGCGATGTCATTGCGACGGCGGTTGCCCAAAATGTCTAGGGCTTAAAGTTTGAATTTTTTATTAAACTCGATAGTTTTACTCGGAAAATGCCACATTATAAAAGAAACCTTCGTTTTATTCTCTTTGTGATACTACCGCTGCTGGGATTCCTCCTGGGCTGGACGCTCAGTCAGAAGAATTCTGTTCGCAATCAGGTAGATGTTGCTGTAGAAGCCACTAATGAAAAGCCGAAAGACACGCCACTGCGACTCTTTCGAAAAACAGATCCAAAGGACGTAGATTTGAGTGTGTTTTGGGAAACCTGGAATACGATGGAAGAGCACTATCTGCACACAGATGATTTATTGACTAAGGATCAGGTCTACGGAGCTACGAAGGGATTAGTGGAGTCACTGGATGATCCTTACACCGTCTTCATGTCTCCAGAGGATACGGCCAAGTTTGAAGCATCGATGACGGGAGAGTTTGAAGGCATCGGAGCTGAAATCGGGATGCGAGATGAAAATATTGTGATCGTAACACCACTCAAAGGTTCTCCAGCCGAAATTGCTGGTCTGCGACCGGAGGATATTGTCTTCGAGGTGGATGGAGAGTCAGTGTATGGTTGGTCGATCGAAGAAGCTGTGACTGAGATTCGAGGCCCGAAAGGAGAACCAGTCACCCTTACCATTGTGAGAGAAGGTGAGCGCAAGCCTCTAGATATTACGATTGTGCGTGATGAGATTGCCTACGAAACCCTAGACTGGGAAATGAAAGACGATGTGGCGGTCCTCTCTTTTTACCAATTTGGTGAAAAAATTGAGACGGAATTTCAGGAAGCGTTAGAGGCAGTCCTGCTCGAATCTCCAGAAGGAGTAATTATTGATCTTCGTAATAATGGTGGCGGATTATTGGATGCCGCTATTTCTATTATCGGAGAATTCATCAGTGACGAAGTCGTGGTTAAAACCCGCGGACGCAAATTTGGTGATTCCGGAGATCTACGAAGTCAAAAGAATGGGGCCCTACAGGAATTACCACTCATTGTGCTGGTGAATGAAGGGTCAGCCAGTGCTTCTGAAATCTTTGCTGGAGCGGTGCAGGACTATAACCGCGGCCTGCTTTTAGGTGCCAAAACATTTGGAAAAGGTTCTGTACAGAACTGGGTCCAGCTTGATGATGGCTCTAGTCTAAAGGTGACCATTGCCGAATGGCTCACGCCAAAGGGACGCTCTATTCACGAAGTGGGCATTACCCCTGACGAGGAAATCGAGGTGACAATTGAAGATTTTGAAGCTGACTTTGATCCAGTGCTGTCTCGGGCCCTTGAATTGATTGGTTCAGATGAAATGGCGCAGATTATGTCAGAGGCAGCGGTTGAGGCAGATGAAAATATTGAAGAAAACGTCACATCTGATAATACTAATACGTCAGAGTAAATAATGATGAAGAAATTTTTATCACTTTCGGTATGTGCGTTCGCCCTAGTGCTTGGAACGTCTGCTAGTGCTTTTGCAGTAGAAACACCAAAACCCTTACAGCTACTGTTTGGTGATCAGGTTTATACTCTGAACTTTGCTACCAATCCAGAACTGCTGGGTCGAACTTCGTCACACACGCTAGAGCTAGGAGATACAAGACTGCCCCTAGACCTTGATCAGGGATTGCCACCAGTGGTAGAAAATGTTCGTATTCAAACTGAATTTGACAACGTTATTAATCGAGCAGCGCTTGAAGCGTTTTTTGTGCGCAATACACCGCTCCTTAATGATGAAACTCCACCGGTATACATCGGGTATGATGATTCTGGGAATTTTTCAGTAACTGGATTTCCGAAATCTGGGTATTACGTAGATTTTGATACGCTGGAAATTTTGGTAAATCAAGCCATCTCTTATGGTTATGAGCACGTGAGAGTGCCAGCTCAAGATGGTTATTCTCCAGTAATTCCTGATCAAGAATTGATAGATCGAGGTATTACAGATGTTTTAGCTGTCGGTAAATCAAATTTTCGAGGTTCTTCGGCCGCTAGACGTCAAAATATTCGCGTTGCTTCTGATAAATATAACGGACTTATCCTCGCACCAGGAGAGCAATTTTCTTTTAATGGTATCCTTAAATCAGTACGACCCGAGGATGGTTATGTAGAGGAGTTGGTGATCAAGGGGAATGACACGGAAAAAGAATACGGTGGAGGGATCTGTCAGGTTTCGACGACAGTTTACCGAGCCGCTTTCAATGGAGGGTTGCAACTAGATGAACGTTTTAATCATTCATACGCTGTGCCGTACTATCAACCGCACGGTTTTGATGCCACGATCTATCTTGGAGGCAAAGATTTTAAATTTACGAATGATACTCCCGCAGATTTGATTATTCAGACCCTGGTTTCTGGAGATGACATGTATTTTGTTTTTTATGGGACCGATGATGGACGAAAGGTAGTTTCAGAAGGGCCCTACATTTCAAATCATCGTCCAGAGCCAGCCCCTATCATTGAGGAAACAACGGTCTTGCCACCAGGAGTGCAGGAATACGTTTCCTATGGACAGGATGGGTTTGATACGGTGTGGAATCGAACGGTTTATAAACCAGGAGAGGCGCCGCTCGAAGAAACTTTCGCCTCTTACTACAAGGCCTGGCCAGCTCGAATTGCACGAGGAGCCGGTGGGCGCTATCAAGATATCCCGGTTGAGGTCGTAGAAGAAGTAGAGCCGGTAGCTGTAACACCAGAACCGGCGCCAGCTCCGGAGTTAGATCCAGACTTTTTCTCGCTCGAAAATTCAACATTTGCCGATTAGTGTATTGACACTGGTATAGAGCGGGGAAGTCAAGGCCAAAAGAATTGTCCTTTGGGGCCGCTTTTTGGCACAATTTAAAGGTATGAAAATAAAAATAAATTTTTCCCTCTTGTTAATAGTGTTATGGGGAAGCTTTGTGGGGGGAGAAGCTAAAGCCTTGGATGTTATAGGTGACGCGGCCAAAGTGGTTCGTACCCAGCAAGTGGTGCCTTTGAATGTTGCAGTGAAAGAAGGGCCTTCAGCCGACAGTTTTTTTGTTGAAATATTTGCACCACGTAATGTAGCTGGCGGCGGGCAGGCTCGTTTTTCTTGGTTTGATCAAAATCAAATTCCGGTTGGTTCTTATGCCGCTTCAGTGGGAGAAGATGATTTTTTGGGATTATTAACAATTCGGATTCCCAAGCTTGAATTTGTTGGAGACTACCGATTACAGGCTGATATTTTTTCAGAGAATGGCTGGTTATTAGCGACGGGGAATACAGCAGTTCAGATTAGTTCGGGAGATGAGCGTATGCAGCTGTCGGCGCCGATACTGATCCGTAAGCCAGATGGTTTTAGTCTGAGTTTTGACGTGCGCAACTATAATCTGCGTCAGACTGTAGTGCCTCGTCTGCAGGGTTTTTTCATTAAAAATGGAGAACGGCAATACGTTTTACAACGAAAATTGGAGCCAGTTTCGCTAGGAGCTCGACAGCGTTCGACGGTAGAGTTCGATGTCGAAGACGATTTTCCGCCAGGAGAATATTATTTAGAGGCTTGGGTCGAGTCGCCAACGGGGAAATATTTGTCCGGAGTTCTAGAGTCTTATCTCCAGTTGCCCGGTAATTATGCTCGTTTGGCCGATCTAGAAGTTAAGTTTGATGGTCAGACAGCCGACCGAGCACAGATTCTTTTTGAAGGATTTGCGCTTGTGCCTCAGGGGCGAGATTTACAAGTGTTTGTCAAAAGTGAGCACGATGGCGCGTCGCTCGCAGAATCATCGATGTCGGTCCCAGTGGTAGATGGTTACTTTGCTGAGCGATTGGACGTAAAATTTCCAGAAACGGTGAATTTCTTCTCTGGTACTATGGAGTTGTTTTCGGGATCGGATTTTGACCTAGGAGATAGTCTGTTGACACAAGCTTTTCAATCTCCGGTAGTGGAGATTGGCGGAGGAGAAATTGTTCCGCAGCCAGTTTTGGTTCCGTCAACTACCAAAGATGGCGCACCGCTTAATTTTGCCCCTCCAATTCCTTGGTGGGAAAAATGGTGGGTGTGGTTGTGCTTGGCTTTGTTCGTGTGTGTGGGGATGGTCCTCCTGATAACGCTTACTCGCCGTAAATCTAAACGTGTTTTTTAAGTTTTTTTATGAATAAATTTTTATGTTTCGGTCTTGCAATATTGTTCCTATCTCCGACGCTGACGTCGGCGCAGTCAGATGTGAATATTCGGTCGCAATGTTTTGACCGCCTCAAAGAACAGGCGTTGCAAATAGAGGACTTTCGACTGGCCAGAGCCGAACTCGAAGCGATTGATTACGCTACACTCGACAATCGATTGTCTCGTTATTACCAAGGTCATTCCTCTTTTGGAATTGATGTTGACCAACCTATATTCGACCTGAGAGTCTTTAGTTTTGGTCGTCAGACTGGTTATGTGCACCCGCCCTATTCTCCGTTTCCGGTAGGGGCGAAGTCGGAGCAATGGAAAATGGCGGCTAAAGAATTTATCTTAGCTGAAGAATTTATTCGCAACCCAGAAGGAGAACGACAGTTTTTGGGTTGTGGTTTTTTTCGGATTGGGGCGCGGGATCTAAAGTCTGTAACGGCGGACACCTATCTGTATGATGGTCCTGTTTCGTCTGTTATGTCGACTCAAGGTGATCACAAGTTCTGGTACAACTTCAATACTTCGTTTAATTATGAGGATGCGCCACAGGCAAACTGGTATCGATTGTTTGTGTATCCAAAAGCTACACAAAATAGCTACTTTAGTCGTTACGAAGTCCTCGACAGTTTTCCTGGGAATCAATTGGATGATTTATCAATCCTGACAGAAGCTGGTATTACGGCAAGACGAGCTGAGGGGGGCGATTTTACAGAGCTTGATCCAGTAGAAACTGGCAGTGCTTTTGCGCTCAATGCCTACTATCAGGCTATAGCAGATCGTTATCCAAATTTTGCAGATCGTTTAGCACTGCGTGGGGTCTTAGAATACAAAAATCTACAGAAGATCTTGGCAAGTCCCAATAGTTCTGCCGTCAATTACGTTTGGGATACCTTGTTAGACACAAAGGACATTACTCGTTATGCAGCGGCTCAGATTGCGGGCAAGGATATAGAGTCCGATCCCATTTTTGATCAAGTATTGAATGATCCGAAGGCTGTGAATCAATCAATTTTGGATCTTGCTTTGGTACCTGCCTCAGACTCTGGGGTGGTCGATGTGTCGGCCGTCACGGTTACAGATCAAGTTCGAGAATCTAAGCCATTAGCTCTACAGGATAACCGTGGTACTTTTGTGATGGTTGTAGTATTATTACTACTGTTATTCGTTCTTCTTGCTTCTTTGCTGTTCTTTGCGCGCAGACATAAATAATTTCCATGAAAAATTTTCTATCGTTATTGGCTCTCAGTTTATTTATAGGTCTGTCACTGTTTTCCTCGGCTGAGGCATTGAATTTAATTTCTGAAGAATCTGAATTTGAAGAAGACATCCTCAATCAGATCGAATTGCTGCGTTCCGACCCATTCCTAAACGTTGACCATGTAAGTGCTCATGAGCAGGACGATGTTTATGAAGCGGTGGCCGTGAGTACGACCACTCCACCAGATCTAAGCCAACAGACATCAAATGATAGTTCAATTGTCTTAGGAGCCAGAACAGGGGCCCCCTTTACCGATCAGTGTGATGGACGGAGTCACTATGGAGCACTGAGTCATCAGCGCGGCAATTCGTTTTGTTACGGTCCAGCACCCAAAGGTTACAAGGCAACGATCGATCCGTATCTTTGTCAAAACATGGATCAGTACTTTCGTACCTGTCCGCCATTTGGGAATGGAGTGACGGGAAAAAAAGAAGACTGTGGTATGACTTCGGGTGTGACTTGGGGACCACCAGGTAAACCATCAACTACGGCCTGGGGTACATGGACTAGTTGGTGGAAAGGACTTTCTGCTTTCTGTATGAAAGAGGGATATTGGTCTGACTCAGATGCTTCACGTCTGCCAGACGTAAATTCAAAAGCAACGATCAAATTTACGATTGCTGCTTCAGACGGGGAAAAGACTTACCGCTCGGAACAAAAGAAAAATGATAGTCAGGAAATTGTGGTTGAAGGTGATTTTGATACTAGTGGGGGTACCGCCGCGCGAACGCTCACCAGTCCTTCGTTTAATTCACCTTTTATCTACCTTACCAATCAGGTGGGCGCTGTAGCCGTTCAGCTAAACTCTCTCTGGAATCAATATCAAAGTCAGTCGCCAGCGTTCAATCTCAAAAACGGTTGGCTAGTGGACAATGATTCGCCGTCACCACTCTTCTACGAGTTAGGGCTCACACAGGTAGAGCTCAGTCGTGCGGGAATGAATTTCCAGTCAAAAGAGGCCCTAGAGAAATTTTTAACCACCGGGGATTTCTTTGATCGTTTAGGATTCACAGCCCTAGAAAAAAATAATTCACTAGGGTATTTGCTGCCAAGGCTACCAGAATCTCCACACTATTATCTAACGATTTTGGATTCAGGTTCTGTGTCTCAGCTTTCATCGATGTCAGTTGATCCAAGGCCTGAGACATTGGTTCGTCGTTACTTTGCGGTGTATCCAACTCAGGTTCCAGTCCACGCTAGCGGTGAATTGGATTATCCAGGATTAGTTTCTGATGTCGGTTTTACGGTCCGTGATTATGGTGAGATTATTGTAACCCCTGATATGTTTGTTATTTGGAAATGAAGATAAAAATTTTTCGGATTCAGTTTTTGTTGATGGCTTTGTTTATGCTCAGTTCACTGGGAATAGCACAGGCGGCCAATGAGCGTGTTGATTGTCTCGATAGTGGCAATTGTAGTGATTTGGTCTATACGCAACACCAAGGAAAGATCACCGCTCGTTGTCACAGTTCTGCGACGGCTTCTAGCTTGCCGGTAAAGATTACCCTCAATGGTGATGTTTACACGGGAACTTTAGATTGTAGTAACAATGGTGGAAACGGTGGAGGCGGATCTAGTACGACCGGTCCGTGGACCATCGGACCCTGGGGGACTTGTACACAGGAGTGTGGCGGTGGCCAACAGTTTCGCGACGTAACATGTGGCTACGATAGTTGTGATGGAGTGAGGCCGGCAGAATCTCAAGCCTGTAATACGCACGCCTGTGAAAACTGTAATGCCGATAGTTGGTTTGGAGATGATCCAGCCAATATCTGTGTGGGACAACAAGGAGTGCAAACCAATGAATGTGGTGATGAACGTAATGTTGATGGAACCTGGAATCCACAAGACTGGTCTCCACACCCCAGCGTGGTCTGCTCGTTTGATACTTTTTATCAGGGGACAAGTTGTGGTCAGGATCGCGAATCCAGCGGTTCTCGAGACTGTCAACCAACCTGGCAATGGCTGCGACCAGCCGATCCAGAACCATTAGTCAGTGCTAATGTTGAAAGTGATTTTAACAACCTACGTCTTACCGGAGATCTTTACTACGCAGTCGCTGGTAAAGGTTTCTTCGATGTTAATGATGTACGAGCGGCTCGAGTAGTTCTCATCTCGGCCGGCAATGAATATGAATATGCGGTTAATCTTAGAGATATTACGTTCACAGATCGTGGTTATGATTTCCTGGTAGATCTTTCGGTTCTCCAAACGCAAACCCCCGCCGGAGCGGCTGGGCCGATTAATTTTTCTGATGGTGATTGGAGTGTTGATGTTATGTTTGAGCACAAGCATGATGGCATGGCTAACTATGCCTGGGTAAGGAATAGTGATAGTGGACAATTTGTTCTCGATAGCACCGCGCCAAGCGGTACGACGATACATCGACAAACAGCTGACAGTGATGCTCAAGAATATCCAGATACATTACTGACTAATGAGCCGGGTTTTCTTTGGGTCAACTGTGTCGACAGTGGGGCCGCTGGATGTCTTGGAGATGTGGCAGATCTAGATGCTGATTCTACGGTAGATAATTATCAGCCATTTGCTGTGAAAGGGAACTTCTGTCCAGATGGAGCGGTTTGTGATACATCAGGAACTCGTAGTTTTGAGATTTGCGATCGAGCCGATAATTGTAGTCTCGTAGATGCGGTACTCGACAACTATGATCCCATAGCGCCAAGTCCATTAGATTTTGTGATGGGACTGCAACCGGGAGGAGCTGGTTTTCTCGGAACGGTTCTCAAGGCCAGTGCTGACTATTTCCCAAATCTAGACTTTGTAGATCCTGGTGAAGTGATTGAAAGAGGAACGCCTAGTATCGTCGGATCTCGAGCCTACATCACTCCAGATGACTACGATCAGATTTTTGATGAACATGCTTGTGGAGATCCAAGTGTGTCACCATTTGCGCACAATGAGGCGGATGGTCAGTGTGAACTCCAAAATAAAAATTACCCAGCTAGCTGTGAAACGCTGGCTAGTTGTCCAGATCCATGTCCGGCAGGATATTTTTGGGATGAAGGCCTCAACCGTTGTGAACAGGCGCCTACTTGTACTGACACAACTTGGACACCGCTTGAAACAAGTGTCTGTAGTGGCACTGATTTCACACAGGTTAGTAACTGTGGGAATCGACGTTCTCGTACCGGATCTAAAGACTGTTCGGCTACTAGTAACTGGCGGATTACTCAACCACCACTCTGTCCGATTGGTTGTGGCCAGTCTGCACAAACGTTAGAAGGAGCGGTGACTTGTCCGGGTACCGATTGTGATCCGGCCGAGGAGCCAGCGGTTCCGACTCGAAGCTGTGCCGCCACAGAGGTCTGCCCACCTAGCTTCTCGGGAACCTGGGAAATTACTCAGCCAGAGGCTTGTTCCACCGCTTGTGGTCTTGGAGAGATTACTCTGTTGGGGAGTGTTCGATGTTCGACTGGCAATCCTTCTGATTGTGATCCCGCGCTCGAACCAACGGTGCCTACGCGACTCTGTAATGCGACTGCGACTTGTCCGCCGACGTTTACGGGAACCTGGAGTACAAATCCTGCACCGCAGTGTCCGACAAATTGTGGTGAGCCGGCTTCAACCAAAACCGGGAGTGTGAGTTGTTCTGATAATAATTGTGATCCGGCACAACGTCCGACAACTCCAACTCAAACCTGTAGCGCGACGGCAACTTGTCCGCCGACATTTACAGGGACCTGGACAGCCAATCCTGCGCCAGCCTGCTCTACGGCCTGTGGCCAATCGGCTAGCACGCAGACCGGTACTGTAACTTGTTCTGACAACAACTGTGATCCATCTGCGAAACCGGCAGCTCGGACTCGAAGTTGTAGCGCGACGGCAACTTGTCCGCCGACATTTACAGGGACCTGGACAGCCAATCCTGCGCCAGCCTGCTCTACGGCCTGTGGCCAATCGGCTAGCACGCAGACCGGTACTGTAACTTGTTCTGACAACAACTGTGATCCGTCTGCGAAACCGGCAGCTCGGACTCGAAGTTGTAGTGCTACCGCATCTTGTCAGCCAGTTACAACTTGTAACCCTGTTGATTATGACTTTGACGGTTGGTGTCGTCGAGATGCATCTAACCAAACTATTCCAATGTGTAACAACATCAACTTCATGGATTCTTTCTGTGGAGGTGATCCAAATTGTACGCTCCGAAATATGAATATGACTACTAATACTTGTGCCGTTTGTAGAGCTACCTTCGAAGTCTGTATTACGACGACTCCAAATTCAAACTCGACCAATAATACGGCTTCTAATACTACGCCTACCTATGACGGAACCTGGAGTACAACGCCGGCACCACAATGCCCAACAGCTTACTGTGCTTTCTCAACCTCAGGTGCTGTCAATTGTTCTACAGAAGATTGTGATCCAGCCTTGCGTCCAGCCGTACCTCGTCGAGACTGTTTAAGTACCGCTGTGTGCCAGGAGGAACGCCAGTTTATTGAGAACTTAGAAAATAATTCTAATAACTCTGATCCATCAATTGATGATGGTAATAATTTTGATTTTCGATAATTCATAAATGTATAAAAATCTAATTTCAGCTTTCGGTTTTCTTTTGATTCCAAGTCTTGTTTATGGAATAGGGGTTCCTACCTCAGGTATTGATTGGGAAGCCTCTATGATTTCTATTCAGAGTTTTGATGCCGCACACCCTACGCATGAAGCAAACTTTAGCTGTTTCGGTGGCGGTTTTTCGGATCTACCGATTTCTCGAAGTCTACAAGAAATGGCCTTTTCAAATACCAGTCCTGGACCGGAGAATGATTCAGGGCTGATTACAGGTTCTTCGTGTTTCCAACAAGCTGGAGAGTATCAACTACAGATCTCCTTAGTCGATAATGCGGGTAACATTGGTACCGCTGAGAGTTATTTACTCACGGTTCGACCCGCCGAGGCAGATTCTTTGCTCACCACTATTCGACCGATTGCTTACGAAAAAGAAACAGACAATCCAGCTATTGGCACTCTAAATGGTAATACGACTGATTGTACGGCAGAAAGATTAGTAGCCAATGCCGAAGATGATTGTCAGCTACAGGTAAGTCTACGTGATGAATTTGGGAATGTTGTGGTAGTGAACCGACCACTCGGACGGATGGCAATCCCTGGAAGAGATATCAATAACCGAGATCTCAATACCTTTGCGGATGCAGAGGGAGTATTTATCGATGGATTACGCCTCAACGACAGTCTAAACAATCCTTCCTTTCGAACTGATAATGATGGAAATTTTAATTTTACGGTGAGCGCTCTCGCACCTTCGATTGACATTATTACCTCGCCGATTGATGCGGCATTTAAATTGTCTCAGATTATTCCGCGTAATACACCGTTTGAATTTCCAATTCCAGCTATTGCTGATGATGGTTCTACTTCAGGGACTACAACGGTTACTAAATCTGCTGACCTACAGTTTGAGCCATGGGTGAAATTATTTTTGAGTGACAACGCTCCAAGTGGAGGCAGTGCCTCGGCCCCTAATGAGCCACTTTACTTCTTGCTGGGAGATACCAAGGTGCTCTACGCTTTCGCAGGGACGATGCTGGACCACTTTTTGCCGAGCGGATTTGATGTTTTTGTGAAGGGGTTCAATCGCCCAGTAGGACTGTTTTTTGAAGACGAAGATCTGACGTCTGGTTTTGGTGATATCGATGGAGACACCGTACCAGAAGGTTTAAGGATTTCATTGGCGGGGAATGCGACCTCGCGAAGTGAAGACTTCGAAACAATTCTGAAATCTGCTAGTGGTCTCTCCAGTGATGAAAATGTGGCCTTTGGCTCCAAAATTCGTCACAGTTATCGAGAGGGATCTTCTACCAAAACGGTGTTGTACCCAGGTGGAAATCTAGGTTCTTCCATCGGTCCAGATCCAGCGTTCCCAGCGGTTACCCTTCCGGTAGATTCCATCCCAGGCGGAACTCCAGGAACAGCTACCGCTCTCTTAGTAGGAGCTGATATCGAAGGAAAAGTATTAGCCAATCAAGACGTCCGAGCTGTAAACGATGCTAATGCCAAATTTGTAACGGTCGGAGGTATAACAGCCGTTGATATTCGTGAAGATGTCACGAGAAATGCCGAAGTAATTACCCGTGGTTCAAATTCAGTTAACTCTCCGGGAAGTAATATCAACTTCAATATTAATTCTGGCTGGACAGGAGATGTTGCATACTTCGAGGATGCCACGGTTACCCTGACTGGAGCCTCCAGCCCAATGGTGTTTGACCAAGGACAAAAAACGATCGTAATCCGTGATGGAAATCTCTTTATTCCAGATGATCTTATCTACGGACCAGGATTTGATGATTCACTTGGGGTGATTTTGATTAACTCTACGGTGAATAACCTCGATCTCGGGCATATATTTGTGAAAAATGACGTACAGCGCTTGGTCGGAACTTATTACGCGGAAGGTTCTATCCTCAGTACGGATGCGATTACCGATCCGCAGCATACTGACACGATTGCGAATCGAGAACTTACTAATATGGATGATCCCAATGCACCGCTGGGTCTACAGCTCTTACTTGAGGGAACGATCCTGACTCGGAACACCTTGGGAGGAGCGCTGCTTGATCCGCCATTCACACCGGAAGGGCCAACGACCGAGCAAGACGAGGCCATCAAATACGATCTGCACTTCGTACGGCGTTACGTACCGCCACTGGATCCTGTGACGCTTGATCCGTTACCAGACAGTGCCAATAACAACTGTGTAAAACCAGATGGTGCTACGTGTGATGTCAACAAGCATTCATTCGTCATCAGAGCTGATGGTCGGGTGCGAAATCTGACACCACCAGGGTTTGATCAGTTGAGTGGGTTCTCGGCGCAGTAGAAAAATGTGCTAGTTTGCTAATTTGTGAGTTTGCTAATAGAGTATCGGCATGACGTGGTTGCCTTGGCTATTGTGCGGGTTAATACTTGGTTCAGGGCTGACCTGGATGGCCGTGAAATGGTTTCCAAGATTTAAGCTGTTGGATTTTCCAGAACGCTATGGACTCCAGCGGGATCGTCTACCGTATCCAGGAGGGTTGGTTTTATTTGTGCTTAGTTTCGCACTGCTGTGCTTAGATTTAGGGTTTTGGATTTTGTGTTTGCCTTTGCTGGTTTTAGGAGTCCTCAGCTTTATCGATGATCGCCATCAAGTATCTGCCCTCAAAAGACTTGTAGTGCAATTGTGGTTAGCTTTGTTTCTCGTACTGATGGGCGTGCAGATTGATTTCATTACCAATCCTTTTGCAGCGACGAATTTTCCACTGGCGGATTTTTCTCCTTGGCTAGCGGGAGTCGTTACGGTGATTTGGATCGTGGCCATTCAAAACGCCATTAATTGGTTTGATGGTTTGCCGGGGTTATCCGTTGGGGTGTCTGCTGTCGGTTTTTTGACACTTGGAATTCTGGGGCTCGTACAGCCAGAGTTATTTTTTGATCCAGCGCATCAGTCTCTGACCTTAGCTAATTTTTACCTGGCCGGACTCTGTGTTGGGGCGTGGTGGTGGTATTGGCGTGGGCGTATTATTTTGGGAGATACAGGCTCGCAAGTTCTAGGTTTCTTACTAGCCGTCATGGCTATCTGGTCTGGCGCTAAAATTGCTACTACATTGATGGTACTCTGCCTGCCAATGCTTGATTTTGTATGGGTGATCTTTCGACGGGTCGTATTTGATCGTAAATCGCCATTTTCGGGTGATATGTCACACATGCACCACCTGCTCGCGAAAAAGGCTCGTGGGCGCATTATTTCGCTAATTTTGACGATCTCTTCTCTCCTGATAGGGATGATTGCTATCTTTGTGACTCCGATGATGAAGCTCTGGAGTTTGTTGATCCTGGGTGGAGCGATTGTGGGGCTAAACTGGTGGTTGTTGACCGATAGTAGAGAGCGGTGAGCAGAGAGCACAAGATAAACAATACACATGGCAAACCCATGCCACATACCACTTACCACCTACTACTTACTTATTAGCTTTACGTAATCGACGCATCGTAGATTGCCTGAATCGAGGCATCCATCATAGTCGAGAAGTCTTCATCTGACTGGTTGACGTTCAGGCCTTCGCTTAGAGCGCGAGAAAAGCTGGCGATCATGCCGTGATTTTCACTGAGACGTCGATTGGCTTCATCTCGAGAGTATCCTCCTGACAACGCTACGACTTTGAGACAACGTGGGTGATTGATGCAGTCAGCGTAGAGATTTGTTTCCTCCGGAAGGGTGAGTTTGAGCATGACTTCTTGCCCTGGCTTGAGTCCATCGAGTTGCATCATGAGCTGATCCTTCAGAATTGCTTCGGCCTCGGCTTTGTCCGGAGCGTGGATATCGATTTCTGGTTCGATAATTGGAACGAGACCATGACTCAAAATTTGTCGGCCGACGGCGAATTGCTGGGCTACAACCATTTCGATACCGTCTTGGTTTGCGCCTTTGATAACCGAGCGCATTTTCGTTCCAAATACGTCTTTGCTCTTCGCTTTATCGAGAAGCTCATCTAGCCCTGGAATGTCTTTCATCATTTGGGCTTGATTGGCTTCTTCTGCCAGTCCTTTGTCGACTTTTAGGAAAGGAACCACGTTTTTTTCTTCCCAGAGATATTGAGAAGTTGGTTTGCCCATCACTTCGCGATCAAGCGTGTTTTCAAAAAGAATCGCCCCGAGGATGCGGTCTCCACCAAAACTACTATCGGTCATGATGCGAGTTCGCATGGCATGAACGGTGGCAAACATTTCTTCATCGTTACTGTAAGCGTCTTCCATAACGCCGTAGACTTTAAGAGCTTTTGGTGTACTCCCGCCACTCTGATCGAGGGCAGCGATGAAACCAGGAACGTTTTTTACTTTTTGTAGTTGATCGTCGAACACAGACATTTTGTGAGGGTTAAGTTGTGTGAATTTTAATAGACCAAATGAATTTTAACAAGAAACTAGAATGCGAGAACATTAGAATCTCGTGTCTAGCTTTCTAGCGATCTGACTAATGTCTGAAAATGATCCCCTTTTTCCTGAAAGTTCGCGTACTGATCGTAGCTTTTAGCCGCTGGGGAAAGCAGGATGGTCGAGTGCTTGTCGTCAAAAGACGAATTGTGTACCAGGTCCATGACAGCTTCGAGATTCTTTACCTCCACGATGTGGAGCGAGGTTTCGATCTGTTTGAGTTCGTCGGCTAGTTCTGAGCTGGTCACGAAGACGAAGATATGCGGGACATTCTCTTCGAGAAATCTCACTAGAGCCGTCGGATCATCACCGCTACTCTTTCCGCCGAGGATGAGACCGCCGATTTCTTTCTGTAGATGTGTCACCGCCGCGATAGTGGCTGACGGGTTTACGGCGATGGCGTCGTCGTAAAATTTCAAACCCTGGGCTTCGCCCACCAGTTGCAGACGATGATCGGGAAGCGGGGTCGTGCGGAGGGCTTCGGCGAGGACTTTGGTATCGTATTTGATTTTTAATTTTTTGAGCACTACTGGGATCACACCGAGGTTCTCACGGAAATGCGTGGCGTCGAGGATTGATTCGAGCTTGTAAGTCCGTGGTCCGAGCTTGGGCGCGGCGGTAAGATTTTTGGGTGGTTTTTGAAAACGGCCAGCCGTGACTTTTGGCGCCACTAGGTGATCCCCAGGTTGCTGGTGCCACCAGAGATTAGCTTTGGCCCAGAAATACGCGTACTCGTCGCCGTGGCGATCGATGTGGTCGGGAAAGAAATTGAGGAACACCGCGGTGTGCGGTGACCGCCGGATGAACTGTGCTTGGAAACTCGAAACCTCTACCACTAGGTAGTCGAGTTGGCCGTGCTGGAGCTTTGGCAGGGCTTCAAGCAACGGAATACCGATGTTGCCAGCGGTTTCGGCCCGTAGACCGAGCTGCTGCAGGCAGTGGGCCATGGCCATGGTAGTTGTGGTTTTGCCTTTCGACCCGGTGATAGCGATGACCTTACGACGTTCGTCGTCAGTGAGGTTGCTAAAAAAATAATTGGCCTGACTGGTCAGTTTGTGTCGTTCGGAGACCGGGATCTGTTCCGGCGGGATTCCTGGGCTGAGCCAGATCTGATCATAGCTGTCCCAATCCCAGTCGATGAGGTGCGTCCGGGCATCATAAATCGTGATCTGCTCCGCCAGATGATGCTGTTGGAGGAAATCATGGGTGGACTGCCCTTCGCGCCCGTAACCGTAGATCAGGATGTGGTTGGACATCGGGTGGGAGTATTAGGGATTTGGGGCTTGGTGGCAAGGTTGACAGGAGGGAGAGATAGTGAGCGGTGAGCAGAAAGCAGTGAGCAGTTAACCCTCCTGCGGCGGGCAAGCAGATAACAGTAGGGGCAGGTCGCGACCTGCCCGGTTAGGTGGTTTGATGGTTGGAGAGTTAATGAACGACGAAAATTTTCGGTCCGTGATTCAAATATTATGCCCCCTTGAGCAAGGTGAATTTCCGATGGAAAGAGAAGATCCCCTGGGGGATAAAGGGGGTTCGGGGGATTTACACCAAAAAAACCTTCGGCATCACGGGGATACCGAAGGGGAAATTAAGATCTTGAGGTACCAAACCTCCCTTCTTCGCACATCAAGATCTTTTTTTCATTCCGGCATCGTCTTACGCAAATGTGAAGGTGATGCCCCAGTTTTCGACTTTGGCTTGACCGGACGCAACAACATAACCAGCTTCTTGGAGAGCGTCAGCAACAACGTTCAGATCCGAGAAAGCACCGTCAGAGGCAGACCCCACTGTATCTGTCGCCCGGACTGTGGCGAGGTTTGCAGTATAGCCGAACTCCGAGAAAGCGCCGTATGATGCCTCCGGAAAGTCAGTCGCCGATAGGGCATAGTTCATAACAGGCGCAGGGTTCGTAGCAGCGTTCACAACTTCAAGGCTCTGGAATACGTCAGCAGCTGCAGTATTTGATACCACAGAGAGCCCGGATCGGTTCTCCGCCAGGCCGTATGTCAGACCGGTCATTTCCGCTGTGTCGCCTTCAACCTTTGCATAACCCAATGTGGTCGTGTCGGTTTGAAGGCCCAGGATTGTCGCTTGTTTCGCATCATAATTTTGAACTGTAGCGTCAGAAGCTTCCATAAGCCCCGGGCTGTAGTCGGCCATAATTAAAACAGGCGATTTTTCAACGGTGTCGAATGTTGCAGCATTAGCTGTTCCAGCCATGCCAATTGTTAGGGCCAACGAAGTGGCCAATAAAAAAGTACGTTTCATAACGTCCTCATAAAAAGAGACTAATAATAATTTTAGACAGACCACGAATGGCCTGAATGAACCCAGCTAGCTAGACGGGTTCTTACTTGATGTCTATAGTGGTGCTAGCCCGCCAATATTCGTGTTTTTTCTTACAAACACTGACGGGCTAACACCTTCTTTAAGAGAATTTTTATAAAAAAGATTTTGGGTACGAAATGGAAAAGATCTTCAAATCACACTAAATGAAAGCTACCCCGAAGTGGGGTGCTGTCAGATAAATCTGATTTGTTTTCTAGTTTAAAGATGGTTTTTTGTTTTGTAAATTTTTTTATAGGGAAATAGTTAGTAGAGATCAGTTAACAGCTTAGATCCTTCGAAGAGCTCAGGATAAGTTCGATTAACGGCTCGCCAGCTTGCCGAATCTCACTTACATACTGCTCACCCGCTGTGCGATTTCCTCCGGAATACAGTGTTCACTCAGGGCCGTGTAATCAAAATCGTCTGGGAGATCGAGGTGGGATTCCCACTGGGAGACTTCGGGGTAGTACTTGGCGGCGAGGGAAAAGGCTTGTTTGACTTCGTTGACGGTGCCCACGCATTCGAAAGGTTTGTGAGTCGTCAGGCCGAGGAGTTCCTGCCAGGTTTCATCGATCTGTGGATCACTGAACATGTTTTTGCCGAAGACCTTGAGCAGTTCTGCTGGTGGGATGAAGGGGGAGAGGATGAGAAAAACAAAGGCACACTTGGAACATTCGCCACACCAGTACAATGAACCCCTCGCCCCCCCCTTATCAAGGGGGTCTTTATGAACGGTAAAGTTGCGGTTGCACGAAGAGAATTTATCTGCGAAGCGGTCCCAGGCTTTGCCCGCAAAGAGCTCAGCGATGCGAAGCTCGGTGAGTGGACGTAGCAGTGAAAAATATTCGAGTTCGGGATGAATATAGGTCCGCACGTAGTGGCAAAAGTTTTTCTCAAACTCGAGCGTCTTGGAATACTGGTGGTTAATGGCTTCGCCATCGAGTACCATGGTCGGTTCGTTAGCAGAAGATTCATTTGAGAATGCCACGTATTTTTGATTGGTCAGCACAGCAGTGATCACCGACAGGAAGGCCCAGATCGAGGAGATCGGGACATGACCGTTGATGGCCCCACGTGCATTTAATGCAATCAAGTGCGGGCTGATAGTGCGTTTGATCTTGAGGTGGTTCTTTGACCACTGGTTACCGTGGATTTCTTTGAGACTTGGGATGAGTCCTGGGTAGTCACCGACCGTCCAGGTCTGGAAATCTAGTCCTGCGTCCTGCAGGAGCTGTACGCTGGTCAGAGAATCTTTTCCGCCGCCGAGAGGGACGATGAGGGTGTCTTTGAGGGGATGAGAGATTGCGAGATCGCGAGATTGCGAGGTTGCGAGATCCGGGAAGCTTGGACGGAAGGGCGTGATCTTATTCGTATAAAAGAGTTCTCCCAGACCGTGGTAGTAGGTTTCGGTAAAAAACTGTGCTTGGTCTTCTGTCAGGATCGAAAGGTCTTCCGCGAAGGTTATGGTTTGTGGGAGACCGGCTTTGTAGTACGAAATCCCCGCCATGACGAAGTAGCCAAACAGGGCCGCGTCCAAGGCTGCGTGATCAACCGTGTCGGCGAACTCAAAATCAAAACGAACTCGCTCCGTGAATTTTTCATCATCCAGTGCGTAATGACACTCCAGGGTTTTTTCTGACGCATTCCAATCAAAGCCTTCGAAGTGGAAAACGTGGTAGTTAGTGAGCAGTGAGCGGTGAGCGGTCATTAGGTAGGAGAGATCTTAGGGTAGCATTTTCACAAAAAAAACCAATGCATTGCAACATCGCAACACCACAACATTAGATCATTGTTCTAAAAGTCATCGTCCTCTTCGTAGAGTTTGATACGAATTGGGTTTTCTTGTTTGACCATGATCTCGGCACCACACAGTGAACACTCGAGGACATCACCTTCGATAATATCGGTGCTTTCTACCTCAAATCTTCCTCGACAATCAGGACAGTACAACTGTACCGCATAGGTGGTGGTCATGCTTCGTATGATAAGTGTGGGTTATCTAGTGTTTTTTATCGTTTTGAGCCGAAATTGCAAATGGGACAAGGGGGGGGATATGTTGTATTTAATAAGATGGTGGTGAGCAGTGAGTGGTGAGCAGTAAACATTAATTTTTGATTAAATTCATGATTTGAAAGAGTTTTTGTTTTTTGATTTTATATCTGAAATGGAAATCCCAAATTATCAAAAGTTGCAAATTTGGCAGTCGGGAATTTAAGTTGCAGATATGACTTACGCTGCTACGAAAAATTTTCCCAACACAGAAAAATTTGGCCTTTCTTCGCAAATGCAAAGAGCTGCTGTTTCGATTCCTAGTAATGTTGCAGAAGGTTACAGACGACATTCTAAAGCTGATTTTAAGCGATTTCTATATATCAGTCTTGGCTCACTATCTGAATTAGAAACGCAGTATGTGATTGCTCATCGCCAAAAATTTATATCAGACAATCAATTACAGATATTTCAGGAAAGATCACAGAGGTTAACTCGTATGATGTATAGTTTTATAAAAAGCTTATAACTCTGCTCACCGCTCACTGCTCTCTGCTCTCTGCTCTCTGCTTCCTCCTCACCACCATCACCGAATCATCCGCATCAAGCGGAAAAGTCTCATAAATCCATTCGTCTTGAGTTTCGATAAAGTTCCAGAACGGCGTCATTTTTTCACGGAATTTTTCGACGTCATCGATAATAATTATTCCACCGGGTCGAAGTTTGGGAGCACAAAGCTCGAAGAAAATGTGGGTGTCGCGCTTGCGGGCATCGATGAAGATCAGATCAAAGGTTTCGTTGATTTCCGGTAGGACATCTTTGGCATTTCCAAAATGTTGGGTGACATGTTTTTCGAGTCCGGACTCGCGGATGTTTTCGGTGGCAATGGCAAAACTTGGCGCGGAGACATCGATGGTGTGTAGATGCCCGTGATTGTTTTCAATGACATCGCCGAGCCAGATCGTTGAGTATCCATGAGCCGTTCCAAGTTCTAGGATTGAGGTGGCTGAAAGTTGTGTTGCTTGATCATGAAGCCATTGGCCAACGATGGGAGAGACGCTGGGAACATCCCCGGCGAGATCGTCGGCTTTGAGTGATTTTAAAAAGACCCTTCGTTTGTTATCCATCGAGGGTTATTGTGCGGATTTAGATTTGGTTCTCAAGGCGGGCTTCGGCAAATTCGTCTAGATTTTTTTGCAAGACTCTTATGACTTCTTCATGGGTTGCTTTTTGTCGTTGGCTACACTCAACAATACAACGACTAAAGTGAATGAAGGTCTTTTGCGCTTTATTGGAAAAAGCGTCCTCGGGTCGAAATGGCAGAGCGGGATGAGTGTCTGCGGTGATGATGCCGATGTTTTGCTTTGCTTTGGGCAGCTCTTTGATCGCCGTCCAGGCGCCCTTGTAGAGTCCAGCATTCATGCGTCGCAGCTGACCATTCTCAGATCGAAAGCCCTCAGGATAGACGAGAACAGCTTGCTCTTGGGCGATAGTTTCTATCTGCGC
Source organism: Candidatus Altimarinota bacterium (assembly GCA_020630245.1). Taxonomy (GTDB): domain Bacteria; phylum Patescibacteriota; class Gracilibacteria; order UBA4473; family UBA4473; genus JAHDBZ01. Next base: position 64,659 of record JAHDBZ010000002.1, read on the forward strand.
TCTTCCGATCTCTCTCATCGCTTCTAGGGGTGACTTTTTGCGATCAAAAATGATCGGGTCTAGAGCCCGGATCCCTTGAGGGAATTTTAGGGCACGTCCTTTACGCCATTCTTGGTCTCCTTCAGTCAGTTCTTTCTTAAGCATGATGCGTGTATGATTTGGGATCATGCTGTAGGCCGCCATCGCTTCTAAACCAAATAACTGATGATTCCCCACAATCAGCGGGACGTCATCTCTCTCTGAAAGATCGATACCTTCAAGTGTAACGGGTATCCCAGCAGCTGCCAGTTTTGCAAATATGGCTTCAGACCTTTTTTTGGCTTCCTGTCGGGCCCGGTCTGGAGAGGCTTCTTTTCGAACTTTCCCAACACTCGACAGCACTGATAGAGCGAGAGCGCCAGTTTCTCGTTTTGATAAATTTTTAGACTTATCGAAAGGCTCGTGACCAGGAATTACAGGAAGTTTCACGGCGGGATTTATACCAGTGATTTTTTAGTCTTCAAGTTTTTTTAGGTCGTATAATATTTCCAATGCCTCCTTGGGACTGAGTTCATCTGGTTGGATGTTTTTGAGGGCGTTTTCGATAGCAGATTCTTTGGGGGTTTCGACTTCTTGAACGCGCGGTTGAGAGAAGAGATTTGGTTTCCCAGACAAGAGGTTTTCCGATTCAAGACGGGTGAGAATCTCGCGAGATTTATCGACCACGGTCTTGGGAATTCCGGCCAGCTTAGCGACTTCAATCCCAAAACTGTCAGCGATGCCGCCGGGTTTGATTTTCCGAAGGAAAAGGATGCCGGTCTCGTTCTGAGAAACGGCGACATGATAATTTGCGGCGGCCTCTAGATCTTCCGCTAGTTCGATTAGCTCGTGGTAGTGTGTGGCAAAGAGGGTTTGGGATTTGACCTCGTTGTGCAGATATTCGGTAATGGCCCAAGCGAGTGAGATGCCATCGAAGGTCGACGTCCCGCGACCGATCTCATCGAGGATGATAAAACTCCGATTGGTGGCTTGGTGAAGGATGCTGGCGGTTTCAGCCATCTCGACGAAGAACGTTGATTGTCCGGCGGCAAGGTTGTCCGACGCTCCCACGCGAGTAAAGATCCGATCGACGATACCCCACTCAGCTTTTTCGGCGGGGACAAAGCTTCCCATCTGTCCTAAGATAATGATCAGAGCATTTTGTCTCAGGAAAGTTGATTTCCCCGCCATATTTGGTCCGGTGATCAGATGTAGACGTGATTCGACGCCAGACATTTTGAGGTGATTGCGGATAAATGGCGTGTGGCTGAGATTTTCTACGACAGGATGACGGCCGGCTGATATCTGAATAGCTGATGGTGAATCGTAAATAGTCGGGCGCTGCCAGCGTTGCACTTGAGCGGTTCGGGCCAGAGTAATGATGGCGTCGATCTGCCCGATGGACTTGGCGGCCTGTTGTAGAGATTCGATATGTGTGAGAAATTTCTGTCGGAGATTGATAAACAGTTCGTGCTCGAGGGCATGTGCTTCGCTACCGGCCGACAGAACCTTTTCTTCGTATTCGGCGAGTTCTGGCGTCGTAAAGCGTTCGGCATTGACCAGTGTCTGACGACGAGTCCAGGTGTCAGGTGCGGCGCTGGCTTGGGCTTTGGAAACTTCTAAGCAGTAACCAAAATTTTTCGAGTACTTAATCCGTAGATTGCTAATACCAGAACTTGATTTAGCTTCGTTGAGAAAATTTTCGAGCCAGCTTTCGGCTTCACGACTCAGTGTCCGCAGTTCATCCAGTCGCGGGTGGTAGCCGTCACGAAACATACCACCAGCAGTAATTTCTAATGGAGGAGTGTCGATGAGACTTTCGATGAGTTCCGATTGCAGGGTCTCAAATTGTCCGAGAGCGGGCAGGTATTTATTGAGAAAAGTCGTATTGATCTTTTTGCAGTGAGTAATGACTTCTGGGAATTGCGCCAGCGCATCACGAAAGAAAGCCAAGTCACGTGCGTTGCCCCGTTGACTGGCCAGGCGAGCCAGCAGTCGCTCAAGGTCCGGAATGTTTTTGAGGGTTTCGTGTAGTGTCTGTCGTGCTTGGTTTTCACTTAAACTAGTTTCTACCGCATCGAGACGATGATTTATAGTGTCGACTTGGAGACTGGGCTGGAGTAACCACTGTCGTAGCTGACGAGCCCCAAGGGCGGTGCCCGCTTTGGAAAATACAGACCACAGAGTACTTTTGGGATCTCTGCCGGTTAGGGGTTGGAAGATTTCTAGATGGCGTAGCGTTTGAGAATCCAAGATTAATTGTCGCCCGGTTTGATAGTATTGGATTTGATTGAGGTGTGGTGTGGCTTTGCGCTGTGTAAACTGGATGTAATCGAGGAGAGCGCTGCCACAGATCAGGATATTTGTAAAAGTTTCAATGCCTGCGACAGCTAGATGATTGTCTGGAAACTGTACCGTAAGTGTTGCCTGTGCAGTTTTAGCATTTGGAAAATCTCGTGGTACCAGGTGCGCTGGCGGGAGTTTCTTGGTCCAGGTATCATCCTGATAATGATCTCGTGGGAGTAATATCTCTCGGGGAGCAATCCGGTAGAGCTCATCCCAAAAATTTAGTTCGTCACTCGTCTGCGTCGTGCGAAAGTCTCCGGTCGAGAGATCGACATAAGCAATGCTAAAGTTTGGTTCTTTGTCGTTGGCTGGCAAAATAGCCGCTAAGAAGTTATTGGCGTCGTCGGTTAAATTTCCAGATTCAAGTGTCGTTCCGGGGGTAATTACACGGTCGATAACGCGGATGATTTTTTTGTCTTCGGTCTCTACCTGTTCGGCAACGGCGACGCAATGACCAGTTTCGATCAATTTCTCGAGGTACTCTTTATGGGCATGATGGGGGAATCCCGCCATGGGCATTTCGTTGTCGGTGCCACGATGTCGAGCGGTCAGAGTGATCCCTAGGACCTTCGACCCTACGACTGCATCATCAAAAAATAACTCGTAAAAATCCCCCAAACGAAAGAAAAGAATGGCTTCTGGGTTTTGATTTTTGAGTTCCCAGTACTGACGCTGAACGGGGGTAGACATGTGGTGAGTGAACGGTTAACAGATAACAGTTAACAGTTAAATGAGTATAAAAAACTTAATAATTCAGCTTTAAAAAGCAATGAGGATGAGAAATGTTTACAAGAATTGACTTTAAATCCTTTTTGTGTATTAAGGCTGTGAATGGATAATTTGCAATTGCCAGCGGATCGATCGGACTTGCGTAAATTTTTAGAACCGGTTGGTGATCGTGTTGATATTGACGATTTCGAGACCCGTTTTCTCGCCGGTCATAGTGTTGAAGGTCTTGCTTTCGAGACCAAAGAGTTATTGCTACGACGTTTAGAAAATTGGTTGTGTTTTTCGTGCAAAGACATTGAACAAAATGTAGTTGATTATTTTTCGTCGAAGGTGCAGGAAATTGCATTTCCTTTTTTGAAAGATTTAGAGGCGCTCCTTGACAATCGTGGTCCTAGTCAGATGAAAGCACTGCTAGATATTTTTTGTTCTCAGCCTGGTCGTTTAATTACCATCGAAGCTATGAATAACGCACTCAGTGGTGTTAACGTACAAAGAGGCGATCGTTCGCCTCACTTAGTAGCTCTGCAGCCTGTAAGAAAATTTCTTGCTACTCATGGATATGATCAGGATATGGTTCAGGGCCATCATGCTTTTGGAGTTAGTTTTGGTGATTTGCGATTAGATGAATATGAGTCATTAGAGCTCTTACCAGGATTGATTTTTTATCCGGGGATATTTTATCTGGCTGATTATCGAACAGCACAAAAAAGGAAAGCCTACCTCTCTCCGAAAAACACTGGGAAATTTTTTTCTTGGATGGTGGATAAATCTCTTGGCCTTGATCCAATCTATCCAAGTTCTACTGTGGATGATACAACTGCATCACTTGCGCCTCTAAAACGAAAATTGCTTTTAGGTAAATTTTCTCCCCAGGCAATCAAACCAAATCGAGAGAGAGATTCCAAAGATCTGCGGTATTGTTTAGACGCTGCTTTACTGTAGCCCATTAAATATTATGGTGAGGGGGATGATGCGGATTTTTTTCTGGATATGTCTGTGTAGCATGCTGCCGGGTCTGCTGATCCGAATTCCTTTTGGCGGCGGCGGAATTTTGCTGTCAGATGTCCTGTTGCCAGTTTTTGCCGCTAGTTGGCTGGGGATTAAATTGATCTATGATCGGCAACTGCCGGTGTTGCCGTTTTGGTGGCCTGCGTTTGGTTTTGTATTAGTCGCGTTACTCAGTTGGATTCTGGGGGCGTGGGATCTGGATCTGAAAGCCAAAATTTTGTCTTTCTCTTATATCATTCGTTTTGTGTCGATCATGATTCTCGGATGGGCAGCTCTAGATCAATTGAAAGCTAAAGATGAAAAATTAAAGATTGGTGCGGCAAATAAAATCCTCGATGGTTTGTTTGTGATCGTCGGGATTATTATCTTGATTGGATTTGTGCAGTTTTACCTGATTCCGGATATTTCAGCTTGGTCGACCGCAGGAGGGTTTGACCCGCATATGGGACGATTTTTGGGTACTTGGATGGATCCGAATTTTGTGGCAGGACTATTGGCTTTCTTTATCCCCGTTATGTTTGGGAGGCTCTACGAGCAGTTGAGAAGTCAGAAGTTAGAAGTGAGAAGTATCTTGCTTTCCGGTTTGATTGTAATCTGTCTTGGGGCTTTGTTCCTCACCTTTTCGCGGAGTGGATATCTGGCGGCGGTAGCGGGATTGGGATTGTTTTTCCTGCTCCGGGATCCAAAAGTGATCATTATTGCCATTATAGTGGTAATACTGGGAATCGGTTCGAGCGAGCGAGCGCAGCAACGGGTTGGGGAGCTAGCTGGGACACTATCTTCGGTCGTACTTGGCCATACTGACGAGATTGATGCTACCGCTAAATTACGTCTGCAGAGCTGGGGTAAAAGTATGATTCTCTGGGAAAAATATCCAGTACTGGGTATCGGTTACAATACGTATCGTTATCGAGCGGCGGAAGAAGGCATCGTCGATGCCAATTATTTCTCAGCGGGGGGCTCTGACTCAACCTTGCTCACGGTGCTGGTGACGACGGGGACACTGGGATTTATTGCTTTTCTTTGGTTTTACGCGCACTTCTGGTGGCGGAATGCCTGGCGGTATTATCATTTTGGGACCACACTAAATCTCGGATTTGTGGCCGGTTGGTCAGCGATTTTAGTACACAGTGTATTTGTGAATTCGATGCTTTTTCCACTGATATTTATGCCGATGATCGTGGTGGCGGCGGTACTTGAGGCTCGGCAGAGTGATTAGGGGGCTTGCCGGGCAGCCAGGGGTTGTTATTATCACACTTGATGATTCGTCTTCTTGGTTTCTTGATCGTAGTACTGGCCATGTTTGGTCTGAGCTGGCAGTTTATCAACCAGCGCGTGCCCGCCTGGGAAGCTGAGATGAAATACCTTGTCGAGGCCGCTACACAAGCCGGGGCTGATCAACACACTTGGTCGGCGCTAACGCAACGTGCCGATACAAATCTACCCGGGTTCTATCCTTTTTCAGTGGTGCACAATGTACTCAACGAAGGGTATGATCTGAGCCGGGCTCTGGACGACTTTCGGCCGACGCCAGAAATCAATTGGGAGCTCAGTGAGATTCCAGCGAGTCAGTTTGATTCACTTTGGAATTTGTTCGATCAAGTCGAAACTTCTCTCGCTCGAATCAATCGCAACGCTCGTTCTTTGCCACGTTGGTGGATGAGCGATAGCCAGAAAACGGCTCGGGATAACTCTTTGGCACAGATCGAAATTTGGCAACGATACGTCAAAGATCTCCGCCGCCTAGAGCGAGTGTTTAAAGAATTCCAGGGCAAGGAAGACCGAGTTTTGATCTTGCTTCAAAATCGTAACGAACCGCGTCCGACAGGCGGATTTGTGGGGAGTCTGATCTTGCTCGACTTCTTTCCAGAGAAAGTCACTTGGCGGTTCCTAGACATTTATGAACTCGATCGATTACTCACGGTACGAGACCAATTACCAGCGCCGGAGTGGTTTCATGACCTGTCCAAGATGATTTCATTGCGTGATGCCAATTTTTGGCCGGATTTTCGCACCAGTAGTCAGCAGTACCGGCAGATGTTTGAAGCCATCGGACAGAAACCGCCGCGGACGGTGGTGGGTATAAACCTGAGTGTTATCGAAACGCTTTTGCACCTCACTGGTCCGGTGACGATTGAGCCGTGGGGGGTTGAGCTCAATGAGCAAAACTTTGACCTTGTGTTACAGTTTTTGGTCGAGTCCAAGATTAGCGGACGTTTTTCGGTCAAACAGCCGATTATGCAATTTGCTCAGAAGCTCATGTCACCCACTCACCTGCGTCAGCTCAATGTGAGTCGGTTGCGGGCGTTTGATTGGGAAGAGTTCTGGGCGGAGAAACATATCTTGGCGCATTCACAAAACGTCAATCTGCAAAAGCTAATTGAGCGCTGGTCGTTCGACGGGCAGATACGTCGCAAGGTCGAAAGTGATAATTTTTTGCAGTTTGATTTCGTGTCCATTGGTGCGAATAAATCGGACAAATTCGTCTGGACCAAACTCTGGCATGACAGTGAGATCTTCCGAGATGGGCGTGTGCACAACACGGTTAAGATTAAGCGAACTCATTCCCTGCAACCCAATGAAATCAATGACTTGTTGGGTACCAATGCCTGGACACCGAATGTGCGAGACCTCCTCAGCCCAGACCTCTACTGGAAACTAGGTGCCGGGGAGAATCGGATCGTTCTCCGCGTCATGACACCGGTAAACGCTCGGTTGCTCAGCCAGAAAAATCCAAGTGGAGCTATTCGCTCGACGGTTTCAAATGATAAGAAATACAAAATCTGGGCGATCCCACTCAATGTAGTGCCTGCAGAAACTCTGGAAGCGGAGTTTACCTATGAAACCGTGATTGATCGTGGCTCGCAACGCTGGCGGCCGTATTTTTTGCAGCTCTTGGGAACGCCAGCCCGAGATAAGACGAGTCTGATCAAGACGATTTCAACAGAACGTGGTGGTAAATTTAGTGCCCAGACTAGTAATATCGGCCGGCCGGAGCCCCTAGTAGATCAGGATTTTCGAGCGGTGATCGAATTTCAGTAATTTTAGAACCCAACACCAGGGGGCTTTGGGCACTCGGTGTTGTTTTCATGTTTACGAATCGATATTTTTTACTACGGTGAGAGCGAATGCTCGAACTTATGTTAATGGCGATGCTGGGCGCTGGCGAATCGCCGGTGTTTTCAGCACAGGAGTATGGTGCGCAGACAGTGGACAAGGTCAGTGTGGCCTGGCTTGATCTCCCAAAATTACCGATTAAGAAACCTGGTAAAACAGCGCCAGTACTCATTTCAGAACCCTTTGTCGCGGTATACGCTCAGGATCCGGCGAGTAGCAAGGTGTTTTTTGCGCATGAGATCGATCGCCCACAGCCAATCGCTAGTATTACCAAACTGATGACTTATCTCGTGATCCGTGAGAATCACAGCCTGGATGAAGTGGTAAAGGTCTCGCCGGAAGCCGCTCGGATAGGTGGCGCTTCGATTGGGTTGTATGCCAATGAAGAGCTTACCGTTGGGACACTGCTCGAGGCTATTTTGATTCCTTCGGCTAATGATGCGGCTACGGCCTTGGCGATCTGGGATGCGGGATCGGAAAAAAACTTTGTCGAAAAAATGAATGCGAAAGCGCGTGAGCTGGGACTCGATTCTGCGCAGTTTTATAACGCTTCAGGACTCGATGTCGAGGGGCCCGTGGACAACTGTGATGTGACTCAGCCGGGCTGTAAGATCGAGACCAAGGGAAACCTTATGTCGGCGCGTGATGTGATGAAACTAACCCGGATCTTGCTCCGAGATGAGTGGTTTGCGGCCGTTGTGCAGCTCCAGCACTTCTACGGTACTTCCATCGACGGGGAATTTTTCCACGAGAAAGTTACGACGAACCGTTTATTTGGTAGTTTTGTTGATACCAAGGGGGTTAAAACTGGTTACACACCATTAGCTGGGCAGTGCTTTGTAAATCTTGCGGTTGATGAAGACGGCAATGAAGTGCTGACGGTCGTATTAGGCTCAACGGACCGTTTTACCGAAACCAAACACATCGTGGATTGGGTGTGGGATAGTTTTGAGTGGCAATAGGGCAGATTGCGAGATCGCGAGAACACGAGACTCTAGAAGGGGCGTATTTTGACAATGCTAGCGCCCATGATCACCATGACAAAGCTAACGGCACTCCACTGCCAACCAAAATCGATTTTGACGCGTTCACGAGCATCGTAGACAGCCTGCAGTTTTTCTCGGTCTGATAAAATAGCATCTTCCATCCGATCTAATCGCGTTTCGACACGGTCTAAACGAGTTTCGACGCGTTCGATTCGGTGTTCAATGTGTTCCAGGTGCTTTCCTATGGCGATGAATTTTTCGTCGATTGTATTTAGTTTTTGTTCTATGGCCTCAAAGCGTCGTTGATTTTCAGCTTCGAGGCGATCAAGCCGCTGGTTGGTGGCTTTTAACATCTGGATAACGACGTCTATTTTTTCCATAGTTCATTTTTACTCTATAAACCGATGGAAAGGCAGTCAAGTAGTGGTCTTCATCTAATCTTCATGAAGTTGTATTTGCGAGTGTTAGGTGTCGTTTCTATGGTTTGATAAAAAACTGCTAAAAAGTTAAATCCAACATTTTTTGTCTTTGGGCTCGCTTTCTGACCTTTATTTGCCTTGAAAAAAGGCTTAATTTAAGATATAATGCATAGATAATGACAAAAACAAAAAAACTACTGGTATTGGGGTTGAGTGTACTATTTCTGTTCGGAGGTAGTGTTTTTGGACAATCGAGAGATGAACTTAAAGCAGACATCGCAAAACTAAAGACACAAATATCTGAGGAGACGAAGAAATTAAATCCTTTTGAATTTACCTGGGGAGGATTGGGTATAACACAGAAAACTTATACGAGAGAAGGTATAAATTCTGAGCAAACACGCATAATTGCTGAAATTGAGGAGAAAAAAACGGAAAAAATACAGGCTACTAGTTTTATTGTGACACACGAAGCTAAATTAAAAGCAGTGGATGAGAAGGTTTCTGTAGCAGAATCTGAGCTGTCTACTAATCAGGAAAAATATAGACAGGAATGTTATATTCCATCTGGCAGCACCTACCAGCCTGGAACTTACAAAAATGATGATTTTTGTAGGGGGTTAGCAGAGCTTGTAGAAGAAAAAAGACAGCTACTGTTAACCGCAAAAACAGAACAAACAGAACTGAAAAACAATGAAAAATATACTCAAAGTAGAACGTTGATTCGATCAGTAGACCAACAAATAAAGAATCTGGAATCAGATTTAGCGTTCCAAAATGATAGACTTAAAAGTTTGGAGAATGCGGAAAAAGCTCAGCAACAAAAAATTATAGACTTGCAAACAGATTTAGAAAAAAAGATTCAGCAGCTAAACGCCCTCAACGATCAGTATAGAAAGGATTTTAACTGTGACTCTGAAGAAAATAAAAATAGTGGACGCTGTACAGGATTGGTTGACGAAGAATCGTCTCCGTGCGAGATAGGTTTTGTGGCTGCCGCTGATGGAAGTTGTAAGCCTCTTAAAGAAGATCTAGTAGAAAATTCAACTGATGACAGTACTGCAGCTCCTACGACAGCCGATGCGGGAGGAGACAATAGTGCTGGAGATACTCCTTCAACACCAAGTCCAACGACGAGTGGATCTACTACTCCAGAACCAGTAAACCCGTCTTATCAATCTAAATTTGATACGGCTCAGGATGTTTGTCCAACTGGAGAAAGTGCGGCACGTACTCAGTGTCTAGAAGCGACCAGCGGTGGCTGTAAAAGTAAACAAGGCTCAGCACTGAGCCAGTGTCTAGCAACGGTTTGTGACGCGGAAAAAACAGCTCGTGATAAAGCTACTTGTTCGAATGAAGCCAAGAAATACGTAGAAAACAATCCACCAGCCGGCCTTGAGAACTTTCAAAACAAAGAGAAAGCCTACAACCAGGCTAAGGAGAATTATGAAAAATGTACAAAGGGAAAGACTGATGAGGAAATCAAAGAGCAATGTAAAGACGAGAAAGATAAACTTGATAAGGCAGAAGAAGAATTCGATGCGGCTAATACTGCCGATATAAAGGACTACAACAAAGCCTTGGGCAATGCCACACAATCAGCTGACGAAGCTGATAAAGCTCGTGTCCGCCAGCAACTTCAAACGCAAACGGGTTTCTTTGATCTTAATAACCTGAGCGTCGGGAATGAAAAAAATCTTCGGATCGACGGATCAAGTGATCCAGAGAATCAAAAGAACAATATCCTGTCACGGATCATTAATCTGCTGGCACGACTCTTTGGGACGTTGGCGGTGCTAAT